>JAILBN010000070.1 GCA_024680915.1 Treponemataceae bacterium | reverse complement strand
GGCTGTTATATAAGGAGTTCCGATGTCTGGACATAGTAAATGGGCGACAATTAAACACGCCAAAGGTGCAGCTGATGCAAAACGCGGTCAGCTTTTTACAAAGTTTATCAAGGAAATTTCTATTGCAGCTCGTATGGGTGGCGGAGACCCTAACTCTAACCCCCGCTTGAGGACTGCCATTCTTAAGGCACGTGCATCAAACATGCCTAAGGACAATATTGAGCGTGCTATCAAGAAAGGTACAGGTGAGCTCGGAAACGCAGTATTCGAAGAAAAGATTTATGAAGGGTATGGTCCTGCCGGAGTCGCTATCCTCGTTGAGGTTCTTACCGATAACAATAACCGCGCAGCTGCTAACATCCGCAATATCTTCTCAAAAACAGGCGGAAACCTTGGTGCGACAGGCTCTGTTTCCTATATGTTCGCAAGAAAGGGTGTCATCGAATATGATGCAGAAGCTGTAAGCGAAGATGAGATTATGGATGCAGGCCTTGAGGCAGGTGCTGAGGATATCGTCAATGAGGATGGAGTTATAACTGTGACTACGGATCCTAACGATTTTGCGACTGTTCTCGAAGCTCTCCAGGCAAAAGGCTATGAGTCAGTCTCTGCCGAGGTATCCATGGTTCCTGATACATATTCCGCTCTTGATAACGAGCAGGCTACAAAGCTTCAGAAGCTTATAGATCGTCTCGAAGAAGATGACGATGTTCAGAATGTATATCACAACGGAGACTTCCCAGAAGGATTCGAAGGCTGAGTGACAGCTGATAATCGTAATCAGCCTGGAATAGTTTGTACCGGCTTTTAGCATATATAGGCTTTGGGACCGGTAGTCTTTTTCAAGCTCTTGATTGCCGAAAAGCCCTGATGTAAGACATCAGGGCTTTTTTTGTATAATGGGAAACAGCGGCAAGAGTCTGCCATCCTCAGAGCAAGGATAAACTTGAGAGATTTCATTCAATGCTGAAATTGCTGAGAAAACAAGTATTTTCTATTTTGGCTATAAAAATTTTGAACTTATTGTAGTTTTTTTTTATAATATCTGAGAGGTTGATATGCGGATATTATTTGTCCTGCATTTGATCTGCTCAATGGAAGACAAACAATAGACAAGATTTTATCTTATTATGTTGACAGAATTGTAGGTCATTTGCTCGGCGGATTTTATGTTTTGAATTCTTGTAAAGGATCTACTAATAGAATTGTAATAAATCCATGTATAAGAAGTGGAATATGGATTCTGAAGTTCAGCAATATTTATACAATGGTTATGATTATTATCAATCTGTTCAAGAGATATGCTGAAAACGGGAAATAATTTAAAAATCAGGTAACTTCGTGCAGCCACTTTCCGCTTAAAACTCTTATTGCACCCACGATTGCCTTTACAATCGATTCGCTTGATAGGAATAAGAAAATCATCGGGGCGGGAAGATGGAGAACAAAGGCTGCAATATATCCAAGGGGAATTGCAACACCCCACAAAACAATCAGTTCGCCAAGGGCAGAAAATACAGTATCTCCACCAGCCCTGCATACACCCACAACCCAGTCCATACAGAAGGAATTAAATGGATAAAGCAGAATCAAAATCATAAGAATCTGAGTTGCCATTTTGATGATTTCCGGCTCAACGTTAAAGAGGAAGGGAAGGAGTTTAGAAAGCGGCAACAGAAGTACGCCGACAAGAGCTCCCACTAAAGGCATAAACCACATGGAGCGCAGTGCATAGGCTTTCGCTTCGTCCAGCTTCTTTTCGCCGATTCTCTTTCCAATCAGAACGCCGATACCGTTTCCGAAGCCCATACAGAATACCCAGGTAAGCTGGCTGATTGTTCCGGTAATGCTATAGGCGGTAAAGGAATCAGTTCCCGCATGTGCATATATTCCGTTATAGACAGAGGTTCCAAGACCCCAGAAGGTTTCATTGATAATGACAGGGAAGGCAATCTTCAAATATTTAACAACAAAAGACCAGTCAAAGCCCAGCAGTTCGCGAAGCTTTCCACAGATTTCATAACCGTGAGAATAAGACCAGCTCAAAAGAATGGCAAGTTCAACAAGGCGCGAGAAAACTGTTGCAATTGCAGCTCCCTTAACTCCCATTCCGGCAGTGAAAATCAAAAGATAATTTGCACCGGCATTTGTAAGAAGTGAAACAGATGTACAAATAAGGGGAAGCTTTACCCGTTCGGTACTACGCATGGCAAGAGTAATGGAAAAACTTATTGCGGTTGGAATATAACTCAGACAGGCAATGCGAAGATATTCTCCACCAACGCGTACAACCTCAGGATCAGGAGAATAAATTCTTATCAGCTGATTGGGAATAAAAAGTCCGAGTAGAGTGAAAACCACGGAAACAAAAGTGGCAATCAAAGTCATCAAACCTAAAGACCTTCTGATTCCGCCTATATCCTTTTTACCCCAGAACTGGGCAATAAAAACACCACCACCGGAAGTAATCCCAAAAAGAATCATATTGAGGATAAAGAATATCTGATTTCCAAGACCCACGGCAGCAATCTCAACACTACCAAGCCGCCCGATCATAACGGTATCGAGCATGTTTACAAAATTCTGCAAAAGGGCCTGAAGAGAAATTGGAATTGCAATCGTAAACAAAGACGAATAAAAGCCTTTAAGTTTCATATGGCACTATTATGAAGATAAGTATGAAAAAATCAATGGGGAGAAACTTCCTCCACGGGCATGGAGACTGTGAAGTTCTTTCTTTAAATTCAGTAGGCTGGGGTAAAAGATTTTAATGCGGCTATGTCCCGCAAACAGCTGACAGCTGCTGTTACTTTTCTAAATATAAATTACTGCTGATTATTTATCAAGAATTGAATGTTAAAGACAGCTTCCCTGGCGGGAAGTTGTCGGATGGTAGGGTTCTCAAATGAAAACTCTCCGTAACATGATATGAACTTTCCATCTTCAGTATTGTTACGTTTTTTCCATCTACCGTAAGTGTGTATATAGGCAGGAAACTGCCATCTTTGAAGGGATTTAGCGAAATGTCTATGTAGCCTTTAATGTCAGAGGGTGTCTTAACCTCGATGAAGCATTCATTAGCTGTTTCATAGACTAATATAGCTGTGACTTGAATCTTATCTCCGGTCTGGACTGTATAGATGACTTCTTCTCCTAAAGGCTCTTTTAAGATTTTCGTGTCATAACCGCCGTAATAGAGTTTGGTTTGTAACCAAGTATCTTATCTCCTTTTTTGAGCATATCTTCATAAAGACTCCTTGCTTGCCAGTTTTCTAATCCGAATATTGAATTAATACAAGTGTCATTCCATTTATTTTCTTTATACACACTTTTTATCTCTACACACATTTCTGATGTTGGTACAGGTAAAAAAACGATTTGGGGATTCGGAGTATCATCTAGTTTTGTTTGGAAATCATATGAACCATCTTTTGAATATAGTCTTATTTCTTTAATCCTGTTATTTGCTTCATAAAGGTATGGTTTGTCAAAAGAGATAAAACCATTAAAAAAGATTAATGCTCCAATTCCACCTTGAGATCCGTCTCTATCTTTCCAGACCGGCCATTCCATTGTTATTGTTTGTCCAATTCCAGAATCTGGTGCATTTTCAACCCATGGAATTAGATTTGTTTCCCCAAGATTTTCTACTTCATACGTGAAGTTGTTTTCAATCAATTCGGAAGTAGCCGAATATTGTGTGCTGTTTCGAATGTTAGAAGCTTTTATCGTCCATAGCTGCCTCATTTGTTATCTATATGTATCATTTCCAACCTATATACTAAGTTAGTTATCTGTTAAATAACTTTATGATGAAATTGATACAAGTGTCATTCCATTTAGAACCTGAATATGTTTCAAGTATTTCAATATTAATATGCCTTCCTGGAATATTATCAATAAAAACATACTGAGGTTCTGCTTTGTCTTGTAATTCAATTATTTTCATGAAATCAGAATCATTTGAGTCGGTTAGTTTGATGGTCTTTATGCGGTTGTTATATTCATATAGGTACTGTTTTTTCGAAACAAAGCCATTTGAAATTATGAAACCTGTACCACAAAGACCCATATCGATTTTGACACCTTTCCCATCATCTTTCTCCCCTTCACACCATGGTGAATCCAGGAACATATTGCCTAAATTAGATGCAGAATACGTGAAATTCGGTTCTACTAAAAAAGAATCGGAAAGAATTTCATCATCAAATACGAAGGTTTCTGCACTTCTATATTTTTTTTGATTGACCCCCCAGACAGGATATTTTTTATCGTCTTTGTAAATAATCAGTATACCTGACGATTTTAAAACAAATAAATTCTCTCCATTTTCACAGCAAAAAGTGGATAAGGGATTCCCTTCTCTATATATGCCTGAATATGTGCTTGTTGATAATTCTCCGTTATCTGGATTCAATTCTGTGAAGGAAATTAAAGACGGAAAGAAATCTATCTCTAAAAACATATTAACATATTTTTCCTGAGCTATAGCCAACGTCGATATCAGACTAAAAACAAAGATTATAAAGCTACTTCGATTTTTTATCATTCTTTTCCATACTTCCCCTATAACATAATTCCAGTTTATTTTTCCCTGCGAAGCAGGTTCTCGTGTATTTTGATAAGGAGCATACGTTTGATTTACAACATGAGTTCCTGTTTGAATTATTTGTCGTGAATCAGAATTTCTGCTCTCCATCCAAGAGCCATATGCTGCATCTATATTATTAATGTTTCCCTCTTCATATAAAACTTCCTCTTTAGCGATTTTTTTCAAGTTATCCGTAGAATAAGCTTCTCCATTATTTGCTAGGGGAGTACTGTTTGACGGCATCAAGCTCCAATACATAGGCTCTAATCACGAACCAAAAGCAAATAATATGACTTGCATTAAAATATTTTAAACAATAGTGCATTCAAACAGGTATCCTGATATTTTGTGCCTGGATAAACTTCTAGGATTTCCAGTTTTATATCATCTGTAACACGTTCCCCAAGATTTATTTTCTGAGGATTGGGAGTGTCAAATAAGTTGAAAATAAATTCCTTTTCTCCATTTTCTGTATTCGTGGTTATCTTTATTTTCTTGATTCGAGAATTCCGTTCGTACAGATACGGCTTTGAATACGAAATATATCCGTTGAATAAGTATATGTAGGTGCAATTTCCAGATAATGTAATATACTCACCTTCACCGTTCCCCGGAACTCCTTCCACCCAAGGCTGTGAAAGATTAAAGTTGCCAAGATTACTGGCGGAATAAACATAGTCATTCTCAAGCAGTTCTGATGATGCGGTTATCTTATCTGGCTGGCTTATTAATTCCAATCCTCTCATTGAGGAGAATCCGAAAAAGAAAGGGGACTCATTCTTTTCGTCATATAGCAACAGTACTTCATCGCTCGCAAGGCATAGAAAAGATTTACTTTCATTTTTAAGGTTAAGAAAAACGAGGCTGCCTTTTTTCTCGATATCGTATTTGTCATTTAAAATGATATGTCTCTTTTCTTCAAAATATCCCTCATAGTTGATGATTGAAATTTCCCCGTTTTCGAAAACAATTTCATTGAGTATATCTGATGCAAATGAAAGTCCGTCTAAAGTCAGAATTTCTCCGCTTTCAGTGAAATTTTGACAAAATACAGATGATGCCAAAAACAATAAAATAAATACAAACA
Organism: Treponemataceae bacterium; assembly: GCA_024680915.1. Taxonomy (GTDB): domain Bacteria; phylum Spirochaetota; class Spirochaetia; order Treponematales; family Treponemataceae; genus Treponema_I. The sequence continues at coordinate 54,519 of JAILBN010000070.1, read as the reverse complement.
TTGGTCGTTTCATGATTACTTCCCCTTTTTGTCAGTTGCATCTTTGATTTCTATTTTTATGTGATCACCCTTGCTCCATGATTCATTTTCATTTTTGGGAGTTCCTCCTCTAAAACCCAGATTTGAAAGAGTGTTTATAGTTTTGTTAAAGTCAACTAATTTTAATATCTGACAAGCTAAACTATATGGTTTGCCATATATACTATAACTGTCTGTTTCTCCTTTTGCAGTAAATACATCAGGATGAACAAGGACGGCATCATTTTCTTCGACCCCATTTCCTGTTATATCAATAGCATTCATATAACTTCCAGATTTGTTTAAGAAAACACCGTCGTACATTCCCGCGTCTAGTGTTCCTCCACTATATTTTGCTTCGCCATTATTGAGGTTTGGATGATCTGCCGTAGATTGAACAGGAGCTGAAAAAAGTTTTACATCATCATTAATCACAACGGAAAGAGTAGACTGGTAGTATTTGCCATTATTACCGTTGTCATCAGGACTTCTTTGTATTTCTATCTTTGCCTGTTTCTTTAGATTTCCATTACTATTACTTATTATACGGTTATTATTTAATTGAACTATGTCCTCTGCTAAAACCTGCTTCAACCCCCACATATCCACGAAATTCACTGGATCGGGTCGAAAAACTTTGTTTTTCTCCACGAGATTTTGCTTCGCAAAACTCGCAGCCCATGTATTGTACCAGTTGAGGCCGTCTCTTATTGGGTGTTCGCGTGAGGGAACATATAAAATAAATTTCCTATCACAACTGCGCTCTGCGCAGACGGGGTCTTTAGTGGTGAAGGTCGAAAAACTTTGTTTTTCTTCCCGAGATTTTGCTTCGCAAAACTCGCGGGCTAGGGCGGGTGAGTAGTCACGGAAGCCATAGTCGTAAAGGCCTGTAACTGGGTCGTAGGGCTTGCCTGCGTAGGCTGCCTTGGAAAGAACTGTGTCGATTATTTTGTTTTCCGCGGGACTCCCCTTTGTGTATAGAGACTTCCTAGACCTGAAGCCTGTATGATTAGTCATTTGAAAACACTTTTTCTTTTTTGGGTAACAAAACATAATATCTTAATTTAGATCATGTTCACGTCAATCAGTACCCATTCAATCATTGCTTCTGGGGTATTTAATAAAGGACCGCCTTTATCCACGCTCAGTGCCTGAGTTTTGACCCAGCCTTCATATTCGTTGAGTTTTATCTTCACCCATTCATAATCCTCAGTTATAGCTGATGTCCAATAATAATCCATGCCTTCTTTATGGGTAACTACATGGATGCTTTCTGAGTTGTCGGATGGTAGGGTTCTCAAATGAAAAGTCTCCGTAACATGATATGCATTTTCCATCTTCAGTATAGTTACGTTTTTTCCATCCACCGTAAGTGTGTATATAGGAAGAAAACTTCCATCTTTGAAGGGATTCAAAAAGGCTATGTAGCCTGTGACTTCAGTTGGTGTCTTGACCTCCAGGAAGCCTTCGTTCGTTGTTTCAAAGACCAATATAGCTGTGACTTGAATCTTATCTCCAGTCTGGACTGTATAGATGACTTCTTCTCCTAATGGTTCTTTGTAAATCTTAGTGTCATAACCGCCGTATTTGAAATTTACAGTCTGTTTATGATCGTACCTTATAGCAGTTCTCCTTGTTTTTGCTATAAGTCTTTCTTTTTCTATCGTATTAATCCTTTCCTCCAGAGTATCCAACCTTGCCGTAAGATCAGATATTTGCTTGAGGCATTCCTCATAGGAGGAAGACAGTTCCTTCGATTGGGACGAGAGGGTCCTGTATTTCTTTTCCAGTTCAGTGTTTTTCTTCTGGAGCTCCTCCATGGCTTTGTTGTTGCAGCCCGTCAATAGCAGCCCATAGACTGTTAAAACCAATAACAATACTTTTTTCATATATATCTCCTTCTTTGTTTTGGATGCTTACTTCCTTATTTATTCTTATACGTATATATTTTGTTTATATCAGAGGTTTCAATCCACATATCCCCATTTTCATCTAAAACCCAAGAATCTCTGGGTCTATGAGATTTGCTTGTGTCTAAAATTGATGTAGGGGCTATTTTTGCATAGGTTTTCCCATCTTCTCTGGTTTCTACATCTGTAATACCTACCCAATGACTTTTTTCATCTTCTTCTTTATATTTTACTTGTGCGGAAATCAGATATTCATTTTTATTGTTTTTTAATTCTGTAATCTTTTTCCCTAAATCTCCCTGTACATTTTTTGTCCAATAATCGAATATTAGTCCATTATCCTCAGCAAGTTTTTGCATATAAAGATTATCTGTACCTGCTGCAAAATAAGATTTATCATCATTAATATCTTTTGGAGTTAGAATAATATCAGTCGCAGAGGATATTACATTACTCATTTCCGTTATTGCACATCCGGTGTTTCTCAATTGACCGATTTCCCCTTTTTCTGCTAAGAAATCAACCCCATTTCCTGTTAATTCATTCCTCCAAGCAGAGTCTCCCATAAGATTATGAAAAGTTCTCTTTTTAAATTTCAACCCCCACATATCCACGAAATTCACTGGATCATTGTTGCAATAAGCGTACCAGTTGAGGCCGTCTCTTATTGGGTCTTTAGTGGTGAAGCGGGCTAGGGCGGGTGAGTAGTCACGGAAGCCATAGTCGTAAAGGCCTGTAACTGGGTCGTAGGGCTTGCCTGCGTAGGCTGCCTTGGAAAGAACTGTGTCGATTATTTTGTTTTCCTGGGTATCTGAGATGAGGTCGTAATCTGATGTATATTGCTTGTCCGGAGTATTTCTGCCCTTGTGCATGGTGTTCACCTGGTATGTGGTGCTGTCGCCTGCTGAAAGCATACCCTTGTCAGAAATCGTGACGGGGGTGCCGAAGGTGTCATACTGTATTGATGCCGCAAAGGAGCCGTAGGAATCTGTTATGCATCTGATGCTGCCTGCCGTGTCGTTTGACAGATAGCAGCTTTCACCGTCTGTTTCTATCGCGGCAGGGATTCCTTTTATGTATAGAGACTTCCTTGTCCTGAAGCCTGTCTGCTCCGTCATGCTTTCCTCTCTCTTCGTCCTTTGCCTTCCGTCAGTTTGTATTCCGTCCTTTATATACCGGTAACGTTCTCCCTGTGGAATGGAAGCTCCCTTCGACTTGCTTTGCGATGTGAAGCTGCTGACGTCATATATTTCACTTGTCCTGTTTTCCGAAAGACTTTCGAATCCAAAACCATCATATGTGCTACGGACCGTCCCCTTTCCCGACGATGAGACATACGCTCTCCTGCCGATCGCATCATATCCGTAGTTTTTCTCCTTTGCAATACCGTCTTCCCCATAGGAAATTGATGAAATCATACGGTCTCTTCCGTCGTAAGTGTAATAGCTTCTGTGACCTGAAACAGATGGATTTGAAAATGACGTCAGGTTTCCGTCATCGTCATATAAATATTCCTTTACTCTTTTTCCACCTGAAAGACAAGAAACAATCCTGTCATCCTTATCGCATGAATATTCTATTAAGCCTCCTCCTATGTACCAGCCCTTACGGTTTCCGTTCTCATCGTATGTGAAGCTTTCTACCCTGAAAGTCCTGTATACTGATATTACTGTGGTGATATTGTTACATAGCTTTTGTAAATCAGCAAGCTTATTATATACATTTTTTTGAATATATATTGATTTTATGGAATTATAACGCTTTTCCACTATTCCGTATGATTTGATAATTTGATTCTCATAGTCCTGTATCTCTTTTGTGTCAGGATGAAAAACCGATATTAGCCTTCCTTGGTCATCGTAATTGAATAAAGTGATTTCTCCATTCTCACGGATAAGTGCTTCTTTTCTGCCATTTTCGTCATATACGTAAGCTTCCGCATCAAGGAGCATACCTTTTTTATCTTTTGTCGTTATTATATCCACAGTACCGTTCTCGTTATAGAAGGTTTCTGTTCTTACTCCGTTATCCCCAGTCCTTCGGATTTCCCTCATCATGCTGTCATATTCTATCCGGAAACCAGCAGAAATCGACTTGTCCCTGATTTCTATCAATTCCCCGTTCTTTCCGTAGGATAAGGAGATATCTCTTCCTGCTCCTTTTATCTGTTTCCTTCTTCCTGCTTTATCGTAGATAAATATGATGCTTTCTCCTGTGCTTTCGTCTGTCTGTCGTGTAAGCATTCCACCTTTGTCATATTCATATCGGGTCCTTCCTGTCTCATTGCTTATGGATTTTATCCGGCCCGCTGAATCGTATGTCACAATGTCTGCGCTTCCATCAGGGTAATAAGTAGTTTTGCAGAGTCCATCTGCGGATGTTTCTGTTTTGACGACTTTCCCTGAGAAAGTTTTTTTTTCTGTAAGCTGGTCTTCATAATCGTATGAGAATGTTTGGGATAATCCCAAACGGTTAGTCTCGGAGATCAGTTTACCGAATCCATCATATTCATACAGGCTTATGTTACCTCTTCCGTCTTTTATGGATACAGCCCGTCCTCTGTCATCATATTCATAGGAGTTTTTTCTTTCACCACCGGAAAACAGGGCGGCTAATCGTCCGCTTTCATCATATTCATAGGAGGTCAGGGGAGTAAGCTCTCCCTTTTCTTCCTTCAGGCGTCCTCCTTTGTCATAGAGTAATTCTCTCGTACTTTTCCCGCAGAAGCTTTCTTCTGTTATGTTGCCGAAAACATCATATTTATATTGGTGATATGTACCGTCAGGGTAGTTTATCCGTGTCACTAAACCTCGGACATCATATTCATACTTCGTTTCGTTCCCGTAAGCGTCTTTCTGAGAAATAAGCCTGCCCGCGCAATCATAGCCGAAGGTTCCTTTATTACCCTCTCCGTCAGTTATGGATGTGGTTTCTTCCCATGCATTGAGCGTATATATCATGGAATAGAGGCCTCCTTTGTTGCTTGTGACAGATCTGCCATTCGGGCTGTATGTGTATGAACTATATTCCTCTGCGCTTGCGGTGTCTCCATTTCCTCCTATAATTTCAGATATAAGCCTGCCTTTATAATCATATTTCCAGAAGGTGGAGCCTGTTGGAGTTCGCAATTTTATTAAATTTCCACTATCGTCATAGGCATATTCGCTCGTTTGGCCTTTCCTGTCTGTTACCCTGAATGGAGTTTCATCCGGGTTCATCGTTACAAATGTATGTTTTCCACCTTCAGGGCCAGTTTCCTTCAGATTTCCTGTGATATCATACTGGTACAGCCAGAATCCACCATATTCAGACTCTTGTTTTTCTAGTCTTCCTGCCGCTGTGTACTCATTAAAGGTCTTTATTCCCGCGGTGTTTGTTATGCTGTATAGTCTTGCCCAGGCATCATATTCTTTTTTTGTCTGTGTTCCGTCTGAGGCTGTCTCTATGACTTCCGTACCGTTTTGTGTGATCAAGTATGAATAGGAAACTGAATAGCTGTCTTCTGCATGGGCCTGCAGTTCGACTAGGTTTGTCCTGGAAAAGCCTTCTTCCTCAGTCATTCCAGCCCTATGTAAGTCTGACATCACGCATTGGATTCTGGTGATTTTCGTCAGATAATCAGTTTGTCTACCCTGTTGATCCTTGTATTCATAAAGAGTGACTATGCAGTTCTCTCCATCTGTAAAGAGCTCTGCTTCCGGTTCTCCTCCCGCTAGATATCTGTACAGGGCTGTTATGACTGGAGCTTCCCCTTTCCCTTGGGATATGGTCCGTTTGACTGGCTGATGACATTTGTCGTAGCTTATCTGGGTGAACCTGATTTCTCCTGTCAGGCTGTCTTTCTCCAGAATTGACCTGCAATCCTTCCTCGAATCAGTGATATATTCGGAGACCAGCCCGTTCTTATAGCTTATTGTCGTTTTCCTACCTTCATAGGAATAACTTTCCTCAGTATTGCCGTTTATAGTATATGACAGGATCCTTCCACGACCATCGTATGTCCATTCTTCCCTTATGCCTCCGTTTGTTTCTGTGCTGGCTGACCTTCTTTCCTTTAGATTGCCGTATTCATCGTATGAAAAACTCCGGGATACGGTACTGCCGTCAGCCCGGTGCATCGTTGCCGATTTCATCTGACCTTTCGCGTCATGTTCATATGTGTAAAGCGTTCTTCCTCCTGCATTAAGAGTGGAGAGATTTCCTTTGTTGTCCCGTATGTATTCGTACTGTATTCCGTCCCTGTCCTTGTATGAAATCACGGAACCGAAGTCATCGTATTGCCATGCTTCTTGACTTCCGTCGCTGTAACAGGCTCTTATCTTTTCCCCATAATTGTTGTATTCGTAGGTTGTGATGTTTCCATTTACTTTTTCTGATATTACATTTCCATCTTCATCATATTCGTATTCTTTTGTGCTTCCATCGCAGTCTGTCTCTTTTGTAAGTCTCTGGTCATCATCATATTCATATATGGTTTTTATTCCTGATTGAGAAGTATGCTCAACTTTCTTACCACTCTGACTATATGAGAAGTTTTCCCAGAACCCCTCCTCATTCCTTGTCCTGCTGGCAAGTTTCCTGCCTTCTCTTTCAAGACTGTAGTCTATAAGTACCTCACTTCCGTCGGGCTTTTGAATAGTGGTGAGGTAATCCCCTGGTGCATCCATATATCCGAAAGATATGGAATCCCCATCATTGTCTTTCACTGATGATAATCTTCCGTCTGTATATGAATATTCAGTGTAGTCTGAGTTATCTCTGGCGTTCACAATTGTGCATAGCCTGTTGTTGCACCATTCCAAGCGGTAAGCATTTTTTCCGTCTATGTTTATGGATATGGGCTTTTCTCCTTCATAAGATATGCTTATGCTGTTTCCGTACCTGTCCGTAATTTCTCCCAGCATTCCCTTATCGCCGTAATGCCAGATAGTTCCGTCTCTTTTCTTGAGCTGATAACTTCCGTCCGCAAGTATGGAAAGCTTGTCACTTCCTCCCGAGAGACTTGTAGTTTCTGCCCCTTGGGGGAAAAGATCCTCATTTCCATTGTATGTGGGGGGAGTGGTAAGCTGATAGATGCTTTTTCGTCCGTAGGTATCGAAAAGAATTATGATATCTGTACCTATGTCCATGTATTCATCAAAGCCATTCCCTTCTTTTGCCCGGGAGTTCTTATTCCTGTTATATATGGAATGATCATATATCTGTTTGATCTTTGCCAGCGTCTTTCTTTCTGCGGATAGCTTTGTTTCATATTCATAGATGTATGTGTTTATCCTATCCATAAATATTGCCTTGTCTGTCTGTATTTCAGTAAGCAGCTCATTCAGAGTCGTGAGCTTTGAGCTTAAATTCTTGATGTATTCTGAGACTTCACTGTAGGAGGTATATCCACTTGTTCTTAGACTGTTAATGGCGTTATTTGTCGTCTTTATATCACTATAAAGATTTAACAGGCTGTTGTTATATTCCAATTCTGCTTCTCGCTTATTGGCTCTTAAACCGGCAAGTTCAGCTTCAAGGGTAGCCAGTGTCTTCAGCGCTTCCTCATAGGTCTTTTCCGATGATATTGAGCTTCCTCTTATTATCCTTGTATCCAGGCTGAAAAACCATTTCCTACCAAGACTTTCGCCTAGGTTTTCCTCACTTTGATAATGTCTCCCTATTTCAAGCATCAGATTCCTGTTTTGGACGATCACATCGGTCTCGTCATATCTGTACTGACCGCTGGTCATAAGTACCGGGTCACCTATCTGTACTGATTCTGAGGCCTTTATCTTGTCTATGGAGTGGGATAATACTTTTGTTTCCATTTTTCCCAGTGTGATTGCTGTGTATTCTTTTTCATAAGGAATAATATTCAAGAATTTCTGGGTTACTGTCTCCTTCATCACCATACCGGCGCCGATTATACCTTGGCCTGTGGCTTCGTATTGCTGTTTGCAATAATTCTTGAATTCACTTTCTATAAAGTTTTGATTTTCTTCTGTGTATATCTCGTCTGGAATATCGATTATGATGGTATATGTGTTAGAAACTGATGCAGTAGGCATACCATGGTCTTCCCCATCGACTCTGTAAGATTTCGGGTCCTTGGGATCCTGTCCTTGCTTTAATTCAATCTCTGTCCCATCATCTGCCTTATAAATATTACCCGTAACATGCTGAGGATCAGCTACCGTATCATATTCTGTGATGGTTATTGTCTTTTGCCTTGCATGTATCAGCTGTACAGCCATTATGACAAGCAATATTGAAAGAAAGTTTCGTATTCTCATATAAGGCCTCCTTTGTGGAGAATCCTTTCATACAAGAATACAAGCTCTTCGTTTGAGAGTAATTTCTTCTGTTCTCAGGATATCTCCTGAAAGTCTTATACGAATCTGATTTTAAATTTTGTGAGCTTTTCTATTTTTTTTCAAAAAAAGTTGAAGTCTACACCCAGCCACTTATCAGTATTGTTCATATCTTTGGGGACTAAGCCGAAATCAACAGGAGCAGTCGTTTCTCCCAAGAGGAAGTCATCATCCCCAAGCTTAATTTTTGCACCCGGTTTGTCCAGCACTACGCCAGTAAGGGCATGACTGTATTCCGCCGAAACGAATATACTTGTTTTGTAACCCATGTGGTAGAGTAGGATTGCTACCAGCATAGAACGGCTGTCACAATCGGAGCCGTCTCCGGCAAGTATACCAGTTACTGGAGCAAAATCTGAAGTGCTCTTTTGTCTTTCATAGGGCATCTCCTGAACCCAGGAGAGCAGTGCCTGGGGTATGCCGTCAGAACCGTTGAGTTTCCTTGTCAGTTTGTTCTGGATCGTGAAAGCCGCTTTTTCAAGCCGGGCGAATTCATTCCTGAAAATCTGGCGGTAGTATCTTTGCCAGGCTTCCTGCCAAAGCTGTGACTGCTTATACATGCAAAGGACGGAATATTCTCTTTCTATTACGAATTCATCAGCTTCTCTGTCGGAACTGTCAAGCCTGATAGTTATGTCTGTTCCGCCTATAGTCACTGTATGTTTTTCCTGCTCTGTCTCTGGAAAAGCGAAGCTCGTTATCGGCCCGGAGCTGTAATAGCTGCCTCTGTCGGTGCATACGCTGTCCACGCAGGATATTACGAATTGCATCAGCTCTTCGTAGTATTCCTCCGGAGTATATGAAAGCAGGACTAATATGCCCTTCGTCTCTGGAAGGGAAAGAGCAGTCGCCCAGCCGGATTCCACAGCACCGTTCAGTACCATTGAGAAAGAAGATACGATACAGGGGTTCTTTCTCCAGATCAGGTCAGAAGTGTCGTATTCGGCCCCCAGGTTTTTCATGACGTTCTCCATAGTCTTGTCCACTGAGCCGAAGCGGGATTCTGGGTAAGCCCTTACGATTACGGATACAGGGAATTCTGTGTGTTCGAACATGTATGCGTCATTACCGTTTTTATCTATTAGCTCAAAACCTTCTGGAAGATCGAGTCCGTAACCCCAGGTAGGGGAGTGCATCATATCGGCGACGGCATTACTTATGAAAAATATTAATGTCAGGACGAGAATAAAGCTTTTCTTCAAGTACATAGAATTCCTCCGCATATCATTAGTATCGGCAATGATCTGGACTTTTGCAAGCCTGCAGCCTGTATTTCTTTTGACTTAAAAACCTGTCTGTCATATACTTGGCATCGATGAGATCAATTGAAGTTATATATGAAAATGAAGAGATATTCGTTATAAACAAGGCCTCCGGACTTGCCGTACAAGGAGGGCAGGGAGTGACACACTCCGTTGACATGGATATGGCGGAACAGATTGGTCAAAAGATCTATCTTGTCCATAGACTGGACAAGGATACTGCCGGTCTTATGATCGTAGCGAAGAATCCTCCTGCGGCCTCAAAGTGGACGAAACTCATTTCTTCCCGTGAAGTAAAAAAAATATATGAGGCAGTATGTATCGGAAGGATAAGTCCTGAGAAGGGAGTAATAAGGGAAGCCCTGGTACAGCACGGATCAGAGAGGGAAGCTGTCACTCACTACGAGGTGTTGAAGAAGTGGGAGGTCAGTAATGAGGATACTGTTATCCCTATGGAGAAAATCCGGCTTACCCTTGAGACAGGAAGAATGCATCAGATTCGTATCCATCTTGCCGGGAAAAGATGTTTTATAGCGGGAGATGATAAGCACGGGGATTTCAGGCTCAATAAAATCCTGAAAAAGACCTGTGGAATAAAAAGACTTCTGCTGGCTTCCGTATCCTTGACAATTCCAGAAGCTGGTAAAGAAAAAGTCTTTACGATAAATTTACCGGAACATTTTCCGGCTGAAAGCCGGTGATTTTTCCCAAAATGGACCTCCTTTGAAACTTCTTAAAAGGATTTCCAAGTCTTTGCCCTTGACATAAAAGGCTTTTCTGTACATCATGTCCGTGCTTATGGATACAGTAAATGTAACCCGTTCATACCTTGAGAAGCTTTCTACTCCGGAGCTTATTTCTCTTGCTGATGAATATGGAATAGATATTCCTGAGAGTTTGAACAGGCGTTTTATTATCGGAGAGCTTCTTGAGGCTACGGAAGAACTCAATGAAGAGAAAAAAGATACTATGCATGGTGATGGAGAGATTCCTACAGGAATCGATCTTCCTGAGTCATACAATGAGACGACTATAACTGCGGTTATGCAGAATCCCGTATGGTGTTATGTATATTGGGATTTCAAGGAGTCTGAGAAAGAGAAGATGCTTCATACGCCGTCTTTTATTTCTTTCGTGCTCAAGGTTCTTTTTTTCGGGGATGATGAGAAAGTTCAGGAGACATTTGATATAAACATCAGTTCTTCAAGTAAAGAACAATATGTTCTTCTTCCTCCTCATGAAAGAGCTGTCAGAATAGATTTATATGCTGAATTCAGAAATGCTGAGCCTCGCTGCCTTGCAAGGACAGGACTCATTTCCATGCCGAAAGGATGTCCGGAGCTTAGTTTCTCGCTACTGGATAACGATGTTCCTGAGATAATCAAGCTTTCTGGTTTCTCTAACCTGATTCGTACTCATTATTTAAACCATAGGCAATCTTTTTCGTAAAAGGGTTTTTATGTCAAAAAAATCATTGGTAATCAATATTGTATTTCATAATCCATATATAAGGCATATAGACGGTGACAACGTATCTAAAAATTCCGTTCTTTTTACGGCTATATCAGATGTCTATCTTCCAATCCTGAATATGTTCGCCGACCTTGAGGCAGAAGGAATCCCTTTCAAGGTGAATATGGTGATATCCCCTGTGCTTTGTACAATGCTGGCTGATCCCGTAATCCAGCAGCAGTATATAGAATGGCAGGAGAGAATTATTGCCCTGGGAGAGGCTGAGACCTCAAAATATAAGTCCGATGATCCCCGTCATGACCTTGCGGTTAATTATTTGGAAAAGGCAAAACAGAATCTTAAGGATTTTCAGGAGACTCTGAATCAGGATATACTTTCTAAAATAAAATATTATGTGAATCATGGAAATATAGAACTCATGGCCACAGCCGCTACCTATAGCTTCCTTCCCCATTATGTCGATATGCCTGAGGCTGTTCAGGCTCAGATTGAGACCGGGATGCAGATTCACAAATCCTTTTTCGGAATTGTACCGGAGGGATTCTGGCTACCTTATATGGGTTATGTACCTAACCTTGAGAGCATAATAAGACCATACGGTTTTAATTATTCTATAGTCGATACCCATTCCCTTTTGTTCGCTAATCCGCTTCCCAAGGCCGGGATTTTCTCTCCTGTAAGATGCAACAATTCCCTTGCTCTTTTCGCTTGTGATTATGAGAAAAACGAAGGCTATAAAAAGGCCGGTGTATACAGGAATCAGGAAAAAGACGAGGGCTTCGAGGCTGACGAGGAATACCTTAAGAATACATTGGGCGATATCAATTCAAGGTTCAAGACTGGATATAAGTATTATTCAAATGAGGATTCCGTTTACGATATGGGACTTGCTTTCGCCCAGGCCGAGCATGATGCAGAAGCTTTCCTCAATGAGAAAAGTGACAAGCTGAAGGAAGCCTCCGTTCTTATGGATGGTTCGGATGTTTCTCTTGTCTGTAGTTTTGAAGGTTCTTTCTTCGGCGGTTCTTGGTATGAGGGAGTGGAGTGGCTTAACCAGATCCTTCGTAAGGCTTCTTGGAACAATGATCTTGAGCTGGCCACATGCTCTGAGCTTATAGAGAATCAATACAGCCTGCCTCTGATCTCTCCTTTCCCGGGGGCTTCCTTAGGAACGGGGTATGGGGAATGTCTGCTGGACAGCAGCAACAGCTGGATGATTCGTTATGTACGTAAGGCTTGTGAGCGTATGATTGACCTTTCTGTTCGTTTTTCTGATGATTCTGGCTTGAAAGCTAGATCTCTGAACCTTGCCGCTAAGGAAGTCCTTCTTGCCATGGCAGGTGACTGGCCTATGATGCTTCATGACGGAGATATGCCGGAATATGCCGAGGAAAGATTCAAGGAAAGTGTCTCGGCCTTCTCCACGGTCTATGATTCCTTAGGTTCCAACAGCATCAGCACTGAATGGCTGACACGAATGGAAAGGAATCATCCTTTGTTCGATATAATGAACTACCACGTTTTCAGTCGTAGAAAATAAGCTTTTATATTTATTCCCTTCAAGAGGACAGGATTTTTCCTGTCCTCATCAGTATTCCTATTTCAGAAGTTCTATTATTTCAGCAGGGCGTTGCCATCTTATCGCTATATCATGGGCAGTTTCGCCTGTTATGTTGCGGTTGTTGGGATCAAGACCCATGGAAAGAAGTTTCTTTATTACGGCTTCGTCTGCTGTCCTGGCCGCATAATGGAGAATACCGTCTCCTGCCATGTCCCTGGCGTTTCCGCATGTAGTCACTATGCTATTGAGTATGTCGGGTCTGCCTTCTATGGCAATTGATACCGCACAATTTCCGGAATTATCTGTAAGGAATGGATCCGCACCGTTCTCAAGGAGAATACGTGCTGTGTCCTGATAATTGCTTTCCACAGCGATGGAAAGAGGTGTCTGTCCCGTGCTGTTCCTTCTGTTTACAGGATACTTAAGGGAAAGAAGCATGGAAAGCTTCTGGGGTGTTATCCTGTTCATTACAGCAATGTGTATAGGAGTATTTCCGTCTGAATCGGAAAGATTCATATCTGAGCCCAATACAGCCTTTATTACCGATTCATCCTTATCAAGTACTAAGGAGAAAGGTGTCTTACCATAAGAATCCCTTGAGAGAGGATTACCACCTGCGTTACGGATTATATTTATAAGCTCTATACTGCCTGACTCTGCTGCCTCATGGTAGGCGTTGCGTCCGTACATTTCCTGGATATGAGGGGAAGCACCTTTGTTTATCAGCATTTTGACAAGCTCTGTGTTACCGCTTTGTAATGCGTCGATAAGAACTGTCTTTCCTGTGGTGTCAGTAGCGTTGATATCTGCTCCATTGGAAAGAAGAAGTTCAACCATTACTGTACGACCCGCTTTAGCGGCTTCATGAAGAGGTGTTTTTCCGGATATGTTCTGGGCGTTGATTGAAACTCCGTTAGCAATGAGTTTTTTCGCAGCGTCCCGGGAATCCCAGCGTACACAAGCGTGAAGGGTCGTGTTGCCAAGGAAGTCTCTCATGTTTTTGTCTGCTCCTTTATCAAGAAGGAGTTGTATAGTAGAGGGACTGTCGGATTTTACAGAAAAGAAAAGAGGAGTCTCGCCGTTTGAGTTCTGGATATTAGGATTAGCACCTTTTTCAAGAAGAACCGCTACAGAGGAGTCAAGCTTCCATTCCGCCGCATAGTGAAGGGGAGTGTTTCCTATACCGTCTGAAGCAAGGATTATCTCAGAACTCAGTATCCAGTCAAGAATTTCTCCACCGGCTGTAAGTGCAAGCTTCAAAGGAGATAGGTTTTCTGTGTTTGTCGCGAAAACATCCGCCTGGTGGGCAAGCAGCTGTTCGCCAGCTGCCCTGAAGTTTTTCTGCACAGCAAGGTAAAGTGGTGAATCACCATATCTGTTTCTTGCATTAACATCGGCGCCTTTGTCTATGATATATTTTATAAGCTCAGCGTTGGCATTTTTCTGTATAGCTATATGGAGGGGAGTGTTACCGTAGGAATCTCTTGATGTGCAGTTATTTGAGTTTATGAGCTTGGATATAATCTCGAAGCCACTGTCCAAGGCTCTTGTCAAAGGTGTGTTTCCTTCCATATCCTCTGCATGTATATCCGCTCCGCAACGGGCGAAATATGAGATATGCTCGGCCCATTTATGCTCCACGGCAAGGGATAGTGGTGTCACTCCTTTTTTGTTTCTTTCATTTATGTCAGCCCCTGCTTTTATGAGCTTTTCTATTATTGTGGTTGTCATACCTGTTATAGTAGCTATATGGAGGGGTGTATCACCGTAAAGATCCTTCGCATTGGGATTGCTTCCGTGGTTCAAGAGCATGGTATAAAGCTCAGCCCTTGAATCCTGGGGGGTAATGATAAGCATCGGCGTTTTGCCGAGACTGTCCTGGGCGTTGGGATCTGCTCCTGCTTCCAGTAGGTATCGGGCTATTTCAGTGCGTCCATATCGTACGGCCTCATGAAGTGGTGTCGCGCCGGACACGTCCTTGGCTTTCGTGGAAGCTCCTCTTTCAATGAGATATTGAGCTACTCCTGTCTGTCCCAATATTGTCGCAAGGTGAAGGGGTGTCTGTCCGTCATCGAAACGCATGGAGGGGTTCCTTGTTTTCACAGCATCCTCAAAATAACTGAAAAGACCTCGTATCGGTGTGGCATCGGCCAGAATAAGGCTGGCTGCCATACGGATACTGTCTATGTCGTTGTTGTTCTCGTAACAAATAGAGAGGGGAGTAGCTCCGTTGTTATCTTCCTGGGAAAGAGGGAGCTCTTTTCTTATGCAATCATCTATTGCTTCCTGGTTTTTGGTTGAGGCGAAGTAATGAACGATTCCCCTGCCATTGGCATCTTTTAATTCTGCGGTGGTTTTTGTTATCAGGGCATCAAAAAAGCTAGTTCCTTCTTCCATCCCCAGCTCAAGTGCTGTTTTCCCTGTTCCATCCTTTGAGAAGACATTGCTGGCCGAGCCAAGAATCTCTGCAGAGCGAACAGATCTGTTCTTTATCGCTATATGAAGGGGTGTGTCTCCTGCTTTGTTTTTTATCTCAGTGTCAGCGCCTTTCAGTATAAGGAAACGAACCAGATCAGAATCATTCACCTGAGCAGCTGCGTGTAGAGGAGTGTTCCCCATGTCATCTATATTGTTCACATCGATTTTCGCCTGGAAAAGAGCCTGAGCTTCGTTGCTTTTTCCTTCGAGGATTAGTTTCTGTATACTGGTTTCGTCTTTTTTTTGTTCTACAGGAGGAGCTTCAACTATCTGTGTCGTTTTTTGTTCTATCTCAACTATATTTTGTCCGGCGGAACTGTCTTTCTCCTCTTCAGGTTGAGAAGCACAACCGGCTAAAAGCAGAGCGATAAAAGTGATTCCGAGAAGCCTTGATATGTTCTTTTCCATGTTAACTCCTATTCATACTACTTTTTCAAGTAGACATTAACCTGTTACAAAACACTTTCATGATATATTTGTAACAAAAAATATGAAAACAATCATCTTATAGAAAGCTTTCCATTATTGAGTATCGAAAGAAAAAGAAGGCTTGTTAAGTCTTTTGTTGATTCGGAGGTGATAAGTACCATTATTCTGTAATTCTCTTGACTAATCCCCCCTTTTTTGGTAATTTTGTTCAGTCATTTGATAAGGAATGAGTCTTGATAGACTTCATGCTGAAAAAAACGACATAACGGGCAATAGCGCAGTTGGTTAGCGTACAAGTCTGGGGGACTTGGGGTCGCGGATTCGAGTTCCGCTTGCCCGATCATTTGAAAGGTTGTTTAGTACTTCAGGTATTAAGCAGCCTTTTTTTATGTCTGGACAAGATCCTGCCTTTTTTTTACTATTCAAGCTATGGAACAGTATAAAATTGATTTTATCAACTTCATGGTAAGGAGCAATGTGCTCAAATTCGGAAGTTTTACGCTGAAAAGCGGCCGGCAATCACCTTTTTTCATGAATGCCGGAGCATATGTCACAGGAAGCCAGCTTTCTTCCCTCGGTGAGTATTATGCAAAGGCTATTCACGACAAATATGGGGATGACTTTGATGTCCTCTTCGGACCAGCTTATAAGGGCATTCCTTTGAGCGTAGCCACTGTAATTGCTTATAAAAACCTATATAACAAAGAAATCCGCTACTGCTCTAACAGAAAAGAGGCAAAAGACCACGGTGAGACAGGAATTCTTCTGGGAAGCCAGGTCAAGGATGGTGACAAGGTTGTCATAATAGAGGATGTCACCACCTCCGGAAAGTCCATGGAAGAGACGGTGCCTATCCTGCTTGCTCAGGCAAAGGTTAAGATAAAAGGACTCATGGTTTCTTTGAACAGACAGGAGAAGGGGAAGGGAGAGAAGGGAGCTCTTTCTGAGATTTCTGAGCTCTATGGATTCCCCACGGCAGCGATTGTTACCATGTCAGAGGTGGTGGAGGTCTTATACAACAAGGAAGTTGATGGCAAAAACCTTATCGATGACTCTATAAAAGCCGCCATTGAGGCCTACTACAAGGAGTACGGAGCAAAAGAGTAATATTCGCTTTTCAGGCCAGGGACTTTATCAGTGTAAGCAGTTGGTCAAGCTTGTCATAGGACAGTAAGGGGTTGAGCAGAGTGAACTTGAGGTAGACGCTTCCCTTGCAGACAGTCTGTCCTATAACCACTCCCTTCTCATGAATGAGGGCCCGGCGTACACGTTTGTTCACATCATCGCAGGTCTCTGCCTGATTATCGTATCTTTCTGGGCTGTTTGCTTCGCCAGCCTTTCCTTCTGATCCAAGCTTTCCGCAGAAAGAGGGAGACAGACGGAAGACGACAGAGCTTATCTCCGGCTCTGTAACCACATCATAATCCTTGTCTTCTTTCAGCTTTCCATAAAGATAAGCGGCATTATCCATACACTTTGTTATAAGGTCTGACCAACCGTCTTGTCCCCGGGTCTGGAAGGAGACCCAAACTTTGAGGGCATCGAAACGCCTTGTGGTCTGAAGGGATTTGTCCACCAGGTTTGTGTAGCCGGCTTCCTCGTCCTCTTCCCTGTTAAGATAATCCGCATGTATAGTCAGAGCATCGAAGTTCCGTCCGTCTTTTATAAGAACTGCGCTGCAGCTTATGGGCATCATGAACATCTTGTGGAAATCTACGGTTATGGAGTCACATTCAGAAAGTCCTGCGATTCTGTCCACATATTTCTTGGAGAGTATGACTCCGCTTCCATAGGCCGCATCAGCATGCAGCCACATTCCGTATTTTGTGCAGATTCCGCTTATTTCCTTGACAGGGTCTATGCTGCCGAAATCGGTGGTGCCTATTGTTGCGACGACGCAGTAAGGAATGTTGCCGGCTTTTATATCTGACTCTATCAGGCTTTGAAGGGCATTTACGTCCATTCTCTGCCTGTGGTCCACTGGGACTTTAACCACGGACTCGTAGCCCATGCCCATGACGTGGGCGGACTTTTCCATGGAGAAGTGACTTATTTCGCTTGTATACATGCGGAGCTTCCTGAAATCAGCAGGAAGTCCGTATTTTTTAACGTCGTAGTTGAGCTTTTCGTTTATGAAGCAGTCCCGGGCAAGAATAAGGGCGGTCTGGTTGGATTGGGAACCGCCTGAGGTGAAGACTCCGTCTGCCTTAGCATTGTATCCATATATGGCACAGAGCTTTTTTATCACCTCGACTTCTATTTCTGTGGCTACCGGAGCCTGATCCCAGCTGTCCATGGACTGGTTGAAGGTGGATATTATAAGCTCTGAGGCTATTGTTTCAATTGTGGCGGCGCTGTGAAGATGAGCCATATAGTCTGTGGATGGCGTTCTTAAGAAGTTAGGCAGGATCTGCTTTTTTAATCTGGACAGAACCTTTTCCCAGCCTTCTCCCTTCTCAGGCAGAATATCCTCCACATGAATGATTTCCTTCAGTTCCTGGGGGGTAGGGCCTGCATAGGCTCTGTCATCGGTGAATGCGGCTGTAATTGCTGAAGCTGTTTCTGCCATCATTCTGCGGTATTCTTCTTTTATGTTGTCTTGCCAAGTAAGAAAGATATTTTCCATAGGCGAAGTATAACGGAAAGATCTTCTTTTGTCATCGCATGATGGTCATGTGCTGTCCAGGTCTTCCTTGAATCTGATTTTTATCCTGAAAACACTGCGGTTTTCTTGCATATTTTTGAAAATTATATCATTATATCTGCAATTTTGATATAATGTGTAATATCGAACAGTAAAAGAGGTTCTTTATGTTCAAACCTGAGATTTTGAATTGTATTAAGAAATATTCCTTAAAAACCTTTTTAAGTGATTTAGTTGCAGGTGTCATAGTTGGTATAGTCGCCCTTCCACTGGCCATTGCTTTTGCCATAGCCAGCGGTGTAAGCCCGGAGCGTGGTCTTTTCACTGCCGTAATAGCCGGCTTCTGTATCTCCGTTTTCGGGGGCAGCCGTGTTCAGATAGGAGGCCCAACAGGAGCCTTCGCTGTCATCGTTTACGGTATTGTCCAGCAGTATGGCTATTCCGGGCTTGCCATAGCGACTATTATGGCTGGTATCCTTCTTATTCTCCTAGGAGTCTTCAAGATGGGTGGACTTGTTAAATTCATCCCCTATACAATAGTCACAGGCTTCACAGCTGGTATCGCTGTGACTATAGCCGCAGGTCAGATAGGAGATTTCTTCGGCCTTACTCCGGATTTCTCCACACCGATAGTAATATTCGGTACTGCCTATGATAAAATGCCGGGCGACTTCCTTGGGAAGATCATCGTCTATGCCAAGAGTATATCCACAATCAACTGGTATTCCTTCGGGATGGCGGCTGTATGCCTTACTGTCATTTTCCTTTGGCCAAAAATCACCAAGCGCATTCCAGGCTCCCTTGTGGTTATCATTCTTGCGACTGTAGCTGATATAATCATAAAGAATAGCTTGGGCTGGCAGACGGCCACTATCGGCAGTCGCTTCGGTAGTATCCCATCTTCTCTTCCAGCTCCTTCCCTGCCGGAATTCAGCATGGATACAGTGATTAAGCTTTTTCCATCCTCCGTATCAATAGCAGTCCTTGCTGCCGTAGAATCCTTGCTTAGTGCAGTGGTAGCTGACGGTATGACCGGAAGCAAGCATGATTCCAACACGGAACTGATAGCCCAGGGTATAGCCAATATGGCAAGCCCTCTTTTCGGTGGTATTCCTGCCACGGGAGCAATCGCCCGTACTGCCACCAACATCAAGAACGGAGGAAAGACGCCTATCGCTGGAGTTATCCATGCTGTGGTCCTTTTCCTTATCCTGGTGGTCCTGGGCAGATTCGCTGTCTATATTCCGCTTGCATCCTTGGCGGCAGTCCTCATCAGTGTAGCTTGGAACATGGCGGGCTTACCATCGGTAAAGGCTCTTTTGAAGGGGCAGAAGTCGGATATCTGTGTGCTTGTGGTGACCTTCCTTATCACTGTGTTCATTGATCTTACAGTCGCCATAGAGGTTGGTCTTGGCTTTGCGGCCTTCTTCTTCATCAAGAAGATGATCGATGTGTCTGAGGTTCAGAACAAGAGGGAAACCCTTGTGGGAGGCATCCAAGCCGATGGCAAGGAAGAGACTCTTGATATTCCGGAAGGCGTGCTTGTTTACGAGATAGACGGCCCGCTCTTCTTTGGCACAGTAAGAAAGTTCGAGCTTGCCACTGAGAGGGCTGATACAGGCTGCAAGGCTATTATCTTCAGAATGCGCAATACTATCTACATAGATGCTGGAGGTCTGAGGGCTCTTGAGCAGTGTAAGGCTGCCTGTGACAGGAAGGGAATAACAATAATTCTGTCCGGTATACATACCCAGCCCTATATGCTGTGTGAGAAGACAGGGCTTGCAGACAAAATAGGTCGTGATAATATCTTTGGAAATATAACAGAGGCCTTGGAGCGAGCCAGAAATCTGCCGGCTGGGAAATAAATCAAGAGACAACGTATAAAGACTATAAAGGGCAGGCTTTTTAGCCTGCCATAAAAAAAGGCCAGTCCTGAAGTCCGTAGACAGTCAAAACTGACCTTTTTTTTCAAAAAGCTGTATGCTTATTTATACATCTTATCAACTTCAAAAACGCACTTCTCAAAGATGTCCATAGCCTTGTCGATATCCTCACGGCTTATATTGAGAGCGCAGAGACAACGCATGACGGCTCCATTCCTTCCGCCTTTCTCCACCACAAGACCGTTCTCGAAGCAAAGCTTCTGAACCTTTGCGGCTATATCACCACAGGCTGGACGTGAGCCCAGTGAATCAGGTGCAGCCTTGGAATCTATGAACTCAGTACCGACCATAAGGCCTTTCCCTCGTACTTCGCCTATTATAGAAACCTTGTCTTTAAGTGAAAGAAGGCGATTTTTGATAATCTCACCTTTAGCTGCTACGTCGGCAAGGAATTCCGGCTTTGATACCCGGTTCATGACGACGGTTCCGGCTCTCATGGCAAGCTGGTTACCACGGAAGGTCCCGGCGTGGGCCCCTGCGGTCCACTTGTCCAGCTTTTTGTTGTATATGACTACAGAAAGAGGCTGTGAGCCACCGATTGCTTTTGATGCGAGGATTACGTCCGGGACTATGCCTGCGTATTCGAAGGCGAAGAATTTACCGGAGCGTCCTATTCCGCACTGAATCTCATCCACAATCATAGGAATGTCCAGTTCTTCCGTTACCCTGCGTATTGTCTGCAGGAACTTGACAGGAGCTGGTATTACACCGCCTTCACCCTGTATTGGTTCTATTATGACTGCTGCAGGCTTTGTTATTCCACATTCAGGATCTTTTAGAGTCCTCTCGAAAAAGGCGCAGGCTGCATCGATTCCGGCTTCACCCCCGATTCCGAAGGGACAACGGTAGGAATAGGGAAATGGAAAAAAGTGGACGTCAGGCATTAAGCCTGCCACCTTTGTCTTGGCGTTAAGATTTCCTGTACAAGCTAAAGCTCCATGTCCCATTCCATGATAACCACCTTGGAAAGCTATTACAGAAGAACGGCCTGTTGCCGTCTTGCAAAGCTTAAGAGCTGCGTCTGTGGCGTCTGTGCCGGATGGGCTGCAGAATTGAATTTTCGCGTTATTTTTCAGTTCATCCGGTAGGAGTGAGAGAAGCGTGTGTACGAAAGCATCCTTTACCGGAGTCGTTAAATCCAGTGTGTGAAGCGGTACATCGCTTGTAAGCATTTCAACCATGGCCTGATTTACTTCAGGATCATTGTGACCAAGTGCAAGAGTGCCTGCTCCGCACAAAAAATCCAGATACTTGTTTCCTTCGACATCCTCAACCCAGGATCCCTTGGCTTTTGCCAGTGCAAATGGGAATTTGCGGGGATAGCTGCGTGCGTTGGATTCAGTGGATTCCTGTCTGGTAATGTAATACTGATTGGTGCATTCAGATGCATTATTCTGAACCATCTACGTTCTCCATTACGGGGCAGCAGTCTAATGCTGCCAAAGGGAAATACAAGCTGTCAACGGCAGTTATTTTTTTTATTAAAACGTGAGAATGAGAGTACACCATATTTCTTTTATGTACAATAGCATAAAGAAAAATAATTGATATTTTTTTTACCAATTGTTTTCTTTTTCTTGCCCGGCTGAGATACCGGGCAAAGAAAAGAAAAATTACTTAAGTCTTTCCATCAGGTAGGGCAGAGCTTTCTCGAACTTTACACCGTACCAGTGGTCCTTGTCTCCCATTGTCGCCTTGATGCTCTCAACTACGAAATCTGCTGCAAGGGCGGCAGCTTCCGGTATTGTCTTCCCACGGCAAAGGGCACCTGCGAAGGAGGAGGCGTAAACATCTCCTGTCCCGTGCATGGCCACATCAATTTTTTTGTTGAAGTAGTAGGTGACAGTCTTTCCGTCATAGCAGGCACATCCAAGCTCGTCCTCCTTGAAGCTTACACCTGTAAGAACAACATTCTTTGCCCCAAGGTTATAGAGCTTTTTGAGCATATCTTCAATAAAATCTTTTGTGTAGCCTGAGCCCACATATTCCTGACCAAGCAGGAAGGCTGCTTCAGTAAGATTAGGCATTATAACGTCGGCACCCTTGCAGAGCTCTGCCATCTTTGATGGAAAGGAGTCCTTGAAGCCTGGGTATAGCTTTCCGTTATCCGCCATTACTGGGTCAACGATACGTAAAGCACCCTTACGGGCTGTCTCCTCCATAATGCGGAGGATTATAGGAATCTGGTCTTCTGATACATAACCAGTATAAAAAGCGTCGAATGTGATTTTCTCTTTTTTCCAGTGGGCAAGAATTGAATCCATGTCGGATGTCAGATCACGAAAAGTATAGCCTGTAAAGCCTGCCGTATGGGTGGAAAGGACAGAGCTGGGAAGTACTGCGGTCTCTATTCCGCAGGCAGAGATGACAGGAAGTGCCACAGTGAGGGAGCACTGTCCTACACAGGAAATATCCTGAATTGTTAAAAGTCTTTTATCCATAATTGAACCTCTTACAGAGTTATATTGTGTTTGGAATGCCGCGCTTTTATGTTCGATTTCGCCGGGTCAGGGCATCCTGTACAATCAAAAAATACGCAAAATCTGGTCTTATGCCTATATCCATTTTTCATAAGATATGATATAACCAGATTCGAGCTTCTGGCAGTTTCAGCGGCTGACCTCAAAGAAACTAGAAACAAAGGAGGGAAAGTCTATATGATAACCTGCGATTTCCAGCTGCGGGGCAATATGAGCCTATGCGAATATCTATATAAAACCATAAAAGAGCTTATTACTGGTGATAAAATAAAGAAAAACGAAAAGCTTCCGTCAAAAAGGAGTCTTGCCTCCCATTTGGGAGTAAGCGTAATAACTGTGGCTAATGCCTATGCCCGGCTTATTTCAGAGGGCTATATGTATTCCGTGGAGAAAAAAGGCTTCTTTGCCACAGCTGATTATATCGATGTTCCTGAGGCTTCGCAGAGGAAGTCTCTTCTACAGGAGTCTGCTGGACTCCAGTCTGACTTTAGTCCGGCAAAGGAAAAGGGGCTTGAAAGGAAAAAAGTCTTCGCCGATTTACGTACAAACTCCGTCAACTACCAGAAATTTCCTTTCAGCGTCTGGAACTCCTGTATGCGAGATGTACTGAAGGCTCCTCATGAATCCCTTCTGAAAAGTCCGCCACCGGAGGGAGTTTTTGAGCTGAGAGAGGAAATCGCCCGTTACTTGAGCTGCTTCCGTGATATAGATATTTCTCCCTCTCAGATAGTCATAGGTGCCGGAAGTGAATACATCTCTTTTATTTCTGTATCGCTTTTCGGTCGAAATGCTGTGTATTGCGTGGAAAATCCGGGTTACAGAAAAATCTCCTCGGTTTTTAAAATGAACGGGGCAAAATGCCTTCCCATCGATGTGGATGGGGATGGAATAAAGGTTAACCAAGTCAGACAGCTGGGAGGCTCGGTCGTTCATGTCTCTCCATCCCATCATTTCCCTACTGGAACTGTCATGAGTCTAAGCAGGAGGGAGGAGCTTCTGACCTGGGCTTCTGAAAGGGAAGACCGCTTTATTATCGAGGATGATTATGACAGCGAATTCCGTTTCACCGGACAGCCCTTGGAGACCCTATTCGGCTCTTCCTGTAAGGAAGGGCAAAAAGGAGCCGGGCATGTTTTGTATACCAACACTTTTTCTAAGACCCTTTCTCCTTCATACCGTATAAGCTATATGGTCCTTCCTCCTTCTCTCATCGAGCTTTTCAGAAGCAGGGCTAGTTTTATGTCTTGTCCTGTATCTGTCTTTGAACAGTATGCCCTGAGTCGTTTTATGTCTTCTGGTGCTTATGAAAAGCATATAATCCGTATGAAAAACTACTACAGAAACCTAAGGAACAGCCTTGTCCAGGCTATTAATTCCAGTGCTTTCGCTGAAAAATGTTCCATTAGGGAAGAGAATGCCGGTCTTCACTTTTTACTGGACTTCAAGCTGCCAGTATCTGGGAAGACCCTGCAGGAAGGCTTTTTTGAGAATGGCCTTGACATCCCCCTCCTTTCTGAATATTACCAGGCCAAAAAAAGCCCTGACGATGACAAGGCTCTTTTTGTTATTAATTATTCTGGTATAAGCAGGGAATCAATTCAGGAGACTGTGGCAAGAATGGCTTCTGCTGTCAAAAACTTTCTATAGCCCTGTATCTGTTTTTTTCCTTTAGGACTTTGCCTTCCCTTTCAAGGGCATGGAGAACAGCGGTGGCAAGGGGAAGATCCTGTGTGAGTTCTTTTGCCTCAAAGGAGCCTTTTTCAGCAAAAAGCTTTTTCGCCTTTTCCATATATTTAGCTTCAGGAGAGTTTTTATTTCTCATGGACTTCCTATGGTTTTCGCAAACAGAGCGGGCTATGGGGAGCAGCATGCTTTTTAAGTCCGGCCTGCATTTCAAATAAACTGCATTCTTGTCTTCAGTTCCAGAATTACGGCTGAAAAGCAGAGCTATTTGCATACCGCCCTGATAAAGTGAATAGGCAAGAAGGTCAGGATCCTTGAAGATCCTTCTTTTTACTTCAAGCCCGGGAAGCTTTTTTCTCTCTTTTCCCAGCTCTTTGAGACCCTCCTCCATAATTTCTATGTCCTTATTCCATATGAGGCTGTCTGGATAAAAAAGGTTTTTATTCACATAGTAAGTGTAATAAGTTTTTGAGAAGCCTCTCTCGAAGCTTTTCTCTCCCTTCAGCAAAGCAAGGATGGTGGTCAGAGCCGTAAACATACCGTTGCCAGTCAGAAGGAGCTTTTTGCCGGATGGAGTTTGTACCTGGCAGGGAATTATTACGTGTCCTGAGGATTCAAAGCCTATAGAAAGCTTGTCCTCCGGATAGTTGCATATCCATTTGTCACCCACATCAACAAGGTCACATTCCAACCCCAGCTTTTCTTTCATCCATACAGGAGCCATGACGTCCGACTCCACGGTGCAGACTGCTTTTTTGCTTGGGGTGGCGGTTTGTGGGCTCATTTCGGCAGCCTTCATGATAGTCGCGATTAAAAAAGCTTCCTCGTCGCCGTCGTAGACTTTTACGGAGTCTGTCTCTTGCTCATAACCCAGAACAAAGCCTCTGTCTCCGTCACCATCAAGTGCGATACCGAAAACAGGTGCGCCCGCATTTCCTTGTGATGCGGAGCCTTTCTTGTATACGGCTTTCACAATGTCAGGCGAGTAGGGAATTACGTCTTTCGTGTAGGAGTCGTGACCTTCTAGCTCTGCCACTCCACAACCTGCGTTAATGTTGAAGCCTGTGGGAGCTGCGCTCGTAAGTATGAAAGGAAGGCCGTTCTCTTTAAAAAACGATGATACCGTTTCTGTCCAGGCCCCGTTGGCAGCATCTATGAAAAGCGTAGATTTACTTAGTTCCGATGCGAAATTTGATGGCAGAAAGTCATTAAGGAAGGATTTTCGTCTTTCGCTGTAATCTATTTTGCGGAGCTTCCCGGTAAGGTCTGGCCCGGTGGAAGAATGCCCGCGATTTACTTCCTCCTCCATTGCAAGCTCATACATATAGGCTGAAAGAGCATAGGCTCCCAGGGGACCTTCGTTCAAAAGTTTTTTTCCGTCAAGGAAGAACTTTATACCGTTTTGGTTTGAGGGATTGTGGCTTGCCGTAAGCATGGCTCCACCCCGGAGTGCCTTTTCAAGCATATAGAGAGGAACATAGGGGGTAGGGGTGACTCCTATGTCATCCACCTTCATGCCGCAGTCCAAAAAGCTTTCGTTCATACAGGAGGAAAGCTTCCATAAGAAAGCTGCATCCCTGCCGTCGTTACCCGTACAGAAGCTGTCTCCTGCTTTTGTGATTCCATTCCTTTCCAGCATTCTGACAAAGGCTTTGACCGCAAGCGATATGATCTTCCCAGAAAGGATATTCTCTTCTGTGAACAAGCGGAGGGAATCTAAACCATTGGTGTCTTCAGCAAAGACCTTGCCCCTCATTCCATCAGTACCCATGAAAGAGAACCTGGAAAGCATCAAGACCTTTTCACATTCTTCCTCGTTAGCGTCAGGAGAAAGCAGGGCAAGTGCTTTTTCAGTGTCTACCAGAGCCGGAAAAGGGTAATCCTGAAAAGCCCTGCATTTCAGGAAAGCTTCCAGAGGCTTTTTGTTTTTTGGGGCTGTCTTCTTACTGGAAAATCCTTTATCAATAAGCCTTATCATAAAATCTCCTTTACAATTTACCCCATGACAACCTTTACTTCATGTTTTTTCCCGTCGCAGAAGCTTAATGGGATGATATTAGCCTTACATTCTTTTCCGTCCACAAACAAAGCCTTAACGCCTTTCTCAAGGCCAGAAATATTTTCGTAATTGAAATAGAAGATCGTATTCCTGAATTTCCTGCTGGCGCTGAATTTTTTCCAGTCAGAAGGTACGCAGGGATCGACTATAAGTCCTTCGTATGAAGCTCTTAAGCCAAAAATGTTCTCGCATACCACACGGAGTCTGGTGGGGGCTGTGCCTGTGAGCCAGGTATGTCCTGCCCTCATGTATTCTACGCTGGCAGGACCTGCCACATATTCTGGATAAACAAAGCGTTCTGCCGCATAGCCGTAGGGATCCTCTTGACTGCATACGGCCGGAAGAGTCTCATAGAAAAGCTTCCAAGCCTCTTTTCCTTTTCCATAGCGACAGAGAGATGCAATGTACCAGGATTCCACATGACGGAAAAAGCTTCCGTTTTCTTTTTTGCCAGGAGCGTTCCTCTTGTAAGCAGTCCAGTCCTCAGGAAGCTTGCCCTCGGCGAGGGTCCTTGAAGGGGTACAAAGGCATAAACCTCCTTTTGCAGCAAGCTTATCTTTAACAATTGACGCGGAGGTCATGAATTGCTTTTCATTGGCTATACCTGAATAACCTGCCCAAGCCGTGGTCTCAAGGAACAAAAGCTTGTCAGTGTCGGAGGAGCCTACTGCTTTTTTCTTGTCGCAGCCCGGTCCTAGAAGCCTTATATAAGCTCCCTTTGAGTCTATACAGTTCTTGTCCACGGTTTCCTTTATAAGGGAGGCTTTTACCAGACAGTGCTTTGCAATATTTTTTTTCTCCATATCCTCAAAGCTTTCGCATAGCTCAGCAAAATCAGTGTATGCCTTATAAAGCATCTCTGCAGCCATTACGGATAGATGGTCAGGATACCCGCTCAAATCGTCATTCCAGTCCGCATCATGCATTATGGGAAGTCCATTTTCAGAATTGTCCCAGACATAACTGAGAGCCACCTTACAATGCTCAAATATGCTTCCTTCTTTTGCAGTCATGCCTTCCTTTTCATCCGCATACTTAACCAATGCATCCAGAAAGGCGAAATCTCCGCTTTCTTTTATGTATTCGCAGACGGCAAAAATGAACCATATGGGGTCGTCACAGGCGTTGAAATCTGTTGTTCCCGGAGCAGAGACGTAAAAGTTATGATAAGCGGAGCCCTTTGAGAACATTTGTTTGGCGATATAGAGAAGAGATTCTCGTACCCTGTCTGTGTCATAGGGGAGCAGGGCCAGTATATCCTGGAGTATGTCTCTGAAGCCAAAGCCGTATTCAAAGCCAGAGTGAAAGCGTGATTTCATCCGGTTCAGAGCCATGACCATGGCACATTGGTATTGGAGCCAGCGGAAGGAATGGGAGAAAAGCTCCTCCCCAGGTACTTGTAGCTTCAAAAGATCAAATTCCTTGCACCATGAAGCCTTGACTTTTTCCAGGAGGACTTCGATTTTTTCAGGCTCTTTAAGCTTGCTGCATAATTCTTTTATCACAGCTTTATTCTTGTAATATTTTTCTGTACTTACAGCTGATTCAGAGACTACAAACTGCTTGCTTTCCTTTGCTTTTAAGGTAAGCTTGAAGTGAAGAACGGAAAGTGCGCTGGTCATATCCTCCGCATTCCTGCAGGGAAGCTTATCAAGCTTGAGACCGGCGGGGTTCGCCATGGTGTTTGTGTAATGCCCCACAAAATCCTCGTATTTCATGCTATATGAAAGGCTCTTTTCTGATATCGTGTGGATCAGAACCTTGCCGAAAAGTCCCTTTATGGTATCTTCATCGCTATCGAAGGGAATTCCGTAGTCATTTCTCCAAACCAGGGCATCCAGATCCTTGTCATAGAAACCGCCTGCCATCATCATGCTGTTGAAGCCTGAGAATTGCAGGGCTCTTGCATCTCCCAGGTTAACAGGGGATACTGAATATACGTCAAGCTTCTTTTCTTTATCGCTTTCGTTTGTCACGGTTACCAGCTGTATAAGGGAATCGTATTCCTCAGGGATGAAGGCTTCTGTAACTACCTTTATATTGTCGAAAGATGTAGTGCTTTTTACGGATCCGAACTGGAAGTCTGTCTCAAGCTTCTGTTCTTTGTTCAGAAGAGGGTACCATTTGTTAGTGAAAATTGTTCCGTCTTCATCCTTGAAATATATATAAGAGCCCAGAAGTCTCGTCTTGTAAGGATCCTCATGGACGAAACCGTTAATAAGGTCTCCTTCCTGGGTTCCTATACGGGCAAAATCAGATCCGTTATTAGTTATTCCCCAGCAAAGAGTATCTGTAAGAGGACGATTTCTTCTTGCCAGAAGCATAAGCCATGGCTCTCTAGTGATATTCCCTGTGGATTCTTCAAGATGAACCCTATCATCAGCTAAAAAAGAAAAATTTCCATTATTCTGTCTTTTCATAAAAATCTCCAAAAAAAATCATTAACTTTTACGTGAAAATTATTACATTGATTATTTTCTGTCGTCAAGTAAATTTTTAAAACTTTTCCTTTGGAGTATTACGCATAGAGTAGCATAGAGTGTGATATTTTGCGTTTTGATACTTCTTGTTGAACTTTCACGTAAAAATATTTTTCTTGACAAATCTTTTTTTTGGATACAGGATAAAAACGTGAAAGTGAAAAAAAAGCCTGAATGTAAGGAAGCTTTTTTTTATACAAAAAGCTTTTGATGCTTTCAACTGTATGTAATCAAAGGAATAAATTATTATAGCTTTATTGGGTTTGGCAAATTAATAAAAGGAGAAGTTTATTTGTCTGCCCTGAAAAAAAGGAGGAATATATGAAAGAACTTTTACGTAAAAGTGCATTGCTCGTTCTGGCCCTTGGTGTGATGCTGTCATTTGTTGCCTGCAGTAAGGATGGAAAGAAAAGTGCGAATGTTAAAGTCCAGGTGATGGTTGGAATGGGTACAGGAACTGACCCATCTCAGATTGCTGTTCACGAAGAGATTCAGAAACTCTTCAATGATACAGTTGGTAAAGAAAAGGGAATAGAGCTTGAATTCCTTACAGTGCAATATGCTGATGCCACGACAAAATTCACAACTCTTATAGCTGGTGACATGGCTCCGGATATCGTAGGTCCGGTTGGAATTATGGGTGTTTCACAGTTCATAGATGAATGGATGGATATTGAGCAGTACATTAAGAAGGATAATGTTGATCTTTCTGTTTATGATGAAGCCCTCATCGATAGTAACCGTTACAATATAAACGGCGAGGCAAAGCTTGTAGGTCTTCCTATCGGATTCTATCCTTCAGTTCTGTATTATAACGCAGATATCTTTGACCGGGCTGGAATCGAATATCCACCTACAGAGTGGGGAAAGGCTGATTGGACATACGAGAAGCTTTATGATCAGGCTCGCCGTATGACCTTTGATCAGAACGGTCTTACCCCGAATGATGCTGGCTTTGATATGTATAGTGTTGCTCAGTATGGTTACGACGGAACAGACTGGGCACCTTGGCGCGCCTTTATTGGAAAATTCTTTGACGATAACGGAAAATCTGTAGCTCTTGGTATGTCCGATGACTTTAAGACTGCAAAAATGAACACTAAAGAATGGAAAGCCGGTTTCAAAGAGCTTGAGAACATGATCTACAAGCACTGTATACGCCCTGTAACCACCTCAAATATGGGAACATCACTGTTCGGTGATAACGATCCTCTTGGTTCGAACAAGTGTGCTATGTGGGAAATTTTCTCATGGATGAGCTACGCTTATGAAGGATGGGATGCAAACTTCAACTGGAACGTTGCTGCTATTCCTTCTTTGAACGGTCATGTTGTTTCTGCAACAAACGAAGACACCTTCGTTATGTGTAAGAGCGGAAAGCATCATGATCAAGCTTGGGAAGTATATAAATGGCTTTTCTCACCAGAAATCTACTATAAGCTCAACAAAAACTACGGCGGTATTCCTGCTATGAAACAGTTCCAGGACAAGTGGATTGAAGAGCAGAAGAACGGTGTAAAAGGCGAGGATGGTGAGTATCTTTGGAACCAGTATCCGCGCCCTGACATCAATTGGGAAGTCTTCCTTGAGGCCGGAAAATACGCTGACAATCCTAACAACGAGTCCTGGGTTCCTAATTATACAAAAGTTTGGGACGCCATGGAGAATGCTATGAACAATGTTATTTCAGGACTTTATGAAACAACTGATCAGCTCGCTGAGGATCTGAACACTGAAGTTCAGGGTTACTTGGATGAATATTGGGCATCAAAAAATAAATAAGAATAAAAAATAGCAAGCATAAAATAAGCTGATATTCTGAATGCTTTTAGAATATCAGTGCCCTTGCGGTACGTAGCCGACAAGGCCCGTCGTTCGGGCAACATCCGTGTTGCCCGAACTGAACAGTACTAGCTGTGCTTGTAGGGAGTGTCGGCGATAGTACTACCAAGGAATTATGTAAAAAGAGAAACTGTTATTTCATCAAATTGATGTTTTTTAGGAGGCTGTATGGCTTTGGGAAAGAAAATAGTCCCCCAGTCTGTCAAATATGCCCGTTGGGGATGGCTTTTTATAACACCTTGGATTATAGGTTTTTTATGTTTCACACTGGGACCGATGCTTGCGTCTCTCTTCCTGTCATTCACTGAATACAACGGAAGGAGCAGCCCTGTTTGGGTCGGTCTTGGGAATTATGCCAAGCTTTTCAAGGATCCTAAGGTTCTGAACAGTCTTGGAATAACTTTCAAATTTGCCTTTATGTCGATACCACTTAGTATTATTGCTGGCTTTTTCCTAGCTTGTCTTTTGAATACTAAGATAAGGCTCATGAATTTCTGGCGGACCCTTTTCTATCTGCCTGCTATGATATCTGGTGTCGTTGTCGCCATGCTTTGGCGAGGACTTTTCGATGATCAATATGGTATTATCAATTATCTTTTGAGAAGTGTAGGGTTGAAAGGGCCTCTTTGGCTAAACGACCCGAAATATACTCTTTACTGCTTTCTTTTCCTTACGGTATGGGGTTGCGGCGGCGGAATGATTATTTACTTGTCCGGCCTTCAGTCTATACCCTCGTCTCTCTACGAAGCCGCAGAGCTTGATGGCTGCGGTAAGTTCAAGAAGATGATTCATATAACGATTCCACAGATGACGCCGATTCTTTTCTTCCAGCTTATCATGGGAATCATTGGTGCCTTCCAGATTTTCGCGGAACCTATGATTCTTACAAAAGGTGGTCCGGCGGAATCAACGATGTTCTACAACCTTTACCTTTACAACAACGCCTTTAAGTATCAGTCCATGGGCTATGCGTCGGCTCTTGCCTGGGTACTGTTCGTAATCGTACTTCTGCTCACACTTGTGGTATTCAAGAGTTCAGAGCTGTGGGTATTCTATGAAGGAGAAGTAAAAAAATGAATCAGACAAAACAAGCGATTGAAACACGAGGAAAGGTAATTGTAACTATCCTTTTGATAATATTCGGAATAGGAATTGTTTATCCGGTCCTTTCTATGGCATGCTCTTCTCTGTCATCAAAAAAAGTTATAAAGACAATGCCAGCATCCCTTGTTCCTATCGAAGGAAAGAAGGTGGAAATAAACGGACAGGAGTGCGACCTTTTTCATATAGAAATTGATGGCAAGGAAATGCAGCTTGCTCATACAGGAAAACAGGATAAGCAGTGGGTATACGCTGATCCTAATAATCCTTCGGAGACTTATCTTGCGGCTCCCGCGACGCCTGATCAGAGAGTCCGTACAGTAAAGTTCAACTGGTCCAACTTTCCGGAAGCCCTCCAGAAAGCCGATTTTGCCCGATATATCGGAAACACTCTGCTGATTCTCGTTATATCCACATTCGGCGCTGTCCTTTCGTCTACTCTTGTTGCCTACGGTTTTGCCCGTTTCGCTTTCAAAGGGCGGAACATTCTTTTCATGGTACTTCTTGCTACTATGATGCTTCCCGCTCAGGTCTCGCTTATTCCTAGTTTCCTTATATATAAATGGCTGGGTTGGTATGATACCTATCTTCCTCTTACGGTGGCATCCTTCTTTGCTGCCAGTGCCTGGAACGTCTTCCTTATCCGCCAGTTCATGATGGGACTGCCCATTGAGCTTGATGAAGCAGCGAAAATGGACGGATGTGGTCCCTTCCGTAATCTTCTTTATGTAATAATTCCTCAGTGTACGGCCGTCCTCATAACCATTACCCTTAACTCTGCGGTTTACTGGTGGAATGAGTACTTTTATTCGCTTATTTATATACAGAGCAGGGAATTATTTACAGTATCCCTTGGGCTTCAGTCCTTTGATGCCCTCTATTTCAATAACAGCGGAATAAAGGGAGCTGCCACCATGGTTATGTTGGTTCCTCCTGTCCTTCTTTTCTTCTTCTTCCAGAGATATTTTATTCAAGGAACTGTTGTTTCAGGAGTTAAGGGATAATGTTCGCTGTAAAGATTTATTCTGTCCCCAAGGATATAGAAGCTACTGTGAGAACATGGACAGATATAGGCTTTGACACAATTATGACAGGTCGGGAATGCTTGGCTGACATGACCTTCCTTGGGAAAATCCACGAGGCTGGAATGAAGGTCAGCCTTGTAGAGCCTGTTTTCCTGGCTCCCTCAGAGGCAGAGATTTCCCATGGTGCGACATACGACAAAGCTTTGTTCCGCGACG
Source organism: Treponemataceae bacterium (assembly GCA_024680915.1). Classification (GTDB taxonomy): domain Bacteria; phylum Spirochaetota; class Spirochaetia; order Treponematales; family Treponemataceae; genus Treponema_I. Next base: position 21,559 of record JAILBN010000070.1, on the reverse strand, counting down.
GTACAGCCGCCGTTGACGATTGGGTGCGTTTTGTGTGCCCTACGGATGAAAAATATCTTTCTTCAGTGTATGAGCGCATAAAAAAAGACGCGTCTTTAGACGTCGATTATCTTACCTTTGATTTTGCGAGGTTTTTTCTGTTCTGGGAGATGGTTCTTCCTGATACGCCCTCTTCTGCCCTGAAGAAAACCTGTTATTGCTTGCGTTGTAGAAAAGCTATGGAAGCCCATACTTCAGAAGCAGAGTGGCGTATGAAAGTCGTTACTCAGGCTGTAAGTAATTGTGTGGCGGCTGCGAAATCAGTAAAGGCCTCTCTAAGGACGGGAGTTCATATTGTGCCCTGGAAGACTGATATGTTTGATGGCGGTTCCGGTGGCGCACTTGAAACTGTCCTTGGTCAGGACTTGCGTGCCCTGAGTGAGATTGTGGATTTTCTTGCTCCCATGACCTACCATCATATGATTCACCAAGCCCCTTCTTACATTGGAGAAGTTTTACAGAACCATCGTGCTTATATTAAAGACAGCATTCCTGTGATCCCTTCAGTTCAGGTAAAGGAGCTTTACAGAAAGGAGCTACTTTCAAGGGAGGAGTTCAGGGAGGCTATGAGGACAGCCCTGGCTTTTTCCACAGGAGGACTTTCCTTCTATCAATGGAGTGATATAGAGAAATCTCCTGAAAGCTTAAGAATAATAAAGGAGGAGCTTGAAAGATATGGAAGATGAAAAAAAGATAAAAAAAAGGAAATTCATTTGGATAAGCACAGCTGCTTTTGTAATCATTTTTGGAGTTATTACTTTGCTTGTATTTAATTTGTCTGGTAAGACGGTTCTTCCTCCTAAGACTGTTCCTGTCGCCTATGCGGGTGTCAGATGTTCTACTTACGGTATAGAACCCTTTCCCACCGTTGAGGAGTGGGACAAGTATGCTGCCCACATGCAGTCTTCTTTTGAAGGCAGCTCCGGCAGCTATATATGGATTGTAGGCTATGTGGAGGGGAACGGAGCCAAAAAGCAGTGTGTCCTGAATTTCCCAATTGATAAGAAAATCGAGTATGTCACGGATTTTCCCATGGATATGAACGAAGATTTTCTTAAGATGGCTGACGAGAAGGGGTATTCTGTTTGGCTGCAGGTGGAGCCAGGGGATGCGGATATCGTAGAGCTCGCCGGTGCGGTGATGAGCCACTACAAGAATCATAAGTGCGTAAAGGGCTTTGGTATAGACGTGGAGTGGTATCATCCAGGAGGAACCGATGGCTATGGAGTGCCACTGACCGATGAGATAGCAGAGCAGATAGACAAGAAGATAAAAAAAGTCGACAGGCGCTTCAATTATTTCGTCAAGCATTGGGATGAGGAATGGCTTCCTCCCACCTATAGATCAGATATGATTTTTGTTAACGATAGCCAGGGGCACAAGTCCCTTCAGTCCATGAAGTATGAGTTTGATTCCTGGGCTGAGCATTTTGCCCCGAATACGGTTATGTATCAGATAGGCTACCAGGCTGACAAGAGGATATGGAGTAAATTCGATAAGCCTGAGGCCCAGCTGGGAGAATATCTTTCAAAGGACCTGGCTGATAACCAGAACCTTGGAATTATCTGGGTTGATTTTTCTTTAAGGGAGGTAATAAATCTGGAGGAATAAAGGGAAGGTAAGGAAGGAAACTGGAATAAGCTCTAGAATCTTATACTTTTATCCAGTACTATTCTAATATAAAGGCTGAACTTTTTTATACAAGGATTGCTATGCGTGTTACTATACTTGATGTCGCTAAAAGAGCCGGAGTCTCCCATACCACTGTTTCCTGGGCTATACATGACAGGCCGGAAATAAGTCCGGAGACAAAGGAAAAGGTTTTCAAGGCTATAAAAGAGCTTGACTATCACCCCAACTACCTTGCCCGTAGTCTTGTGAGGGGAAAGACCAATACTATAGCTATAGTGGCAACCTTCTTTTCCAGTACTTTCGAGATGGAGATCCTTAAGGGTATAGAGCAAAGCATAAATTCAATGAAAAGCACCTATACCATTACTCTTTTCTCTACCTTGGGACAGCATGAGAAGGTTCTTTCTGACATTGTGTACAGTAAAAGGGCTGATGGCGTCATCCTTATGAGCATAGGCGTTTCTGAGAGTATCGTGGAGCTTTACAAAAGCAATGGAGTTCCTCTCATGGTTATAGACGAGGATGCACCCGGGGCTCTGGAGGTTAAGCTTGATAACTTTAAGGGCGCCTATATCGCTACGGAGCATCTGATAAAGTCAGGCCGCAAGAATCTTTCAATTGTGCTCGGTGACGGCGGTAACCTGGGACTTTCTCAGTCTGAGCGTAAGCGAGGCTTCCTCAAGGCCGTGGAGGACTACGGACTATCCTTTTCCGAGGATAAGGAGTACCGTATCTCTGACTATTACTTTGAGGAAGGGCTTATTGTTTTCAAGCGTATGTCCCGGCTTACAAATGATGTGGACGGTATTTTCTGTGCCGCAGGTGATGTGGTCGCCACAGGTATTATGCTTGAGGCAAGGAATCAGGGAGTAAAGATTCCAGAGCAGCTTTCCATAATAGGCTATGACGACATAATATCCTCAGCTCTATTGTCACCACCATTGACCACTGTAAGACAGCCTCTTGTTCAGATAGGCCGTAATGCCTACGAGACTATAGTCCGTGTCCTTGAGAATGGAAGTGCCGAAGGTATTGAGCGCATGGTCTACGAGCCTCAGCTTGTAATAAGAAATTCCGTCTGATAATTCTTTCCCTGTAAAATCTCTTCAGATATTAAACTTTTCTCACTCTATATAGGCTTTTAGGAGTTATTATGCGACTATATTTTATAAGGCATGGTGAGCCTGATTACGATTCCGATTCTCTGACAGAAAAAGGGGTGGAGCAGGCAGAGCTTTTGGCTGACAGACTTTTCGATATTCCCTTTGCAGAGATTCATCATTCTCCCATGGGAAGGGCTTCTCAGACGGCTCGTATCTGCTTCAGCAAGCTGCGAAATGATTTGATTGAGACCCCCTGGCTAAGAGAAATAGAATGGGGGGACAAGTCCGGGGATGCCTATTCTACTGACAGTCCTTGGTCAATTACAGAAAGAATGATAAAAGAAAGGCATTCTTATCCTGCTGGAGATAGCTGGAAAAATGATCCCTGGGTGAGTCATGACCGTATCCTTGATGATGTGGAGGAGAGATGCCGCTTCTTTGACTCTTTCCTTGAGCAGCATGGTTACGTCCGACAAGGGCAACTCTACAGAATTGACAGGGCTTTTGACCAGGATCTTGCTTTTTTCTGTCATGGAGGAATTTCCTGTGCCCTTGTATCCCACCTTCTGAACATTCCTTTCTGGCAGTTTGTGGTTCATTATCCCATGGATATGACGGCCATTACAAAGATAAACATCAAGGGGCGGCAGGGGACATATACCGCCGCCGAAGTGGACTATATAAACAATTATTCCCATCTTCCCTATGAGAAGATGACATTATATGAAGACTGAAAGAGGTTATGAATTATGAAAAAGAAGATTGATAGAATCAGTCGGAAGGCTTCTTCTCTGCCGCCATACGGCTTGAAGGCAAAGGAGCTTCCTCAGCTTATTTCCTTTACCTTTGATGATAATACTTATTCCGGACTTCCTGCTTCAGGGGCTGAAGGAGGCCTTCACTTTATTACAGAAGAGCTAAGCAGTCATGGTGCATCTGGTACCATATATCTTAAGGGCAACAATATAGCAGAGAATCAGTTCGAGGATGATTCCCTGGTAAAAAAAGCCTGTAGACAAGCCTATGAGAAGGGCTTCGAGTTTGCTTCCCATACCTATTCCCATCCCCATGGCCTTGATTTTATAGAAGAGGATGGTAAAACCATAAGAAAGCCTATCCTGACAAAAGAGCAGTGGATAGCTGAGATAGAAAAGTTTTGTGATACTGTCTCCAAGCCTTGGAATGAGAATGTAAAAGAGCACGAATCTCAGTATGGCTTAGGGATAAAAGCCTCTGAGATAATTGGTCACAGGACTCCCTTCCTGGAGTATAATGACGGTCTGTTCTCAGCTCTGGAGGAGCTTGGTATTGAATACGAAGCTGCCACAGAGGAGGGCTGGGAGCCTGATCAGGACGGAAGTAACTTCTTTTGGCCCTATACTCTTGATGAGGGATGCTTCAGTGAGAATTGGGTGGCCGAGAACTTTTTTGACCATTCTGAGCCTCTGATAGGAAAGCATCCCGGCCTTTGGATTCTTCCCTGTTACGTCATGATTATTCCTCCTGATGATAAATGCCTGGAATATGGAACTCAGCCAGGCTTCCGGGCAAGAATGAAAAAGGCTAATCCCTGGTTTGATGAGGCAAGCGGAAAAATAACCGGGGTGGATTGGAATATTTGGTTCGAGTATTTTATGAATAAGGAGGATGCTCTGGCCGTCCTGAAATACTCCTTTGACCTTCGCTATTATGGGAATCGTTGTCCCTGGCCCTTGGCCTTCCATAGCGACATTTATTCTGACAAATATGATAAGAATGATCTTGAGGATGAAGATCCAGCAAATATAAAGGCGGATGCAGCCCAGAGGCGGGAAGTTTTCAAAGCTTTCTTGGACTACGTGGCCTCTAAGCCTGATACTAAAATCCTTACATCGGCACAAATGCTGGAATGGCTGAAAAAACTGCCTGAGCTCTAAAAAGCTTGATCCTTGCCAATGTCTCCTGAATCATTGATGATATCTTCCCCCTTAAGGCTTTTTTGTGTATTATTTAGGCGGACTTTGTTTTGCGCCAGTTTGTGCGCAAGCTTTTTGAAGAGGTAACTGATGAAAATTAACCCGCTTAAAGGAATGCGTGATATTCTGCCAGAAGAGCAGCGTATCCGAGACTATATCGAAGGAAAAATCCTTGAGACTTATCGTACCGCAGGTTTTGAGCGTATCTCAACACCTGTGCTTGAGGATATTGAGAACCTGAACAAATCTGACGGGGGTGATAACCTTAATCTTATTTTCAAGGTTCTGAAAAGGGGAGACAAGCTGGACAAGGCTCTGAGCTCTGGCAATCCCGAGGAGCTTTCCGACATGGGCTTGCGTTATGATCTTACTCTTCCTCTTTCACGTTACTTCGCCGCAAACAGGAATGTGCTCTCTTTTCCTGCGAAGATAATTCAGATAGATCGGGCTTTCCGTGCGGAGCGCCCGCAGAAGGGCCGTTTCCGGGAATTCGTCCAGTGTGATATTGATATACTGGGAGATGCCTCTCCCAATGCAGAGGTCGAGCTTATCGACTCTACCACCAAAGCCCTTATCTCTATCGGCTTCGATGATTTTATCGTACATATAAACGACAGGCGTATCCTTCGTGGTATGTTGGAGAATATGGGCTTCGCAAAGGACTCTTTGGATTCCGTCTGTATTTCTTTCGACAAAATGGACAAAATCGGTGTTGATGGTGTTGTTGCGGAGCTTACGGAGAAAGGACTGCCTGCATCCGCCATTGCTTCCCTCAAGGACTTCATATCCGCCGGTGCCATAGAGCTTGATGATGTGGCCTCAAGATGCGGAGACCCTTCAATAGCTGATGATCTTAAATACGTAATAAAAACTGCAGGGGAAATTTCCGCCGGTAAATACAAAATAGAGTATACTCCCAGTCTGGTAAGGGGGCAGGGCTATTATACCGGCATGGTCTTTGAGATTACTTGTCCTCAATTTTCAGGGGCCGTGGCTGGTGGTGGCCGCTATGACAACATGGTAGGCAAGTTTTTGGGTCAGCAGGTTCCTGCCGTGGGCTTTTCCATCGGCTTTGAAAGAATCTGCGGAATCCTCATGGAGCAGGGCTACAAAATTCCTGATGCCAAGGAAAGGTTGGCCCTTTTGTATGATGATTCCTTATCCTTTACCTCCGTCCTTTCGAAAGCAGACCAGCTTCGTAAGGATTATTGTGTATCTGTTATCAAGAAGGGAAAGAAAATCGGACCTCAGCTTAATATGCTGGAAGCCGCTGGTTTCTCAAAATTTGCCGCGATCAATGAGGACGGCAGCCTTAAGTATTTCGGTGACAAATAGCAGAATAATGGAACCGATGGACTTCAAAGGAGGCCATCGGTTTATCGATGCTTTTGGGGAGCTTTTATGACCCTAGATCAATTACGTTTCTTGATAGAAACCGAAAAACCATTCGAATTCACCTTCAATGGAGTCAAATATAATCTCACCTATGATAAGGATTCCTCCCACAAAAAGTATATAGTTTTCGGCCGTCTCTACGAAGGAAAGCGTTATAATTCATTCGGTGAATTCATAAACCATGCAAAAGTAGACAATTATTTTTTCCGTGAACTTCTAGCAGATTTATAAAATTCTTAGAATTTTTTTCTTGACAGATAAAGTAAACTGGTTTACCCTGATTTTATGAGCAATCGGTTGCGCAGTTCTGATAAGCAATCAATTTCCAAAAGTGTCACTCTAAAAGATATTGCAGACGAGCTAGGTTTATCAAAAACGACAGTATCAAGGGTTCTTTCTGGTACAGGGCGCATAAGCGAAGAGACAAAAAACAGGGTTCTTGAATGTGTGAAATCTTACGATTACAAACCGAATCTCGTTGCTAAAGGACTTGCCACTTCCAAATCCTTTAATATTGGAGTCCTTCTTCCTGGAGATGATGAACAGTCTGACATACCTTTCTTTCATAAGTGTCTTTCTGGTATCACTCAGGAAGCTGCTCTCCATGGATATGATGCTTTGGTTATGGTTTCCAGCGGAAACTCTGCTGAGCATCTTGAAAGGGTATTAAGACAGAATAAGGCTGATGGAATTGTCATTACACGACTTATGGAGGATGACAGCCGTCTCAAGCTTCTGCAGAATTCTGCCTTGCCCTTCGTCGTCATTGGCTCTGGTACTGCAGATGGAATCGTCCAGGTTGATACTGATCATGAGAACGCCTGCTGCGAGTTTACCGAGCTGCTGATAGAAAAGGGCTTTCATAAGTTTCTTTTTTTATACGGACCTGAGGAAATAACCGTAAACAGGTTTCGTAAAAATGGCTTTTTGAAGGCATTGAAAAAATGTGGTATAGAGGAAGCTTCCTTCAGAATGAGTGGGAATAATCGACTGCTTAGTGATGTGGAGAAATCTCTGATGGAGAATGTTTCCTTTTTGCCGGATTGTATTATTTGTGGGGATGATGTCCTCTGTTCCTATACCTTGAATTGGCTTGATAAAGCAGAAATCCAGGTTCCAGAGGAGCTCATGGTGGCATCCTTTTACAACAGCAATCTTCTTGATCGCTTCACGAAGGTTCCTGCAGTTGATGTTGATGCGGACATGGAGGGTAGAACCTCTGTCTCAGTCCTTATGAGTATGCTGAAAGGAGAGCGGGTAGAGGAGAAGACACGCGTTGATTATAGTTTCATCCGGACTGAAAATCTTTGATTTTTCTGGAGAGAGCTATTTAACAAGGATTCAGCTGTGGCCGTAAAATAGCCCAGGTAAATCATATGAAAAAGTAATTTTGAAGGGCTTTGCCTATAGAAATTACATATGACTTGGTGAGGAGCATTTGTTTCTTGACAGGTCCAAAAAGTTCTGTTTAATCAGGAGGAAATTAATGAACAGAAAACTTTTAGCCGTATTGCTGTGTGTAGCAGCATGTATGACAGTGTTTGCGGGTGGTACAAAAGAGACTAAACCAGCAGAAGAAAAAGTAGTTCTTACCGTATGGGAATCAACAAACGGTCCGGATGATTTTATAAAGAAAGCAGGAGAAGCTTTTACAGCAAAACATCCTAATATTGAAATCAACTACGTAAATGTTGAGCTTGGTGATTCAACAGGACAGATTGCTCTTGACGGTCCTGCTGGTGTTGGTGCAGACCTTTTCGCTGCTCCTCATGACAAGCTGGGTGAGTTGGTTTCTGCAGGTAGTGTTCTTCCTACAGTAAACGCTGATGCAGTTAAGAATGCTGTTCTTGGTGCATGTTCAACAGCTCTTACCTATGATGGAACAATGTACGGATACCCTGTATCTGCTGAGACATATGCTCTTTTCTATAACAAGGCTCTTATCAAAGAGAATGAGCTTCCTAAGACTTGGGAAGACCTTGCTGCTTGGTCAAAGAAATTCAATGCTGCTAATCCTGGAAAATACGGTTTCATCATGGACGTAGGCAATGCTTACTACACAATCGTATTCTCTTCTGCAAACGGTAACCGTCTTTTCGGTGCATCAGGAACAGATACCTCTTCAACATATCTTAACTCTGCTGATTCAGTAAAAGGTATGACATTCTTCCAGACACTCAGAAGCGCTCTTGACGTTCCTTCTGCTGACCTTACAACTTCATTCGCAGACGCAGCCTTCGCAGCTGGTACAGCAGCAATGCATATCACAGGTCTCTGGAACATCGTTCCTTTTGAGAACGCAGGTATCGATTTCGGTGTAGCAGCTCTTCCTGCTCTTCCTGGCGATTCAAAACCAGCTTCATCATTCTCTGGAACACGTGCTATGTTCGTATCAGCTTACTCAGATCATCCTGCTGAAGCTGCTGAATTCGCACAGTTCCTTATCTCTGAAGAAATGCAGAAGCTCCGTTTCGACATCACAGGTGCTATGCCATCAATCAATGTTTCTGTAAGCAGCAAATATATGCCTGGCTTCCTTGCTCAGCTTGACTATGCATTCCCAATGCCTTCAATCCCACAGATGGGAACTTTCTGGGAAGCAATGAACAACGCCAGCAAGAATATCTGGGACGGTGCTGACGTTCAGGCAGAGCTTGATGCTTGTAACGCTACAATTCTTGGTAAATAACAAACTATAACTGAAGACAGATTCGAATATCGAATACTTATGCTTTAGCATGCGAAAGCAGCTGGTTAGCTTAGCTTCGATATTCGATCTGTATAAATTACAGGAGGCATTATGACCGGTAATTTGCCTATAGATGGAAGTGCATCTAAAAAAATAAAGGTGACTGCTTCCTGTTTCATGGGCTTGGCTCATGTCATATATTTGAAAAATTATATCAAGGGGCTTCTTTTCGCCTTGATAGAGTTTGTCTTTATAGCTTTTATTCCTACTATTGTGAATAAGCTTGTGGATCTCGTCACCCTTGGCGAGCCTCAGCCTAATATCCCTATAAAGCAGCGTGACAACTCAATGTTCATGCTTATTGACGGTGTTCTAGTTCTTGCCGTCATAGCAATATTTGTCGTCGCTTACATCCTTTCTGTAAGAAGTGCTCAGAAAGATTATAAGGAATACTGCCGTAAAAAAGCATTTTCCTCTCAGCGCGAAAACCTGAAAAAAACGCTGGGCAGCTCCTTCCCTGTGGCAGGTCTGGCTCCCGGCTTCATACTAATACTTGTCTTTGTTGTTGTTCCCTTGGTCTTCTCTGTATGTGTGGCCTTCACTAACTATTCTTCTCCTCACCATCTTCCACCTAACAATACGGTGGATTGGGTCGGAATGGATAACTTCAAAGAGCTTTTGACCGGAGAGACTTCCTGGTCCCAGGGCTTTTCCCGTGTAGCCATATGGACCCTGGTTTGGGCAATAGCGGCAACTGTAACCTGCTATTTCGGAGGCTTAATCGTAGCAGTTCAGCTTAAAGAGCTTCATATTAAGATATCAGCCTTTTTCCGTTTCATATTCATTCTACCTTATGCTGTTCCGTCAGTAGTCAGTATGCTTGTTTGGAAGAATCTTCTTAACGGTACCTTTGGTACTGTCAACAGGACATTAATGACCTGGGGCTTGATAACAGAGCCGATTCCTTGGTTGGGCTCCTCCACTCTTGCTCAAATTACTTGTATACTTATAAATCTTTGGGCAGGCTTCGGTTATTTCATGCTTCTTGCCATTGGAACCATGACTGCTATTCCTCAGGATATGTACGAGGCTGCCCGTATCGACGGAGCCAATCGTTTCCAAATCCTACGAAGGATAACTCTTCCTTTGGTGCTTTACCAGACCATGCCGCTGATAATTATGTCCTTTGCCCATAATATCAACAATTTCGGTGCTATCTTCTTCCTGACAGGAGGAAATCCGACTGTAGCAGACAGTACTACGACCCTGGCAGGAGGTACCGACCTTCTTGTAACCTGGATTTATAAGCTTACTATAACTCTTATGAAATATAACTATGCTTCTGTTATCGCTGTTCTTATCTTTATAGTTCTTGCTCCTTTCGCCATATTCAATTTCAGACAGACAAAAGCATATAAGGAGGGTGAGGTATGAAATCAAACAGTTATATATTCGACAAAATAAATAGGACTGTAATTTATGTCTTGTTTATCATTATTTCAATTCTTGTGCTTTATCCTCTAGTATATGTGGTCAGTGCGGCTTTCTCTCCGGGAAACGGTATAGCTTCCGTAAATATAGTTCCCTTTGGTGACGGCTTTACCCCTGCTCATTTTATTCATCTTTTCAAGAACACTGATTATGGAAACTGGTTCTTGAATACCTTGAAGGTTTCTGTAGCCACCTCCTTGGCGACTATTTTCGTGGCTTCCTTAGCTGCTTATGTATTCTCCCGCTTCCGTTTCAGCCTGAAAAAGCCTTTCCTTATGTCATTGCTTATACTTCAGATTTTTCCGTCCTTCGTCGGTATGGTGGCTATTTATGTAATCCTGATGCGTATCGGCGGACTTAACACCTTGTGGGGACTTGTACTGGTATATGTAGCAGGAAATACCCCCTATAATACATGGCTGGTAAAAAACTATATGGATACAGTTTCAAAGAATCTTGATGAGGCTGCCCGAATAGATGGTGCAGGGCATTTCAGAATTTTCGCTACGATTATTCTTCCCATTGCCCGGCCTATCATTACCTTCCTTGGTATTACTAGCTTCACAGGGCCCTGGATGGACTATATCTTCCCCAAAATGGTATTGCGCTCTCCAGAGAAGCAGACACTTGCTCTTGGACTTTTCAGCTTTGTTACTGACAAAAAGAATGAGTTTACCACATTTGCAGCTGGTTCTCTCATCGTTGCCATTCCTTTCGTTATTTTCTTCATGCTGACGCAGAAGACTCTTATAACGAGCTTCGGTGGAGCTGCGGTTAAAGAATAAAGATATAGAATGAACTTGCAGAGACTTATGGTTTTTGCAAGTTCATTTTTTATTTCCTGAAATATTTCTTGAGGTTATTATGAAAAAATCTTTCATTATTAATGTATTGGTGTCAATGTTTTTGATCCTTTCATTCTCTGCTTTTTTTTCCTGCCAGACTAATGGAGGGGTTGCTGGTGACCCTGGTATTTTTTGCGAGAAAGTAGACAAGATACAGTCAGATTTTTATTACGGTGTTGACCTTTCTTCTCTTTTATCCTTGGAGAAGAGCGGGGTTGTTTTCAAGGACAAGGAAGGTAATCCCCAGGATATTTTCAAAACGCTTAAAGATAACGGTGTAAATTGTGTAAGGCTTCGGGTTTGGAATAATCCCTATGATGATAAGGGTAATGGATTCGGTGGCGGCAACAATGACATTGAAACTGATATAGAGATAGCAAAAAGAGCCCAAGCCCAGGGAATTAAGGTCTATCTGGATTTTCACTATTCAGATTTCTGGGCAGATCCTTCAAAGCAGGCAGCTCCCAGGGCCTGGCAGAAAATGAACATAGAGGAAAAAGAAAAAGCCATTTATGAATACACCCTTGATAGCCTTAAAAAGGTGAAGGCCGCAGGTATTTCTCCTGTAATTCTGCAGATAGGTAATGAGACCACTGGTAATTTCTGTGGCGAGAATAACTGGATAAAAATAACAAAGCTATTTGTTTCTGCCTCCAAAGCAATGCGTGAGGTATTTCCAAAGGCAAAAATAGCAGTTCATTTCACTAATCCTGAGAAAGCGGGAGAGTATGACCGCTATGCGAAAATCCTTGACAGGTACAAGGTGGATTATGATATTTTCGCCTCCTCCTATTATCCATATTGGCATGGTACCTTAGAGAACCTGACAGCAGAGCTTGCCAATATAAAGAATAATTACGGAAAGGAAGTAATGTGCGGCGAAACCTCATACGTATATACCTATGATAATGCCGATATGACGGGAAATACGATTTCACAAGAGACTGTGTGCGACAAGCCTTATCCCGCTACGGTTCAGGGCCAGGCAGATGCCCTTCGTGATGTTATCCAGGCTGTGGTGGATGCGGGAGGTATTGGTGTCTTCTATTGGGAACCTGCTTGGATAGGTGTTCCTGGGAACAGCTTAGAAGAGCAGTCTGCTCTCTGGGAAAAATACGGCTCCGGCTGGGCTTCAAGCTTTGCGGCAGTCTATGATCCTGATGATGCAGGCCTATATTACGGTGGCTCATCCTGGGATAATCAGGCTCTCTTCGATTTTGATGGCAAACCCTTAGATTCCCTGGCTGTTTTCAAGCTGGTGAAGAAGGGCGCTGTAACAAAGGTCAGGCCAGATTCTATAGAACTTTCAACTGTCAAAGTCCGGGTAAAGGATTCATACAGCCTGCCGGCGACCGTTTCTGTACTTTTTAACGACGGTAGCGAAAGCACTGTTCCTGTTGTATGGAATGAAGCGGCCAGAACAGGGGAGAGCCTTTCAGAGCTTCCTTTTATGGGACCAGCTGTATATTTTGTGGACGGAAAAATTGAAGACTCAGATTTAATTCCTGTCCTTCAGGTTCAAGTCGCAGAAAAAAATTATGTGGATAATCCTTCCTTCGAGGAAAAAGACATCTCCATGTGGAGGATAACTAACAAGGGGAACGTAACAACAGAGCTTTTTGTTCAGGAAAAGCTTTCTGACGCCTATTCTGGTTCAAAGGCTCTTCACTTCTGGTCCTCAAATAATGTGGATTTTACTGTTGAGCAGACAGTGTCTAACCTTGAGGCGGGGGTATATAAGTTCTCCATAGCCCTTCATGGAGGAGACGCGGCTGACGCTGACATGAGGATATACGCCATAGCTGACGGAAAACGCTATGAGATGGCTACTAAAGTGGACGGCTGGCGTAATTTCTTTTTTCCCTGCATTGAGGGGATAAAGCTTGAAGGTTCTGAGATAATAGTCGGAGCAGAAATCAAATGTAATAAAAACGCGTGGGGAAGCCTTGATGAGTTTTTGCTTGCCCCTGTGGAGGAATAAATGGCTGAATATAGTTTTACACCAGAGTATTTGACAAAAAATGGCAAGCCTTGGTTTCCTATAATGGGTGAAATGCATTATTCCCGATATCCGGAGAAATATTGGAAGGAGTCCCTTTGTAAAATGAAGGCTGGCGGTGTAGAGCTTGTCTCTACCTACGTTATCTGGATACATCATGAAGAAATAGAAGGCTCCTATGATTTTTCTGGGGACAGGGATTTAAGAGCCTTTGCTGCAGCCTGCCGTGATTGTGGTGTAAAGCTCTTGCTCCGTATAGGTCCCTGGTGCCATGGTGAAGTGCGAAATGGTGGCTTTCCAGACTGGCTTTTGAAAAAGCCCTTTGAGACCCGGACCAATAATGATGAGTACTTTGCCTGCGTCGAGAAATGGTACTCAAAAATATACAGTATGGTCTCAGGCTTCCTGTCTACTTCTGATAAAAGCGACAATACTATCATAGGTGTACAGATTGAGAATGAGTATGGCCATTGCGGGGGCTTGAACGGAGAGGAAGGTGAGCGTCACATGAAGAAGCTTCTTGAAATCGCCAGAAAAGTCGGTTTCAATGTACCCCTTTATACTGCTACTGGTTGGGGAGGAGCTGTGACCGGAGGTCTTATACCAGTCATGGGCGGTTACTGCGATGCTCCTTGGGATCCGCGTACTAGAGACATAGAGCCAAGCGGCAACTATATTTTTACCCACGAAAGAAACGATCATAATATAGGGAGCGACCATGGCTTTGGAGAGGGAATCACCTTTGATATGTCTAAGTTCCCCTTCCTTACAGCAGAGCTGGGTGGCGGCCTTCAGATGACTTATCACAGACGGACTGAAGCCTCTTCCACAGATATAGGAGCCATGTCTCTTGTGAAGCTTGGTTCCGGCGTGAATCTTCTGGGTTATTACATGTATCACGGTGGCACTAATCCCAACGGAAAGCTTACCACTCTTCAAGAAAGCAAAGCTACCGGCTCTCCTAACGATTTGCCCGTGAAAAGCTATGATTTCCGTGCTCCCATAAGAGAATATGGTCAGGTCTCTGATACCCTTCGGGAGCTAAAGCTCCTTACCTATTTCGTCCACGATTTCAATGATGAGATATGCCTGTCAAAGGCTGTTATTCCAGAGGATAATCCCCTTGACCCTAAGGATTTATCTCATCTTCGCTATTCCTTCCGCACTAATGGAGAAAGTGGTTGGCTTTTCGTGAATAATTATGTCAGAAGAAGGCATACAGCGAATCACAAGGCAGTGAGAATCCCGGTGCCGTCATCTGTCTGTGATGAGGGACTTTCTTTCCCATCCCTTGATATCAATGACGGCGATTATTTCTTCCTGCCTTTTAATATGAAATGCGGCACCTCTGTTATAGAAACAGCTGAAGTAACGCCTTTCTGCAGAATAAACAATTCGAAAGATGGAGATATCTTTGTTTTCTACGCAAGGAGAAATGTCTCTTCATCCTCTGATTTTTTCAGATTCAAGGATGATTCTTCAGCATCTGAAGCCGACCTAAGAGAAGCTTCAAAAAAGGAACTTCTTGTTCTTTCTAGGAAAGATGCCTTGAACGCCTGGAAGACTGCTTCTGGAGAATTGATAATAACCGACGGGGTCCTGATTCAGAACGAGTTCTCGGAGGATATTCTTATAGGAAAAGGAAATGCTCGCTTCGCTGCTTACCCTCCGCTTAAGAAACTTCCTTCTGGATTCATTCGCAGGGAAAAAGTACAGAAAAACCTGTATAAAGGCGGAAAGGAATTCTTTTTCGAGGTATACGAGAGTGACCCCTTCTTCTCTGGTTGTGTTATTCCGGAATGTATCTATGCTTCTGAAGCCGAAGTTATTAAAGGTGGAAAAAAATATCGTGTGGATATCTCCTCTGTAGTCAATTTCCTTAAAAGTGACCGGGGCCAGAATCTTTTTGATGATTGCTTCTTACGTTTCTACTATGAAGGAAATAAAGCCAGGCTTTATGGAACGATTAACGGAGAAAGAAAGCTCCTCGCTGATAATTTTTTCTCAGGTAGTGATTTTCCATGGGAAATAGGTTTGAAGCGTTTCCTGAGCCTGAATACAGATTTCTCTTCATTAGAACTGGAAATAGATGAGTTGAGTAAAAAAGATGACATATTCTTTGAGTCGCCTGTTACTTTCGTGAATGGGACTATATGCCGGCTCTTATGCACAGGTATCGAATACGAGTGGAGCTGTTGCTTACAGATTGATTAAAGGAACGCAGCCCCAGCTTTTGTCATGCCATGTAAGAAAATCATCTATTATCCCTTTTGCCTTCTGAGATAAGCAGGACAGCTGTACTCCTGGAGACACAAGAGGGTCTATGTATCTTTGCTTTACCTCAAGTTTCACGCAGAAGTGGTTCTCAAGAGGCTGATCGGTGTGTTTGATGCTTTCCATGGTCCTGAAGGTGGTGTAGAGACTCTTCAGTTCTTGGAAAGCTTTATCCGCAAGGGCGGCTTCCAGCTTTACAAGTATCTCTTTCTCACTTAGGGCCATAAAATCTCTTTCTGTCAGTATATTGGCTTCCACCGCTCTGTTCATTATTTGACCTAGAAGATGGAGGCAAAGCTTATTTTCGTTAAGCTGCAGAATGTGGCCTATATCACAGAACTTCTCGCAGTATAGTTCTGCGCTTTCCACTGTTCTGAAGCCCAGCTCGTCAATGCCTTCTTTGTTTTTCAAAACCGCCAGATCCCTGTAGGTTTCCTGGATCTCATCCAGAGTCCAGCTTCCGTCCAAAGCTAGTCCTGAAGGATACATATACTCAAGCCTGTCTGCGCTGAGGTGGGGTATCTCGTTGTCTGCCACTGGATAAATGTGGTAATCACAGACATCTTCAGGTCTAAGTCCATCCTCTTCAAGGAGTTTTCTAAGAGCTTCGTCCTCTTTTATCATACGGGAGTTCTCTTCCTCCGTAGACGTCTGGGTCAGTGCGTCTCCCTTCCTGAAATCACTTACGTGACTGAAAACAGGTGTTGAGACGTCGTGGAGAAGTCCAGCTATAGTCTGAGCCTTGTCATGGGTGAAATGCCATACTATAAGGGCAACCCCCTTGCTGTGGTCAAAACGTGAATAATAGAAACGATTCCTGTAAAGCCGGGTCCAATCTGTTCCGCAAAGTAGTCCTACGCCCTGCAGTCTTTTAAGAATAGGAAGCTCGAAGTATTTTTCAAGAAAAGAAGGGAAGTCCTCATCCGGACAAAGGATACGGAAATAATCATTTATGTTGATTTTCCGAAGGGGAAAGCGGGCAAGCATTCTTTCCCAGGATAGATTATCGTAGCGGTTCATGGGAGGAGTTTATTAAAGGATAAGTCTTTTGTCAAACGAGTTCTTATTTTGTGAAGGCTTGGGAGTTAGGAGCAGTCGCCAGTCCCTTTATGGATAATTGAATCTTTATACGTTTTCATGTATTCTTTTCATTATTATATAGAATCTTTAGAAATCCGTGCTCCAGGGGTTTATTATGATTATTGATTTTCATGCCCACATATATCCCGTAAAAATTGCCGAGAAAGCCACAGAAGCTATAAAAAGCTTTTACGATATTTCCTCTCACGCTTCCTTGTCAGGTAGTCCAGATGATCTCATAAAAAACGGAAGCAAGATAGGTGTTGTTAAGTATATTGTTCATTCCTGTGCTACCAAAGTGAGCCAGATTGTCTCGATAAACAATTTTATCCTTGAGCAGATGCGTTTACACCCTGAGTTCGTGGGTTTCGGTACACTACATATCGGCTATGATGATTTCGAGGCAGAAATAAAACGTATTCGTCAGGCGGGAATAAGAGGTATAAAGATTCATCCTGATTTCCAGAGATTCCAGGCTGATGACCCTTGGATGGATAAGGTATACGATGTCATCGCTGCGGAGAAGATGCCGGTTCTCTTTCACGCAGGCGATATCCGTTATGATTATTCAGGTCCTGTACGCATAGCCCATGTCTTGGAGAAACATCCGGATTTAGATATTGTGGCGGCTCATTTCGGCGGTTATACGGAATGGGAGGCGTCCTATGAGTATCTTGCCGGAAAACGTCTTTGGTTCGATACATCAAGCACTTTATGGAAGCTTCCTCTAAGCTATGCAAAGAAAATAATAAAGAAACACGGCTACGAGAATATGCTCTTCGGTTCCGATTTCCCCATGTGGGATCATGTAGAGGAATTGAGGAGGTTTGACCAGCTTGGTTTTACTGAAAATGAGAGAGAAGCTGTTCTTTATAAAAATGCATTTGAACTTCTTAAAAAGAATGAGTAGAATAATGACAATAAAACGGAGGAAAAACTGTCATGCAATACGGCTATTTTGATGATGAGAAAAAAGAGTATGTCATAACTCGTCCTGATACACCCCAGTCATGGAGTAACTATCTGGGATCTGTAGAATACGGTGCTGTTATAACCAACAATGCTGGTGGTTACGGCTTTTATAAGTCAGGAGCACAGGGACGTTTTCTCCGCCTCCGCTTTAATTCAGTTCCCATGGATCAGCCAGGGCGTTATTTTTACCTCCGTGACGAGGAGAATGGTGATTATTGGTCTGCTTCCTGGCAGCCTGTAGGTAAGCCATTGGACAAATATAAGTCAGAATGTCGTCATGGAACTGCTTATACGACGATAAGCTCTGAGTATTCCGGGATAAAAAGTGAGACCACTTATTTCGTGCCGCTGAACCAGCTTTTTGAGTATTGGCATCTTAAGCTTACCAACAACAGCGACAAAAAGCGTCGCATTTCTGTTTTCAGCTATTGCGAGTTCACTAACCAGTGGAATACCACCCAGGATCAGGTGAACCTGCAGTATTCTCTTTTCATAATACAGGGAAGTCGTCACGATAATATGCTGCGCATAGCTATCCAAGATAATATGGCTGCTCAATCAAGGGCCAAGGCAATAGAGGAGGGGCGGGATCCTGACGCTATTTCCCTTGACGGAGACATAGCCATGAACACATGGATGGCTCTCTGTGGTTCATCTATGGATGGCTATGATACAAGTCGTCAAGCTTTCTTGGGTACTTATGGTGGTTACCACGCTCCGGAAGCTGTTATAAACGGTAGATGCAGTGGCTCTGATGCATATGGCGACAACGCCTGCGGAACAATGCAGTCTGTTATAGAGCTTGCTCCCGGTGAGTCAAAAGATCTTTTGGTCATGCTTGGTATTGGGGAGGCTCTTACTGTAGGTAAAAAATGTGTGGAGAAATACGGCTCTGTCGAAGTTTGCGCCGCCGAGCTTGAGAAGCTTAAGAAAGCATGGCATTCAAAGCTGAACAGTCTTTCTGTGAATACTCCTGATCCAGATATCAACCATACTGTTAATATGTGGGGTCTTTATAATTGTCTTATCACATATGCATGGAGCCGGGCGGCCAGCCTTGTATACAACGGCGAGCGTGACGGCTTCGGTTTCAGGGATTCCGTCCAGGACATACTCGGGGTTGCCTCAGCCATCCCGGAAGATGCGGGAAAACGCCTTGAGCTTATGCTTTCCGGTCAGGTTGCCTGCGGAGGTGCTATTCCTGTCATTAATCCTGTGAAGCATGTTCCAGGCCAGGAAAAAGCTCCTGAGCCTGAGGAGTTCCGCTCCGATGATTGTCTTTGGTTTTTCAACTCAGTTCCGGCTTATATCGCAGAGACCGGTGATTTCGATTTTTACAATAAGGTCATACCCTATGCTGATAAAGGGGAGGCTACGGTTTTCGGTCATCTTAAGCAGGCTCTTATTTTTAACCTTGAGCGTACTGGTGCCCATGGTCTTCCTTGCGGTCTTCTTGCTGATTGGAACGATTGTCTGAAACTTGGCTACAAGGGAGAGAGCCTTTTCGTGGCTTTCCAGCTTCATCTGGGACTAAATGTATATGCCGATATAGCTAAGAGGCTTGGCAAGCCGGAGGAAGCTGACTGGGCTCTTGCTGAGTGCCAGAAGCTGGATGATAACATACAGAAGTTCTGTTGGAACGGAGACCGCTTTATCTGGGCAATAGCCGAGGATGGTACGGTTTATGGAACACGGGATTTTGAAGAAGGAAATATTTACCTCAACACACAGGTTTGGGCTGTAATCTCTGGTGCCGCCGACAAAGAGCAGGCTGAAAAAGCCATGCAGACTGTAAAAGAGAATTTGCAGACACCTTTCGGACTTATGCTTTGCGCACCTCCCTTCAAAAAAACAACCGTCGAGGTTATGCGTGCAGTTGTTTTCAACGACAGTATAAAAGAGAACGCTGGTATTTTTAATCACACCCAGGGTTGGGGTATCATCGCGGAGACTATGCTTGGTCATGGAGATCAGGCTTACGCTTACTGCAAGGCGGCGCTCCCTGCGGCATACAACGACAAGGCGGAAATCCGTCAGGCAGAACCCTATGTCCAGTGCCAGACAACCTATTCCGCTTTCTCCCCTCGTGCCGGAAACGCTCGTGTATCCTGGCTTTCTGGAGCAGCTGCCTGGTCTTATTACAGTCTTACCCAGTATATCCTTGGAATAAAGCCTGTTTATGAGGGATTAATGATTAATCCTTGTATACCTCATGATTGGGAAGGTTTCACAGCAGAAAGGCGATTCCGTGGAAAGATGCTCTCAATAAAGGTTGAGAACCCGTCTAAGGTTTGCTGCGGTGTAAAATCGCTCGTGGTGAACGGTGTTAAGCTTGAAGGAAACGTCGTTCCTGCCGATATCTTAAAAGATGGAATTAATGAAATTTCAGTTATTTTAGGATAAAGGTTTAATATATTGAGTATATTGGAACTGCATTGTAGTGCGTAGCCAATGGATTTTGTTGCAAAACCAGATAAGTTCGGGCAACGAAGTTGTCCGAACGACAGGAACTGACTGAGCTTGTAGGGATTGTCGGCGAAAGCACTATAAAGAATATCTATATACAGAATATACGGATAGTTTTACATGAAGCTGCTTGTACATGATCTTACAGAAAAAGAGTTTAAGAAGCTTTTCTCCTCTGTTCCCCGCGATATAGTTATTTTATCGCAAACACAACGTATACATCCTTGTATCGGGTGCTTCGGCTGTTGGGTCAATACGCCTGCGTATTGCATCATCCGTGATGATTATCAGCAATTAGGGGACGTCTTCTCAAAAGTTTCCGAGATGATCCTTATTTCCAAATGTTGTTACGGCGGCTACAGTCCTTTTGTAAAGAATGTTCTGGATAGGGCGATTCCTTATATGCTTCCTTTTTTTGAAACAAGAAACAATTCAGTCAATCTTTCCAAGCGATATGACAACAGGATTCATGTCTCAGCCCATTTTTACGGAGAGCACATTTCTTCGGAGGAAGAGAGTATTGCCTCTAAGCTGGTGGAAGCTAATACAATAAATATAAACGGATCAGGTTGTACAGTAGCTTTCTATTGTGATAAATCAGCCCTCAAGGGGGTGATGTTATGAACATAGTCTTTCTTAACGGAAGTCCGAAACCTTCGGGAGGAAATTCAGCTATCCTTTCTGAGTTCCTGAAAAAAGCAATCGTAAAGCTTAAGCCGGACGTTAACTTTACCCTGCTCAATATCCGTACTAACATGCTGGTGGAGAGTGATTACCAGCTTTTCGATGCTTGTGATGCCCTTGTGATAGCGTATCCCCTTTATATGGACTCCTTTCCTTCTCATCTTACAACACAACTGATAAAGCTTGAGGAATGGTACAATAGTCGAAAAGGTGAGAAAAGTGCTGCTAAAGACAAGCTTAGAGTATATGGCCTTTGCAACTGCGGTTTTTATGAGGGGGAAAGAACAGGACTTTCTTTCGATATGCTGAAAATTTGGTGCCGAAAATGTGGTTTTATATGGGAACAGGGGCTCGGAACAGGAGGGGGCGAGCTGATAGGCTCCATGCCCCAGATTGTAATGGGACATGGTCCCTTGCGTTCTTTAGGAAAAAACATAAGTCGCTTTGCTTTTAATATTGTGAATGGAAAAAACGGAGATTCTCTATTCTCAAAGCTGGATATGCCCCGTTTCATGTTCACCGCCGCCACAAACAGTACGGTTTGGGAAGCAAGGGCCAAAAAGAACGGCCTGAACAAAAAGCAGATGCTGTACCGAATCCCGTAAAAATACGCCGTTTACATGTCAATCATAGATAACCCGGAGACTTCGTGCGAATAATCCGGCATATCTTTCATGAATATACTCGCCTTTGATTTGACTTGCTCTAAACTTATTTTCTTTGACTGGCGTTTTACTTCATAGATATGACAAGCTTTTTCCAGTTCATTCACGGTGATAATATCGATCTCGCTTTGCGATTTTTTATCCCACCATCCGCCCATTTTTGTTATGTTTTCTTGTTCCTGTATTTTTGCGGTAAAATAATGCTCAAGCGTTTTTCCTGTGAAAGTTTCGTAGTCGCGCAGAATAAATTCCCTAAGCGTTTCGTAATTG
>JAILBN010000064.1 GCA_024680915.1 Treponemataceae bacterium | reverse complement strand
GCCTGTTTCCTTGGTTTTTCACACTGACGGCATACCGATGATGGAATTCGAATGGGATTGTGCCGCCTGTCCCGCTGATTCTGATGAGACTGATACTGAGTTCTTTATCCCTGATGTTTGGTTCCCTTATGGCTGGCATGCCGAGTTTATAGAGGGCCGGGGAAGATTCAGGGAGGAGCCTGCCAGTCACAGGCTTTTTGTAAAGACACCTGAGGTTTGCCGTTGTAAGATAAAGGTTATGGCAGGAAAAAAGTCCTGAGTAAATTTGCCGTCCAAAAAGCAAATAATTATTTTAAAAGCAGGTAACCCCTGTATAAAAAGGAAAAAGCATTATGAAAAAAAAATTTTTACTAATCTTCTTTTTAGTCTTTGCTGTCATTCTATCCGCAGAAAGTAAAATCCAGCTTTATCAGGATATGGTCGTGACTGAAAATCTCCGACTTAGGAATCCGTATCATAACAGTTTTATTGAAACCGTGCTGAATGCGGGCACTCGTGTGAAAATAATTGAAATTGATAAAGAAGAAACTATCGATGGAATTACGAGTAATTGGGTGCTTGTGGAAGTTCAGGATAGTGCGACCGACAAAGATGGTAATCCTCTGAAATATGGCCTTGTGGGCAAGTGCTTTGCCGGGTATCTGACGGAAATAACTCAAATACCGCATACGCCAAATTATGCAGACGGAAACGGAACGATAATCTCGGAATCAGAGGATGATGTTTATAAAACAATTGGACGAAAGCATATCCAAACGGTAATAATCGGTGATAATGCACGAGGAGAGGAGAGAATAATCTATTCAGATATGGAAAAATCTGAAAAGATTTATGAGCTCAAGGACGATGATGAGCTTGAAATTTCTGAAATTTGGACAATTACAAGAAAAGATGATGGCTTGTTTTATTGCTGGTTCAAAGTTAAGTCAAACGGATTTTCAGGATTTTTGTGCTATTCTGAGCCTGTATATTTAAAGTATTACAACGGATATAAAAACAGTATGAGTGATCCTTATGAAAATAACAAGTGGGAAATACTAGAGACAATTGAATCCGGTGGAAAAAAGTGGACTGTAAGAAAAATGGCGCAGGGATTGAGTGTTTTTGGAACAGATTTTGGTTTTACTAAGGATGAAATTGAGTTTTTTGATAATCCTGGAGAAACAGGAACAAAAGTGATTGGTTACGTTCCCGCCAGTTATAGAAAAGGAAACAGTCAGATTAATGTTGAGATTGAGGCAATAACGGAAGAAGTAGACACGGAAAATGGGAATAAACGGTGGGCGAGAATCACTTTTGACGGTAAAACAGGCTGGATAGACGGATTCTATTTAAGTGCGGAGCGAGGTGGTCCAAAGTATTACATTCCAGAATCCTCAATCGCCTTTTATTTAGGCTGGTATTAAGCATCGCGCTGTTTGTGTTTTTTGTCTAGTCGTGTAGCACGCTGGGGCAGCTTATAAAAAACTCCAGTCAAGATGACTGGAGTTTTTTCAGGCTTATTTTTATAAGATTACTTTTGAACAAGTTCACCTATTTTCTTTATATTTTTTGTGTTTGATGTGTCGTATACATCAATATTTTCTATTATGCCTACTATAGGCAAATAGTTGTTTGATAGTGCAAGATCCTTGAAGTTGTTGTACTCATCTGAATCAAAGGCGGCAATTTTGTAGTTTATTTGGAGCGTCACTTTTCTATTCACAGTACCATAGCTATTTTTACGTCCTTGAAGGAACCCCTTTGCCTCATCTTTTGGCATGGCAAAGAAATTATATTTATCAAACGAATCCAATTTAAGGGCCATCTTTTTATAAAGAAGTGAAGATCGTTTAAAATCATAGGAATTATTGAAATAATTAAAAGGGAAAAAGGTTCCTGCATTAATTGTGATAGGAAAGCCTTCGTTCGTAAAATCATAATCTCCGAATTCAAGGGTTGTGACGATTGTGTATGTAGAAGTCAAATCTGCTTCAGCAATTTTTGTTTTCAACGATTGCTTAATATTTGAGAATTGTTCATCCCATTCAAATTCATCGTTCCTATACTTTTGGTATGTAGCTGTTTCAAATGATTTGGCATAATCCAATTCATCATCAGCAGACAGAACAGTGTTGCTTCCTTTCATATAGATGTAAAAAGCACTCTTTTCGTCCAATTGTTTAGTTTGAGCAAATACTGCCACCATGGAAAAAATAATGGCAATGAAAACCGTAATTTTTTTCATAAAAACTCCCGTTTATGATTATGCGCTATAAGCGTATAATGCTTATGATAAAAGTAATATTAACATGCTATAAGCGTGCTGTAAATAGGTTTTATATGCTAATAGCATGTTATTATGGAGTTAAAATTTGTGTTCGTAACGAACCTAAAGAAATACCGTAAGTCAAACGGATTTTCTCAAATGAGGCTCGCGGAGTTATGTAATACATCTACGAACTATATTGGTGAAATTGAAATTGGAAAGAAGTTCCCATCTATAGAACTAATTCAAAGGATTGCTTCTGCGCTTGATGTGGCTCCGTACAAACTTTTTATGACAGAAGATGATTTGAATAAAGTTGAAGTTCCATACGAATTAAGAAAATCACTAATCGCACACATACAAAACAATGTCGCTGAAATTGTCGAGCATGATTTATCTAATTGATTTCATCGTTACTATTTGTATGCATAATTTATATGAATAGCCTCAGTTTCCAGTTAGGTGTTTTTCGCTTTGTTGATTTTTAGTCGTGGAGTACACCGGGACGCAGGCACTCAGCGTTTCGCGACGCGCACCATTTTCCTTTTTCCAGCGATTTACTCATATCTTTTGTAGCCAGATATTCGTAAAGAAAGCCTGCGTTGTAAGCGTCTCCGCAGCCTATGGTGTTTACGGCTTTTATCAGCTCTGACTGCATTTTGAACTTATTTCCGTATGCCGCAGCCAGGGTTTCTTTTGAGCCACTGGTGACCACTATTATGTTGCCCAGATTGCGGCTCCTTTCTGCTATCGCATTGAGAAGGGCTTCCTCTCCTTTCTCTCCGCCTTCCACCTTGCTGAAAGTGGCCCAGAACTCATCCTCGTTTATTTTTATTATGTCCGGGCAGCCTTGGTCCAATATTGAAAGCAAATCGTCTCCCCTGAAGTCCGCCATAAAAAGTATGCCCTTTTCTTTGGCCAGGGTCGCTATTCTTTTTATCAGGCCGGGCTTCCAGAACTTTGGCCTGCTGCCTGAGAAAAGCAGGGCATCGGCTTTTTCTGCCCCTTTCGAAAGACCGTCCCCACTTAGCCCCAGTTCCTTTTTCAGAACTTCCATAAGCCTTTCTTCATAGGCGGCAGAATCTTCTACGGGTACAGGCTCTTCAACCACAAGCTCTGTGGTCTGACCTTTTGCCTCATCTATAAGGGTGCAGCATTCCCTTGTAAAGCCTGGAATGGCCACTGGTCTTACGCAAAGCCCATCAGATTCCGCCATTTGTAGAAAAAAATCCATGTTGCGCTCTCCCAAAGGACAGACTACACTCACGTCATAATTTTCAGTGGAAGCCTCTTCCTTCTGTTTGCTGCCATCATCCGGGCCGGGGGCAAGCTGAAGGAGCTGGGTCAGGACTCTGGCGGAGTTTATGGCTTTTCCAGAGGCATCGTAGCGGTAGCTCTTGGAGCGGTTCACTTCTCCTTGAGTGAAATTGTCGAAACGAATTGTCTTTTGTATGCCCGCGCTCAGGCAGAGAGTGACTATTTTTCCCATGATATCTCCTTTGTGCTTAAAAAAGCCCGGAAACGGTTTTTCGTATTCCGGGCCTGCTCAGGCATTTTCCTGCCTATTCTACCTTGAGCTTTTCAAGCTTCCAGATGTCGCGGACATAATCTTCGATAGTCCTGTCGGAAGAGAACTTTCCGCTTCTGGCAATGTTAAGCAAAGCCATTTTCGCCCAGCGTTTCCTGTCTGCATAGACTTCTGCCACTTCTTCCTGTGCCTTTACGTAGGAGTCAAAGTCTGCAAGGACGTAGTAAACGTCAGGTCTTTGTCCTTCAACACCGTAAATAAGAGAATCGTAAAGCTCCCTGAAAAGCTGTGTGTCAGGATCGTAGGTCCCGTCGATAAGCTGGTTCATGATTTTCGCGAGTCGTGGATTGCGGTCAAGATATTTCTGGGGATTATAGCTGTGCTCGCTTTCTATGGCAATTATCTCATCTTTTGTGAGTCCGAATATGAATGCATTTTCTTTGCCGGCTTCTTCCACAATCTCGATGTTCGCTCCATCAAGAGTTCCCAGAGTTATTGCTCCGTTCACCATGAATTTCATGTTGCCTGTACCGGAAGCCTCTTTTCCAGCTGTGGAAATCTGCTCGGAAACATCGGATGCCGGGAAGATCTTCTCTGCTACGGAAACCCTGTAGTTCTCGATGAATACAATGCGGAGCTTGCCTCTTACCCGGCGGTCATTGTTGATTCTGTCGGCCACGCTGTTTATAAGCTTTATGATAGCTTTAGCCCGTCTGTAACCAGAAGCTGCTTTTGCTCCGAATATAAAGGTTCTTGCAGGAGGATTGAAAGATGGATCTTCAAGAAGTCTGTTGTAGAGGTACATTATGTGCAGGACATTGAGAAGCTGCCTTTTGTATTCATGAAGCCTCTTTATCTGTACGTCAAAGATTGATTCCGGGTCAAGGAATTCGTTTTGGGTGATCTTCAGGTACTTAGCAAGACTTTCCTTGTTTTCCTGCTTGATTCTCAGGAATTCCTCAAGGGATTCATCATCATCCACGTATTTTTCCAAGCTCTTAAGAAGAGAAAGATCCTTTTCCCATCCATGTCCTATTCTCTTGGTTATGAAAGCTGAGAGTTTCGGGTTGGCGCACAAAAGCCAGCGGCGCTGGGTTATACCATTGGTCTTGTTGTTGAATTTCTCAGGGTAAAGACCGTACCAGTCTGCCAGCTCCTGAGTCTTAAGTATCTCTGTATGAAGGGCGGCTACTCCGTTGACGCTGTAGGAACCGTGGATGGCCAGCCAGGCCATGTGAATCATTCCGTTCTGTATGATTGACATGCGGTTCTGCTTTGCGTAATCATCCGGGTATTTCTCGCGAAGCTCTATTAAGAAGCGGCGGTTGATTTCCTCGACAATCTGGTAAATACGGGGAAGCAGGGTCTGGAAAATATTTATAGGCCATTTCTCAAGGGCTTCTGAAAGAATTGTGTGGTTCGTATAAGCGAAGGTTCTCTTTACGATAGACCAGGCTTCTTCCCATCCTAGTCCATGCTCGTCCATAAGCAGTCTCATCAACTCAGGAATTGCTACTACAGGATGTGTGTCGTTCAGCTGTATGACCTGATAGTCCGGGAATTTCTGGAAATCTGTTCCATGGTCGCTTATAAAGTGGTTCATAAGATCCTGAAGACTGGCTG
This sequence comes from Treponemataceae bacterium, assembly GCA_024680915.1. Lineage (GTDB taxonomy): Bacteria > Spirochaetota > Spirochaetia > Treponematales > Treponemataceae > Treponema_I. The sequence continues at coordinate 45,917 of JAILBN010000064.1, read as the reverse complement.
AGGAGAAGAAATACTGCTGCTTCAGCCTGAGAGTTTTTCCGGAAGGACCGTTATCATTAGGGTATAGTACCCGGCTGATGTTCTCGGCGGAATTCTGTTTCTCCACCGCCCGGAGGTATTCCATCTGGTTGAAAAGCTGAAGGTCAAAGCCATCCTGGCTGGAAGCCTGCCAAAGCCGGAGTGTGTTCACTGTGTTCGTTCCGTAGCCGACAATAGGCATGTCGTAGGGAGTCGCAAGAACTTCCTCGGCATTCTCCACGACGAAGCGACTTGTTCCATTAGGTCCCCTGTGGCTGACGACATTTCCTCCGAACTTTACGGTAACAGCAAGGTCACTCCGTTTTATTTCCCAAGGGTCTCTGTGTTTGAGCCAGTTGTCAGGATACTCAACCTGATAGCCGTCTTCGATATGCTGCTCGAACATACCGTATTGATAGCGGATTCCGTATCCGTGGCCAGGATAGTCCAGAGTGGCCAGGGAATCCAGAAAACATGCCGCAAGCCTTCCCAGACCTCCGTTTCCAAGACCTGCATCCGGTTCTTCGTCTTCAACTATGTTGTAGTCTATGTTAAGTTCTTTAAGGACTTCTTTTACTCCATCCATTATTCCCGCGTTTATGAGGTTGTTGCTGAGCGCACGTCCCATAAGAAATTCAGCGGAAAGATAATAAACCCTTCTTCCCTGATGTTTGTAATATGCATTACGTGTTTTCATCCAGTTCTCAAGGACAATTTCCATGGCAGATGCAGAGACAGCATCGAAAAGGTCGTGTTTTGTCGCTTGGCTGATGTCCTTACCATACTGACGTTTCAGCCTGGCTGAAAGACTGGCTTTGAAAGATTTTGTATCGAATTGCATCTTAGCTCTCCTTGGCAGTTTTTCTGCCATTTTATAAACACATTATCATAAGATATATTGTGTGTAAACCGTTTTACTAACGGTGTCTTATTTACTCATCAACAGGGCACAGCTTCTTGCAGGAAGGATGTACCTGTTCTGGACCGGCAGGATCTCCTCTTCTCCAGGTGACATGAAATCATCCGGGGCTTCTGCCGAAGTGTCTATGCATCTGTACCACATTTTCCCGCTGGGTGGTAGAGGAATCCTCACAGTCTTATCCTTCAGTGAGGAGTTGAACATTATAAAAAAATCATTGTCGTCAGTGTCCGCGAAAATTTCCGCATGACTGCCGTCCAGCCGGTATGCAAGAAAATGATTTATACGGTTCCAGTCCGGGGGTACTCCTGCTTCATCGAACCAGGTTATGTCCGGCAGACTGTTGAAGGAGATGTCCTTACCCTGGAAGAATTCGGGACGCATGAATGCATGATGCTTGCGGCGGAAGAGGATTAGTCTTTTCGTGAAGCGGAATATCTCTTGATACTTGTTCCTGAGGTTCCAGTCTATCCAGGTGGATTCGTTGTCCTGGCAATATGCGTTGTTGTTGCCGTTCTGGGTCCTTCTGAATTCATCGCCGGCAAGCAGCATGGGGGTCCCCTGGGAAAGCAGCATGGTGAATATGAAGTTCTTGACCTGTCTGGACCTTATTTTCTCAATGGCAGGGTTGGTTGAGGGTCCTTCATAGCCGTAGTTGTAGCTGCTGTTGTTGTCTGAGCCGTCTCTGTTGTCCTCTCCGTTCTCCTCGTTGTGCTTTCCGTTATATGATACAAGGTCGTTGAGGGTGAAACCATCGTGGCTGGTAAGGAAGTTCACGGAGTGGAAAGGCTTCCTGCCGTCCCTTAGGTATAGATCGGATGAACCCGCCAGCCTTGTGGCAAGCGCATTGCTCATGCCATCGTCCCCTCTCCAGAATTTTCTCACATCATCCCGGAACCTGTCGTTCCATTCCGCCCAGCGGCCGCCAGGAAAGCTTCCCACTTGGTAAGCTCCTCCTGCATCCCAAGCCTCAGCTATTATTTTTGTGTTGCGCAGTACCGGGTCTTCTGCAATTCTACGGAGAACAGGGGGGTCTTCCAGCAGGTTGCCTGAGCTGTCCCGTCCCAGGATAGAACCCAGATCGAAGCGGAAGCCGTCAACATGCATCTCACATACCCAGTAGCGCAGACAGTCTATTATGAAGTCACGCACAACAGGATGGTTGCAGTTAAGGGTATTCCCGCATCCTGAATAATTCGAATAGTAGGATTTGTTGCTTTTTTCGAGTATGTAGTAGATGCTGTTGTCAAGTCCCCTGAAGTTCATGGTTATTCCGTGTTCGTTGCCTTCTGCCGTATGGTTAAAAACAATGTCAAGGATTATCTCTATTCCGGCGCGATGCATTTCACGGATCATCTCTTTGAATTCTGTAACGCATTTCCCTGGCTTTTTGTCCGCGGCGTAGGATGCCTTAGGGGCGAAGAAGGCCATTGTGCTGTAGCCCCAGAAGTTTTTCAGCCTTTCCCCGTTTTTCGGGTTAGTGTTGGTATTCTCATATTCATCGAATTCCTGCAGGGGAAGAAGCTCTATGCTTGTGATTCCCAAATCCTTGAAATAGGGAATCTTCTCCATCAAACCTCTGTAGGTGCCTGGATTATGGACGTCAGAATTGGGATTTGCAGTGGCTCCCTTCAAATGCATTTCGTAAAGGATGCTTTTCCTGAGAGGATAGTTAAGAGGCCTGTCCCCCTGCCAGTCAAAGCTGTCATCTATGACGACGCACTTGGGGAACCATCTGGCATCGCTTGTTTTTCCAAGCTTTATGTCTAAGCTGTCTGCGGGAGTGACGTAGTCTGCCGGCAGGTTCCTGAAGAGGGATGTTGCCGTTAGGGCCTTAGCGTAGGGATCAAGAAGGTAAATGTTTTTATTGAAGCGATGTCCTTTTTCTGGAGCGAAGGGTCCGTCGGCCCGGTAGAGATAAAGGGCACCTGCTTGAAGACCTTCTATGAAGATGTGCCATATATCCCCTGTCCTGTCTTTTTCCGGATCAAAAGTATATGTGAAATATGGTTCAGAATCGTCCTGATTTTTGAATATTGAGAGGATAATACTGCTGGCATGGCGTGAGAAAAGACTGAAATTAACACCTTTTTCTGTCGATGAAGCCCCGAAGGGTAAAGGTTTTCCTTGTGTTATACGTAAAGCAGAGTCCATAAATAATGCCCTAATGCTAGCATATTTTTCAGTTCAGAACAATTATATACTCACGTATTTGGTGAGGCTTTTTTTTCGTTTGCTTTAATTGTCTTCTTCTCCTTTTCCTGCTTCTGCGTTCAGTTTTTTCGTTACCTCACTCAGATTGATTATCTCATCGGCTGAGAATATTTGGTTTATGTTCAGTATGATTATGAAGTTACCATCCTTTTTGCCGATTCCGTGTATGAATTTTCCGGAGATGTTGTTTCCGAATTTCGGTGGTGGCTCAATCTCCGATTTGTCTATGTCTATTACTTCCTGGACGGAATCCGCTATGGCTCCGAACGTGATAAGGCTATCGTCGGAGGGCTTCATCTCCATCACTATTATACGGGTTTCTTTATCCGGTTCTTTGTCTGGGAGGGCGAATTTTTTCCGCAGGTTGATGACTGAGATTCCCTTTCCCCTGGAGCTTATAAGACCTTCCATCCACGGGTCGGCGCAAGGCATTTTCGTTATACGGGTATACTCCATTACTTCCTGTACGTTGTAGACTTCTACGGCATATTGCGAATCATCAAGCATGAATGTAAGAAACTGGCTGCTCATTATTACCTTCTCCTCCATTTTGTTTATGGTAACATGGGAAAAAGAAGGTCGCAAGTAAGATATTCCGCTTTCTCTTAAAAAATTTCTTTAGATAATCCGATCGTGGACACGATGGACTTTTCTTTTGACGGAGGTTATACTCCCCTAGATATGGAAGGTTTTATGGAAAAGAACTCAGAAAAACAAGATTTGAAGGCTGCCTTTGTAACGATAGTAGGAAGACCATCTGTAGGAAAGTCGACTTTCCTCAATATCGCCAGTGGGGAAAAAATCTCCATTGTATCGCCCATTCCCCAGACGACCCGTAATGCCGTAAGGGGAATAGTCAATACCTCTTACGGTCAGCTTGTTTTTATTGATACCCCGGGATTTCATGATTCGGAAAAAAAACTGAATATCCGTCTGAAGGGGATTACTTCAGACCAGCTTAAAGATGCGGATGCCGTTCTTTATATAATCGATTCTACCCGGCAGCCTGGGGAAGAGGAAGAGAAGACGGCGGCTCTTGTGGCTCCGGTGATGGAGAAAACTGTCGTTGCCATAAACAAGACAGATTTGCCGGAGTCTGCCCCTGAAGTTGCCGAGGCCTTTGTAAAAAAAGTCTTGCCTGGAATCCCTGATAAGCACGTGATCCGTATGTCCGCGGAGAAGGACCAGAATGTAAACGATGTGCTTAAAGCCTTGTACGAGCTTGCCCCTGTGGCGGAGCCCCTGTATCCGGAGGAGTTTTATACCGATCAGGAGGTGGATTTCCGTATAGCTGAGATAATCCGTGAGAAGGCAATAAACAAGCTGCATGACGAGATTCCCCATGCCATTTATGTTGATGTGGCTGATATGGAGAGGAGGAAGGATGGCCGTGAGCTTTGGGTCCGGGCCTTTCTTGTGGTGGAGCGTGACAGCCAGAAGGGCATTGTCATAGGAAAGGGAGCTTCAATGATAAAGTCTATAAGGCTTGAAGCTCTTAAAACCATGCGTGAGATTTTTGATTACAGAATAGATTTGGATCTTCAGGTCAAGGTTAATAAAAACTGGCGTCAGAAGGATCCTGTCCTGGCCAAGCTTATCCATTAAAAGGAAGCTTGCAGAAAAAAGAAGTGCACCCCTTGGGCTGAGTATCACTCTCAAGGGATGCACTTTTTTTGTGTTTTCTTAGCAGTGCTGCTTAGATTATTTAGCCTTTGCTGTCCGCTTCTTCATTATGAAGAGGAAGCCGATAAGTAAGCCTGCTCCCAGTATAAGGGAGATTATGGCGCTAACGACGGTTCCCAAGCCGGATGTAAGACCTGCGATTATGTAGGTTATGAAGGATACTATCGCGGCAGATATTGCATATGGCAGCTGGGTGGACACGTGGTTGACGTGGTCGCACTGAGCTCCTGCAGACGCCATGATCGTTGTATCTGATATAGGTGAGCAGTGGTCACCGCAGACTGCACCTGCCATACAGGCTGAGATCGATATTATTCGGATAGGATCTGCTGTTGACGGGAAAGCCGCTATACAGATAGGAATAAGAATACCGAAGGTTCCCCAGGATGTTCCTGTGGCGAAGGCGAGACCGTAGGCAATGGCGAAGATTATTGCAGGCAGGAAGAGTTTGAGACCGGCCGCACTTCCTTCGACAAGTCCTGCAACGTACTCTTTTGCACCAAGGCTGTCTGTCATTGATTTCAGTGTCCAGGCCAGAGTAAGGATGAGGATTGCAGGAACCATGGCCTTGAAGCCGTCAGGAACACAGTCCATGCATTTCTTGAATGGGAGGACCCTGCGGATGCAGTAGAAGACAATGGTGATTATGAGAGCTGCGAAGGATCCAAGGACAAGACCTGTGGAGGCATCGCTATTGGCGAAGGCGTCCACGAAATTAGCTTTGTCCTCGCCGGAAGCAAAGAAACCGCCGGTGTAAATCATACCCAATACACAGAAAATGATGAGGGTGACGACAGGGAACACAAGGTCGATGACCTTACCCTTTCCTTCAACCTCTGCCTCCTCCGCTTTTTCCTCAACGACGGCCACAGCCTTCTCAAAGCTTGCCATTTTGCCGTACTCAAACTTCATAAGAACCATGGCGATCATCATTATTATGGTGAAGATGGCGTAGAAGTTGAAAGGAATCGCGTCGATAAAGAGCTTTATTCCGTTCTCTCCATCACCGGCGAAACCCGCTACTGCCGCAGCCCATGAGCTTATAGGCGCGATGATACAGACTGGAGCCGCAGTCGCATCTATAAGGTATGCAAGCTTTTCTCTTGATATTCCGTATTTGTCTGTGACAGGCCTCATGACGGAGCCAACTGTAAGACAGTTGAAATAATCATCGATGAAAATGAAGATGCCGAGGAGAATAGTTGCCAGCTGTGCTCCGACTTTTGTCTTTATATGTTTTTTTGCCCATTTTCCGAAAGCTGCTGAACCTCCGGCTTTATTCATCAAGGCAACCATAATTCCAAGAACTACAAGGAATATTAAAATACCTACGTTCCAGCTGTCAGAAAGCTGGGCAATCATTCCTTCTCCGAAAATATGGTTGAAGAAACCAGAGAAGCCTGAGGCCTGATCTATGGCAAAGAACAAGCCTCCTATGATAATTCCTACGAAAAGGGAAGAATAGACTTCTTTAGTAAATAGTGCCAGGGCAATAGCTACTATTGCAGGCACCAAAGACCAGAATGTACCGACCATTTTTTAGCCACCTTTAAATAATATGAGAATTAATTGTTTTTCAGTTTTGAGAAATCTGCTTCAAGCGGTTTTTCTACGCCTTCTTTGTCGAGCTTTTTCATTACTTCGATTACGTAGTCCAAGCTGTTCAGCTGAGAAGCTGTGCAGTATGTACGTATCTGTAGCAAGGCTTCAATCACTTTTTCATTTGTCATAAAAGATATCCTCCTATAATATTTTCGCAGCAGCGACACTATATATTCCCGTACTTTCATAAAGTACTTATATGTAGTAATATTAACACGGTTTATACTGACCGTGTAGATGTTAATTGCAAATTTATTCATTTTTTTTGCAAGAATATGTTTTATAGCGGGGGAATATGGCACAGCGTCCAAAAATCTGTCTTAGCCTTACTGGCAAAACTATTGCAGAAGATTTGGAGATCCTGAACAAATTTCGGAACTGGATTGATATAGCGGAGTTGCGTGTAGATTATCTGACAAAAGACGAACGTCTTTATGTCCGCAGGTTTCCTGAAAAGGCGGGGCTTCCCTGTATACTTACCATAAGGCGGAGGATTGACGGAGGTCAGTTTCTGGAGGGGGAAGCTTCCAGGACCACGCTGTTTGCAAGAGCTTTGGCATTCGCCGAGCAGGATGTTACTAAGAATTTTGCCTACATCGATCTTGAGAGCGATTTTTCCGTACCCAGCCTGCATGATGCTGCCCTTGCCTTCGGAACATCGGTGATACGGACTTATCACAGTCTGAATGCCCCTGTAAAAAATCTGGTCTCAAAATTTAACGAGCTGCGTTTTACAGGCTATGAGATACCTAAGATCACATGTATGCCCCATTCTCTTTCAGAGCTGACCAAAGTGATGAAAGAGGCTAAAGAGTTAAGGGATACTAATCATATTCTGTCAGTATTGGGACCTTTCGGGATTCCTGCTACCATTCTGGCCTCAAGGACTAATTCCTGCATAGCCTATACTTGCGACACTGCTGTGGGGAATGATAATCCGGCTTGTAATAACATTGACCCAAGAACGCTGGATGAGATATACGACTTCAATTCAATCGACAAGAATACGGAGATTTATGGGATAACCGGATTCCCTCTGGATAATTCAGACAGTTCAGTTGTACATAATCGCATATACAAAGAGTTTGGAATGAATGCCGTATATATTCCCTTCCGGTCCAAAACAATAGAAGAGGCTATGGAATTCGCTGAGGAGACGAATATCAGGGGCTTTTCTGTGACAAATCCTTTCAAGAAAGAGATAGTGCCTAATCTAAGGCAGATTTCCGAGAAAGTGGGTGATACAGGTGTATGCAGTATAGCTGTGAACCGGGGAAATGACTGGATCGGCTACAATACGGAACCGGAGGGTTTGCAGAAGGCTCTTTGCGAATTCTTAGCGGCAAAAAATCTTGCCCATAGGCGGGTTTCGATAATAGGTGGGGGTAGCGTTGCCCGGGCAGCCGCCCTGGCTGTGAAGCAGCTGCGTGGTAAGGCATGTGTTTTCAACAGGACACTTTCCAAGGCTAAAAGAATAGCGGAGCAGTATGGATTTAAATATGCCGCTCTTGAGCCAGGGGCCATCGATTTGCTGGAGCTTTATTCTGACCTTATAATACAGACAACCTCTGTAGGACAGAACTATAAAAAAGACTTGCAGGCAGGGAAACAGGCCGAAAGCTATCAGCCCTATGACTATCAAGAGATAAGAAATAATCCGGAAAATGATCCCATATATTTTTACAAGTTCAGGGGCCATGAAGCTGTATATGATGTGATTTACAATCCTTCAAAAACTCCTTTGCTGGAAAGGGCTGAGAATGCAGGCTGCCGTGTAGCGAATGGTTATACCTTGCTTGAATTCCAAGCTGTAAGGCAATTCGAGCTCTATACGGGAAAGACAAAGGAAGTTCAGCAGTGGCTTCATAGAAAACTAGAAAGATGAGAATCAGTGGATAACAGGAGGATAAAATGCTTTCACAGACAGAACAAAAAAAGCTTGTTGGTGAAACTGCTATAAACCGTCTTTTTGAAAGAGGTCTTATAAAGAATGGAAGTAAAATAGGTCTTGGTACAGGTTCAACGGCAATGCCCGCTGTGTACAGACTTGCGGAGCTTATTACGGAAGGTAAGCTTTCCGGCATAAAGGCTGTGGCTACGAGCTACCAGACGACTATTGCCTGTGAGGAGCTGGGGATCCCTGTTTATTCCCTTTCCAGCCGTGAGATAGGCGGCAAATTGGATATAGCCATTGACGGGGCTGATGAGATAAGCCCTGAGAACCATCTTATAAAAGGGGGAGGAGCGGCTCATCTTAAAGAGAAACTCGTGGAGTACAACGCTGGTCAGCTTGTTATCATCGCAGACGAGACTAAGGATGTGTCCAGTCTTGGAACAAAGTTTCCCCTGCCTGTGGAAGTATTCGCGGAAGCCCGTGTGCCGGTAGCCGCTGCCTTGGAGAAGCTGGGAGCTTCCTGTAAGGTCCGGGAGGGAGTGAAAAAAGCAGGCCCTGTAATAACTGACAACGGCAATATAGTTCTTGACTGTCTTTGGGAAAAGCCCGTGGATGCGGCTGAAATGGAGAATGCTATCAATAAGATAACAGGTGTGGTTGAGAACGGCTTTTTTACGAAAAACCACCCGATAGTCTTTATATCTCACGGGGACGGCTCCGTAACGGAGCGCCCGTAAATATCCCGCTTTATTGTATCATTGTCCGGCTTATTTCTTTATCCTGTACGGAAAGTACAAGGACACTGAACCTCGGGACATGATAGGGGATCGTGAGGTTTTCCCCAGGATGCTTGAAGGAGATGAGGGTATAGCTGTCTCCTTCCTGGGGTATGATATCTATCTGAACCTTCAGTGCATAAGGATATTTTCCCAGCTTAGTCGAGAATATACCGTATACTTCGTTTTCTATAGGTGTGTCTGGCATTGCCAGTGTTACTTCTGACCTGGAGTATACGGGTAGAGGTTCTTCCGTGAAGTCCTTCTGGGCCACCACTGTGCCCGGCTTTTCGTTTTCCTTGAGTTCCCTAGTGTTAAAATCAAAAACAAGCTTAGTGCGGCTCATAAGGAGCAGCGTCTCATCAATGGATTTTCCTACGAGCCAAGGAAGTTTTGCCGTCTCATTCCCAGGACCGCTGCTCACCACGAGGGAGACTGTCACTGGTGAGGTGATTGCTGTCTCCGGCATGGGGCTCTGTTCTATGATTGTGCCGGGCTCAGACTCGTCGGCTTGGTATATAGGATCATCCGACAATGTGATAAGAGGAATGGAATAACCTGAGAACAGAGAAGCAAGGGATATCCTTACATCATCTATCTTCTGTCCTATGTAGTTGCCTACACTGTCAACCACAATACCTTTGCTTACGATAAGATCGATACGTCTTCCTGCGTTTACGATGGTTCCGAAGGGAGGGTCCTGCTCAAGGATGGTTCCTTTCTCATTTATGCTGTTTGAGTAGCGGAGCTGCAGCTTAGGATATAGTTCCTTTGCCTGCATCTCAAGCAGAGCGTCTTCCAGTTGTTCACCTATTACGTTCGGAACCATGACCTGTTCCTCGCTTTGTACGACGACAAAGAATACTGCTACTACTGCTATGCCCATTATGAGTATAGTGAGCAAAGATGTAAAGAGAAGAGCTTTCCAGCTGAGCTGGAGAGATTCCATAAATCTATGGAAGTTGATTCTTGGGTCAGGAAGTTTTTTCATTTTTCATCCTATAAACTTAATATTTCAAACAGTTTCAAAATAGTCTTTCTTTCAGAAAACTTCAACAACATGTATCAGCATGACGTGCTTTTTTTCGGTTCACACACACAGTCCGTGAAATCACGGCAGCCATTGAGGAAATCCTTGAATGCCATGGCTTTCTTAGCCTGCCACTGAAGTGTTTTCGCGACAAGAAGTCCTTTCCCCGTCTGGAAAAGGATGCCTTCTTTCTTATCAACCCCAATTACTTTTCCGGGGCAGGGCGTTTTCCTGCCTGAAGCCTCAGTCCTGGCCGAATAAGGGGCAGCCTGGGAGGTATTCACGTCAGGGCAGAAGTCCGCCGTGGTTCCGTTATAGACGGAGGCTTCTATTATTTTGAGGACATTTCCCTTGATTGTGGTATAGGCACCGGGCCAGGGTGTACAGGCTCTTATGGTGGCGTCTATTTCTGCCGCGCTTTTATTCCAGTCTATTTCACCGTCTTCTTTTGTAAGCATCTTGCTGTAAGTAGCCTTGTCATCATCCTGGACGATACCCTTGTCGCAGCCCTTTTGAATGGAGAGAATAACATCCCTCAGCATGGGAGCCCCTTCTTTTGCTGCTGTATGAAGCAGGGAGTCGGCGTTTTCTGTCCCGGTCATCGTGTATTTCTTCTGCAGCAGGATATCCCCGGAGTCCATTTTCTGGGCTATGCGCTGGACGGTAAAGCCTGTTTCTTTTTCCATGTTCCATATTGCTGCCGGAACAGGAGCGCAACCTCTGTAAAAGGGCAGTAGGGAAGGGTGGAAATTTATGCCGCCCTTGGGGAAGAGGCCCATGAATTTGGGACCGAATATCCTGCCGTAAGCGAAGCATACCAGCAGGTCCGGAGCAAAGGCTTCTACGGCTTCTCTTGCAGAGCTGTCCAGCTTTTCCGGTGTGAGAAGAGGAAGCTTCAGCTCCTGGGCGACAAGCCCGGTGGGCGTGGGGGTAAGGTCATGATGCCTTCCCTTAGCCGTGGGAGGATTGGTGAGGACTGCCACAATCTCGTTTCCACTGCCCTCAAGAAGCTTGTGAAGCTCCTTGAGCAGCTCTGCAGCGCAGTCTGGGCTGCCTGCGTAAAGAATTCTCATTTTTTAGCCGCCTTCTTAGCCTGTATTTTCGCATTCTTTGCGGCTTTCTGTGCTTCCTTCAGCTTTTTTTTCTCAGCCTTCTTCTTGAAGCTCTCTTCCGTCTTGAATTTAAAGAGGGGGTCGCCCTTATCAATGTAAAGGATACCTTCCAGATGGTCATATTCGTGCTGTATTATTCTTGCAAGAAGTCCATCCGCCTCTATTGTGAAAGGTTTGCCGTTCTCGTTGAGGGCCTGCACCGTGACCTTGGCCGGGCGGGTTATTTTCTCATAAACTTTGGGAATAGAAAGACAGCCTTCCTCGTAATCGCAAAGCTCCGTTGATGTGGAGATTATCTGCGGATTGATAAAAACACGCCTTACGTCATCATCAGCTATTATGACGAACATACGTTTAAGAAGGCCCACCTGGGGAGCTGCCAGTCCTACTCCCTGTTCTTTTATCATGGTTTCGAACATTTCTTCCGCAAGGTCTTTTATTTCCTGGTTTACTTCCTCGATGGGCAGACTTTTCTGCCTGAGTAATTCATCACCTAGTGTCAATACTTTCATACGGCTTTTAAAGTATAGGATAGAACCTTTTACGTCAATAACATATATATGTCAGCTTATATGTCCTCTCTGGTCATCCCTCAGATGCTTTTTGTCCTGTCCCAGCCATCTCCCGCATCGGTGTCATGCCTGACGAAGTGAAAGTCACAGTAATCTCCTCCCTGGCAAAGGGTCTTTGTGCGGATAAAGTCTGTGTAGGGAAGGGCCCCGTAATTGATTATGTCCGCATGACAGCACATGGAGCCAAGCTTCATCAGCTTTCTTGGCTTCAGTATCTTCTCATATATACATTCGTTGCATTCGAAATGAAACTGATCCTTGGGGTCTGTATCCTGATGCCAGGTGTATCTCCAGCCGTATCCCGATTTATGCTTGAAACCGAATGGTACCACCTTCTTCATAAGTGGCATGAAAAAGGATTTTTTTGCCAGCTTCTGCATCCCTGATGGATCAAGGAATTTCCACATTTCCTCAGAAACAATCTTGTAGGCTTCCTCCTCACTTTTCCCATGCTTCTGAAGGACCTCATACATAGCGATGGAAGTCAGTATCTGGGCCATGTGCTCATAGTTTCCCTTGTCGCAGTATTTCTTCTCTTCCTTGAGCAGTTCCTCCATCCGCTGGTATATCTCATTTTTTATATCCTGTGGAAGAGTGGGGAAATAGTTTTGATAACGACTGATCGCTACCATTTTATCTGGTACATATTTATTCATACAAACCTCCTGGCTTTTGCTGCTCTTCAGGGATGTGGTGCTGTAATAATATCATTACCCTAAGCTAACTTACTTGTCAAGGCTGGCGGATAATCCTTTACTGCTTGAAATGTCTGCGATAATTCAGTAGCATTCGCCTATGAACAAAAAACTCGTAACCTTTTCCGCATCCGCCGGGCTTCTTCTGGTCACTGTTATATGGGGAGCGGCTTTTGCCGTGGTCAAGAACTCCCTGGATTATGTGCCTCCCATCCACATGATGGCTTTCCGTTTTACTATTGCGGGGCTTGTTATGTCCCTTGTGTTCATAAAAAAGCTTATCCGCATGAAAAAAGAAGAGCTTATCCACGGTGTGGGGATAGGAGTCTTCCTTTTCCTGGCCTACGCCTTCCAGACCATAGGCTGCAACTATACCACCGCTGGCAAGAATGCCTTCCTTACCACCGTTTACGTCATACTGGTACCCTTTTTGAACTGGATCCTTATAAAACGCCGCCCCGATGTTTTCAGCCTGGTGGCGGCTGTGCTTTCTGTCACAGGCATAGGCCTTCTGTCCCTTGAAGGAGACCTGTCCATGAATAAAGGCGATGTTCTTACTCTTATCTGTGGCTTCTGCTATGCCCTTCAGATAATTTTCATAGCCCGTTGGTCTCAGGACGATGATCCTGTGCTATTGGCTCTCCTTCAGATTATAGTGGCCGCCATTCTGTCCTGGATAACGGCTCCCTTTATTGACGGGAAAATGAAGTGGAGCGTTCTGGGACGCTGGGATGTGGTTTCAGGAATGCTTTATCTGGGGCTCCTCAGCACAATGGTTGCTTTTGCCCTGCAGACTGTCTGCCAGAAATATCTTGCTCCCTCTCTGGCGGCCATCCTCATGTCCTTTGAGGCTGTTTTCGGTGCCCTTTCGGGCGTGATTTTCCTAGGGGAAATTATACCGCCCCGGGGAATCGTGGGCTGTGTCCTCATGTTCATAGCCGTCGTGATAAGCGAAACCAAGCTTTCCTTTTTCCGCCGGAAAAAATAAGGAAAAGACAGGACTGGCAAGCTGTCTGTGAGCTGTTATCCCAAGGGGAATGGCAGTCCGTGGTATTTTTATACACAAATCCTCTGAAACGTGCATAAATTTGCGGTTTTTAATTGACGTTAAATATCGTGTTATGGTAGATTTATCTAAGAGAGTTTCCCTTTCATGACTTATACGTGATTTTCGAAAGGGATGGAGGAAATTATGAAAAAAATACTATCAGTTGTATGTCTGCTTCTTGTTGCCGGTGCACTTTTTGCAGGTGGAAAAAAAGAGAAAGTCGTGATAAGTACGGCAGCTGATCTTGAAGGCCGTAAGATTGGTGTTCAGACAGGTACCACAGGTGAGCTGTTCGCTACCGAAGAGATAAAGGATGCCAAGGTCGTAGGCTTCAAGACTGGTATGGATGCCGCCCTTGACCTGAAGAACGGTGCCATTGATCTTATCGTTCTTGATGAGCTTCCTGCAAAGGAGATCGTAAAGCGCAACTCTGACCTGATGATAGTTGATCTTGACCTGGCAATTGAGGAATATGCCATAGCAATCAAAAAGGGGAACAAAGAGCTCTTGGATTCAATAAACAAAACCATTGCCGATATGAAAGCCAATGGTGATTACGAGAAGCTTGTGAACGCCTTTATGCCTGTTGACGGCAACATCACCATTCCTGCCGCTATCGCCTCTTCTGGTACAGAAATCGTTAAGCTGGGTACAAATGCCGCCTTCCCTCCCTTTGAGTATGTTGAGGGTGCTGATATCGTAGGCTTCGACATCACCATGGGCCAGAGAATCGCAGCTGACTACGGCAAAAAGCTTGAGGTTGTGAACATGGAGTTCGACAGCCTTATTCCTGCTCTTGCTTCCGGCGCCATTGATTTTATCGCTGCTGGTATGTCAGTGACAGAAGAGCGCAAGAAGAATGTTGATTTCTCAGATGCTTATTATGCTTCCAAGCAGGTTGTCATAGTACGCAAATAACTATAAATAGTAAGGGGTAACGGGTTCCTGCCGGCCTGCTTGTATGTGCGCCGGTTTCAATAGTGCGCGTGCCTTTGAGGACTGACGCACGGACTTCGTCTGCCCCTTTTTTAATTTAAAAGCAATGTTTCAATCTATTTACGATACAATGATAGCCGGCGGACGCTGGCATTTGATTTTCCAGGGCTTGGGAGTCACTGTCCTTATAGCCGTATGTGCCCTCCTCATAGGAACCGTTCTGGGCTGTCTTTTCGCCCTGATGAAAATCTCCACAAAAAAGATACTACGGGGCATTTCCGAGCTTTATACCACAGTTATCCGTGGTATTCCCCTGGCCACTCAGCTGATGATTTTCTATTTCGTCGTTTTTGCCCCATTGGGAATGGACCGGCTTCTGGTGGCCATTCTTGCATATGGAATAAACTCCGGTGCCTATTGTACTGAAATCCTCAGGGCTGGTATCCAGGGCGTGGATATTGGGCAGATGGAGGCAGGCCGTTCCTTGGGCTTGAGCCGTTGGCAGACCCTGCGCAAGATAATCCTTCCCCAGGCTATAAAAGCTGTACTGCCCACCTATGCCAGTGAGTTCATAGTCCTTATAAAAGAGACCTCCGTGGCCAGCTTTATCGCCGTGACCGACCTTACCAAAGCCGGCGACATGATACGTAATGCTACCTATAACGCATGGATTCCGCTTCTTACCTGCGCGATTATATATCTTATCCTTACTGTTGGGCTCACAAAGCTTTTCGGTATGTTAGAGAAGAGGATGGCAAAAAGTGATAGAAGTTAAAAATCTGAAAAAATCTTTCAAAGATTTTGTTGTTTTAGAGAATATAACGACCACCATACAAAAAGGTGAGAAGGTCGTAATCATAGGTCCTTCCGGCTCAGGGAAGAGTACTTTCCTCCGCTGTCTCAACCTTCTGGAGAAGCCCACCGCTGGAACCATCCTTTTTGAAGGCTCCGACATAACTGACAAAAAGGCTGATATAGACAAGTACCGGCAGAAAATGGGTATGGTTTTCCAGCACTTCAACCTTTTCCCCCATCTGACGGTTATGCAGAACATAACTCTTGCGCCTGTGACCCTTAAGCTTGCCACAAAAGAAGAGGCAGAGAAAAGAGCCATGGAGCTTTTGGAGCGTATCGGGCTGCCGGAGAAAGCCAATGTATATCCTTCCACCCTTTCCGGCGGTCAGAAGCAGCGTATCGCCATTGTCAGGGCTCTTGCCATGAACCCGGATGTTATGCTTTTTGACGAGCCTACATCTGCCCTGGATCCGGAGATGGTGGGCGAGGTTCTTAATGTAATGAAGGACCTTGCTGATGAGGGTATGACCATGATCTGCGTCACCCATGAGATGGGCTTTGCCCGTGAGGTGGCTGACCGTATTCTTTTTATGTACGATGGTATCATTCTTGAGGAAGGAAGTCCGGATAAGATTTTCGAGAATCCGGAGAACGAGCGCACAAAACAGTTTTTGCAGAGTGTGCTGTAAGCGGGGTGCGCTGTGCAACGCGAAAGAGCTGCGCTCGTCAAGGCATAGCACTCAGGCGACCTGACGGCTGCACAATGCGAAAGAGCCGCGCAGCTCGAAATTAATGTTCGCCAGCGCAGCTCGTCGGGCTTTCGCTCCGTCAGACGGAGACTTTCTTTTCCCAGAGGATGCAGGAAAGGACGAAGAAGACGCAGGAGAAGCCCATTTCTATTCCGTATGTTATCCAACCGGCTGAGTCTTTTATTGTCTCTGGATTCATTCCTGATATGGAGCCTGCTATTACTCTTCCAATAAAAATTGCCAGAGCGAATATGGCGATTGTGACAAGAACACCGCGGAACCTTCTGTTCTTCAAAAAGGCTGTTGCCGCTATGGATACGAA
Organism: Treponemataceae bacterium; assembly: GCA_024680915.1. Lineage (GTDB taxonomy): Bacteria > Spirochaetota > Spirochaetia > Treponematales > Treponemataceae > Treponema_I. Next base: position 29,552 of record JAILBN010000064.1, on the reverse strand, counting down.
TCCCAGAAGAGTGGCTCCCGTTATGAACTGGACCAGAGCTCCCACCACAAGAATAAAGGGTGGAAGAAAGCTTTCTATACCGTATAGAGGTTCTCCGTTTATCATAAAGCCTGTGCTTTTCGTTACGTTTGTTATAATCACAAGGTAAATCCAAGCCTGAATGGCGTAGAAGGTAAACTCCGCAAGCCCTAGGATCAGTTTGCCTCCTAAAATGTTCCAGCCGGATTTAGGGACCATCTTATAGAGGTAGCCCACGTCACTTTTAAGGTCTTTCCCTATGTTGGAGGCTCCCTGCTCCAGGGTCCAGAAAAACACACCCAACGTGTCTATCATCATTACCACCGGCGTTATAAAATCCAGAAAGGCCCAGAAGCCGCTGCTGGAATAATGTGTTGCTCCTGATTCATTGTATATTATGATGCCCGGGTTATTCTTTGCGATGATATTGGCTATTATAACCAAGGCATTAATCAAAAGAAGTACAAGGCTGGAAATCAGAGCTCCGCTCCTTCTCCTTAAAAAATCCTGTTTTATGATCGCTTTCATCTGAAACTCCTGTAAAACTCACTTATTCATTTGCGAACAATTGAACGTAAATCTGGTCGATTGATTTTCCGCGGCTGCTTCTAAGCTCATCCGCGCTTCCCTGCAGGATAATCTCACCATTTCCTATGAAACAAACGTCATCGAAAATAGATTCCACATCGTTAACCAGGTGGGTGCTGATTATGATGGAAGAATCCTCGCTGTATGTCTTGATTATAGTGGAGATGATTCTCTCCCTGGCTACAGGATCCACCCCGCCCAACGGCTCATCAAGGATATAGAGCTTTGAGTTGCGTGAGAAAGTCAGTATAAGGTTGAGCTTCTCCACCATTCCCTTGGACATGCTTTTTACAGTCTCATTAGCCTCCAGCTTCATGTCCTTGAGCATGTTGTATGCTTTGTCCTTGTCAAAGTCTTCAAAGAAGTCGGCATAAAAGCCTATGGCATCCTTTGCCCTCATGGAGGGGTACATGACGTTCCTGTCCGGGAGGAAGGACACTATTTTTTTTGATTCTGTTCCTATGGGCCTGTCGCATACGAAGGCCTGCCCTCCGCTTGGCTGTAAAAGACCTGCCAGAATCTTCAGCAGGGTCGTCTTTCCGCTTCCGTTGGGACCCATCAGTCCAAGAATCCGGCCTGAATCAAGCTGGAAAGATATATTTGTAAGAGCTTTTTTCGTCAGATAGCTTTTCGAGATATTCTCGGCTCTCAGTATTGTTGACATTTAATTCTCCTCATCAATTGCTTTTTTTATGAACAAGACGATTTCGTCATCCTTTATTCCTGCATCATGCATTTTCTGTATAAAGGCCTTTGCTACAGAAAGGCCTATTTCTTCCTTCAGCTTGTCTCCCTGCAATTCCTTTTCTCCTCTGATAAATGTTCCCATACCCCTTTTTGTTTCTGTAAGTCTTTCCCTTTCCAGCTCCTGGTAGGCACGAACGATAGTATTCGGGTTGACTTTCAGTTCTTCGGCGAGATCCCTGACGGACGGCACCTTATCCCCAGCTTTGAGTGCTCCTGCGATAATTCGGTGTTTTATCTCGTCCATGATTTGAATGTATATGGGTACATTCTTATCAAATTCCATACGCACTCCTCTTTGTTAGTGTTATAGTTTGATAGTACACTAGTGCGTTGTAATTGTCAAGTAAATTTTTAGAAAAAATTTGATGGGCATAGCTTGTGGTCTTTCCCGGTCTTGCGCACTTCGGCTCATCCGCCTCATTCCCCGCTGTCGCAGGGAACTGAAGGTGCTCCAGCCCGGTGCCTGCTTTTATTGTTGAATTTGCTTGCAGCCTTTTCTTAAGGCCTTCTAGTCTTGGACTTTTGTGTAGTCCCAGTTGTGCTTTGGGTAACGGCCCTTCATTTCCTTGCAGATTTCCGGCCAGGTGTTTTTCCAGAAGTTCTCCAGGTCGCTGGTGACCTGCAGGGGGCGGCGGGCAGGGGAGAGCAGCTTCAAAAGAACTGGCTCTCCCATTATTTTCGGAGTTGTAAAGCAGCCGAACAGCTGCTGGATTATTATCTCGATCACAGGGGATGCGCCTTTACGGCTGTCTCTTGTCTCGTAGGTGACCTTGCAGTTTCGGCCGTTGGAAAGCTTAAGCCTCTCCGGTACATTCTTGTCCACGGTGTCACCATCCAGCTTCCAGCGCAGGGCAGAAAGCAGGTCTTCTGGGGTCAGCCTTGTGCCCGCACTGATAAAGGGTGGCAGCCATTCTTTTACAGAAAGGGCAAGGCTTTCCTCTAGGTTTTGTGGACTTTTGTAGGTCTTGGTCGATCCAACAGTGCTTCTTTCGGTTTCTGCCCAGCTTTCTTCACTATCTGGACGGCTTTCTTCAGTTTCAGGCCGGATTTCTTCAGTTTCTGCCCAGCTTTCTTCAGTTTCTGGCCGGCTTTCCGCCTTTGGTCCGCCTGAGCCCTTGCTGTGACGACGGAAAAAGTCAGCGCGGGCAAGAAAGCGACTGCAGGCATCATTCCAGGGCAGGGCTCTTATGCCCTCTTCTAAGGCAAGACTGCACCAAGCGGCCGTAGCGTCTTCTGCCGATGCCGGTAAAACTTTCGTCTTCAAAGGAATCTTACCAAAAAAAACTGTTTCCATTTTTTTCAGCTTTGAGTGCTGCTTGTCTACGAAGGCGACAGATACCCGTGCCTCTGTCCTTGCCTCCAGCCAGACTGAGAAGGCTTCCGTCAGCTCTGTCTGCTTTTGCTGGCTCTTCTCCTTCCAGGGGCTTGAAGAAGGCTCCTGGGGAATAATCTCAAAGCTGTAGATTCTGCCTTCTCTGTCGCCTGCATCGGCCTCTATGGCTATTATCCACTGGGGAAAGCTGGGGCTTAAGAGCTTTTTGTCGCTGTCCAAAAGAGAGGCTTGTCTGCCCGATGGAAAGATATATTTCCCCTCTCCCAGGGAGTAGGCCGCTCTGTCAGGGAAACCTGCCAGCAGGCATAGGATTCCAGGCAGCCCGGCCTCCCCTTCTGCTACTGGCAGCGGACTTTTTCCTTGGCCTGTCACTTTCTCGGCCGCATTTGCTTGTCTATAGGTCTGAATCCGCCTTGCCAGCTCATTTTCAAGACGCTGCCTTTCCCGTCTTTGTAAATCCTCTGGGGCTCCCTTGGGAAGGGAAAGCCCGTATTTTGCCGCATATTTTATAGCCTGGTCATTGCCCTTCAAGCTTTCAAGAGCAATACAGGCAATGCGGGGATGGACTCCGGCTTTCAGAACAAGCTTTCCTTTGACTGTTATAAGGCCGCCCTTGTCTATGCAGCCTGTAAGCTGTAAAAAAGAGGCTGCGGCCTTCCAGGCTGAAAGAGGAGGCGGATCAAGCCAGGAAAGTCCTTCCGGGGAATGTACTCCCCAAAGGGCACATTCCAGCACAAGCTGAATCAGCTCTGTGCACATAATCTGCAGGGGGGCATTCCTGACCCGGATATCCTGCTCTCTCCAAAGACGGATGCAGTTTCCCTTGGCGGTTCGGCCGGCGCGGCCCGCCCTCTGCTCTGCGGAAAAAAGGCTTTCACTCTCTGTCACAAGATGGTTCATGCCTGTGGCTGTATTCAGGCGGTTTATGCGTGATAGGCCGGAATCCACCACGTATGTTATTCCAGGCACTGTTACTGAAGTTTCTGCCACGGCTGAGGAAAGTATTATGCGGCGTTTCCCGGGCCGCGCCGGAGAAAGCACCTTCCTCTGCTCTTGAACGGGAACAGAACTGTGCAGGATGAAAAGCTCCGAGTCTGTTTTTTTTGCAAAGGTCGTGAGCAGCTCCTCCGTTCTTCTAAGCTCCTTGATGCCAGGCAGAAAAGCCAGTATGTTCTGGTCCTCTGGAATTGCTTTCACGGCTTCTGTCACATCTTCGCAGATATCCTTGTGTTCAGGTGCCCGGTATTCTATCTCCACTGGATATTGCCTGCCTGCTATGTGAAGGTGGGGACATCCCAGAAAGGCAGAAAGCTTTTCTGTGTCTATGGTGGCGGACATTATAAGAACATAAAGGTCATCCCTGAGCTGCATGGTATCCTTAAGGAAGGCCAGGGAAAGATCGGTCCAGAGGGAACGTTCATGGAATTCGTCAAGGATCACGACAGAAACGCCTTCAAGGGAAGCATCCTCCTGCAGCATGCGTACAAGGATAGCCTCCGTCATAACCTCAAAGCGTGTTTTTTTTGAGATGAAGGAGTCCAGGTGAAGCCTGTAACCGGCAGTTTCTCCGCATTCCTCTCCCAGAAGCTCCGCCACCCGCGAAGCCACCGCTACGGCCGCAAGCCTTCTTGGCTCCAGCATAAGGATTTTCCCGGGGAAGGCATCTAAAAGTGCAGGCGGCACCGCTGTGGATTTTCCGGCAGCAGTCTCCGCCGTCAGTATGAGAAACCTTGACTCTGATCTTTTCAGGTTGTCCACAATCTCAGGCAGGTGGGGACTTATGGGGAGCTGTGCTGTATCCGCGGGCTTTTTGGTGCCTGGGGAGGAGTTTGCGGAATTATCTTGCATTGCGGGCGGCATTTCTCTTTTTGACATAGGCTTTAAGAGCAGCCCTGCCGGATACGAAGGCCAAAGGAAGCTTATCCACATCCTCTTCGGTAGAGACCTTCATCTCAACAAAGTCCGACACCTCTTCTTTTTGAGCCATGAATTCTTCAAAAACCCTTCTATCAAGATGATAGGCAAAGAAGAAATCACAGGTTTTGTATTCTATGCCTTTGTAATTGTAGGTGTTAGGAAAGTTAGCCACATACTCCAATTTTTCAGGGGATATGGTGATTCCTGTTTCTTCCATACACTCACGGATGCAGGTTTCTTCCATAGTTTCGTCAGGGTCGGTGAAGCCGCCGGGCAGATCCAGCATCCCCTTCTTCGGTTCTTTTGCCCGCTTTGCAAAAATGACACTTTCCTCGTCAAGGTAAAAAATAATACCAGCTGCCGCCGCCACATTGTTGTATAGGTCGAAGCCGCAGTCAGGGCAGACCCAATGCCGCCGGTTTTTATATTCAAGCTTTTCTTTGCCGCAGCAAGGACATATTTTAAGTTCTCTTTCCATAAATCCTCCGTCAGTTTGGGGCTATGACCGTCCCTCTGAAATTCTATATTCCCTTTAGGGCCTGTATCTGTTAGAGGAAGTCCTGCCCCGGTCACACGCCCTGAAAGGTTAAAAGGCACAAAGCCTAAAAATAGCGTGCGGTCAATGCGTCCGCCATGTTCTCTGCCCTCTGTATCGTTCTCACTATGAGCGGGACAAAAAGAGGAAGAAGGGCCTTAAGGTTCTTGAAGAAGCCCTTCTTTGACTTAAGACCGCCCCTTATCAGCTGTACCTTTATTATAAGAGCGGCCTCGTCCGCCAGAAGGGGGATAAAGCGGAAGAGTACTATTATCACAAGATAGGCCGTTTTTGATGGAATCAGCTTTTTGAAGCCCTCCGCGGCCTCTGTCTCTGAGATTGAGTGAAGAAAGCCGTATAGGCAGAAAATACCGCAGATAAGATGGAGCAGTGTGTTCACGAAAAGCAATATTTTACCGGATGAGATCATGATAAAGCCCAGCTTCAGGATTATTTCTTCATCCGCCGCAGGGGGGATCAAAATAAGCTGTAGAAGAGAGAAGATAAGCAGCCAGGGAATAAGGCGGAATACGTTTTTCGCGGCCTTTATCAGATTCAGACCTGTCAGCGCGGCGTAAATGATTGCCAAAGGGACCATAGCCGCAGAAAGATATAGGTTGGAGAAAATCGTTCCAGGAATGAAGCAAAGAAGAAAAACCAGATATTTTACTGGCGCTGGCAGTCTGTGGACGGGAGAATTTCCCTTTTGGTATATACCGTCCGTAGTTTTTCTGAGTCTGTTGAGGAGAAATCCTGTGTCCAGAGGGGGGCTGACTTTAAGAGCTGAAGGATTCTCCTCTTCCTTGCCTGTCGGATTTTGGCAAAGCTGAGTTTCAACTCCAGCCTCTGTCAGTTTGCCATCTTTAATGATAAGGTGCCTGTCCGCTATTTCTGCCTCCTCCGACCTGTGGGTAGAGAATATTATGGTCTTGCCTGCGTCCCGGAGCTTCATGAAGGTTTCCAGCATGTGCTTTCTGCCGGCAGGATCCAGCCCGGCGCAGGGCTCATCAAAAAGCATCACTTCAGAGTCCAGGGCTATAATACCGGCCACGGAAAGCTTTCTTTTTTGTCCGCCGGAAAGCTCTCCGCTTCTTTTTTCAGAGAAGTCCTCAAAGGGCAATCCTGCCATGTTCATTGCCGACTTCACACAGCTTTTGAGCTCTGCACCGGACATCCCCTTGTTTATAGGTCCGTAGGCCACGTCATCGGCGGCGAATTCCTCAAAGAGTGCCGCACTGCTGTCCTGCAGCAGCAAGGCCGGGCGGTTTTTTGCAAGGACCTTTCCTGTCTGTGGAGACAGAAGCCCCGCCGCTATTTCGAACAGTGTTGATTTTCCTGATCCGGACATACCTGTCAGGGCAGTCAGGCTTCCTGCCTGGAAGGAGATATTTATGTCATCCAGGACCTTATTGTCCTTGTAGGCAAAAGAGATGTTCTCTAAGATGAGAGAGGACTGGATTCTTTTATCCTCTGTTTTTTTACCGGCTCTTTTTTTTGCCGGATCCCCGAACAAGCTTTCCATGACGGGGCTTTCTTGGAATTCCTTCTTGCCTCCGTCGAAAATCAGTTTGCCGTCGTCCATGGTCAGTATATGGTCAGCCATAAGGGCTTCTGAAATGTCATGGGTTATGGAAATTACTGTCTGCCCCTTTTCGTTGCAGTCCTTTATGAATTGTAGTATTTCCTTCCGTGTCTCCGGGTCCACCATAGATACCGCTTCATCAAGGACCAGAAATTCCGGGGACATGGCCAGTATTCCTGAAAGAGCAAGCTTTTGAGTCTGTCCCAGGGAAAGAGTAAGCACTGAATCTTCTTTTTTCTCACTGAGCTTTGTCAGCTCAAGGACTTGGTCTGCAGCAAAGGATGCTTCTTTATCTGTATTCTCAAGGTTTTTTGGCCCCAGCTCCGTATCTTTTTTTACGATACCTGCGATAATCTGTGGCTTTGGTTCTTGGAAGACTATGCCTGTGGAGGCGGTTTTCCTTTTTTTCCCTTCTTCTTCCATTATAAGCTTTCCTGAATCAGGCTTAAGAAAGCCGCAGATAAGCCTGGCCAGGGTGCTTTTCCCGGAGCCGTTTGCTCCCAATATAGCTGTATAAGAGCCTTTTTCTATGGAGAAGGATATGTTCCTTACTGCCTTGTGTGGGGAATCGGGATAAGAATATGATATAGAATCTGCTTTCAATATTTTCATAAGATGCTGTATGTAAAGTCGTTATATTACAAATTATAGAGTGTTTTGATTATATAAAATTATAGTTTTTCTTGCTATATTATAACGAGCATTGAAGAAGACTCCGATAAGTAAAAAAGGGTTTCCTTTAGTTTTGCTATTGCAAGACTGAAATCAGACTAAAGATAATTTAATGGAGATTGTATATGGTTGATGCAGACGTTATCAATTCATCAGAGCTAAAAATACAGAAAAAGCGATCAGTAAAAACAAACTTTATTTGGGCCATAATCGGCTTGTTAGTGGTTTTCGGCACTTGCCTGATAATCGTTAATGTTTTTTCCGTGTCTAACTCCCTTGATGCTTATTTTGAGGAATCTATTGCGGAGAAAGTATTATCCTTTCAGGCGGATTATACTGAAAGAGGTGCTAAGCTTTTCAGCTTTCTTACTTTGGTGAATGAATCAGGTGATTTCGCTGGCTTGATTCGTGATGGTAACAAAATGCGTATTTCCAATTACCTCAGTAAGTTCGCACAGGCTTCTTCTGTCACGTCCGTTCATATTATAGACAAAGAAGGAACAGTCCTTTATTCAACCGATCAATCTATGGAAGGAAGCACAAAGTTTAAGTATTCCTCTGTTTTCTACTCTGCCAAAGTCTCCTGCCCTATATATAAAATCTGTACAGTGGGTGATAATGTCGCCTACGTGGCCATAAATAACCTGGATGTATATGATATGGGTTTTCATGGATATATAGTGCTTGAGGATGACCTTTCTACGAATAAAGCCGTGGATTACTACAAGTCTTTGCTTGGTGCGGAGTTCACTGTTTTCAATGATGATGTCCGCATCGCTACATCCATAATGAATGCTGCCGGAGAGAGAATCACAGGAACAAAGCTCAATAATGACACGATTTACAAGGTCGTGTACGAGGAGAATGAAGTTTACTATGGCCAGAATATAATAAACGATGAGAACTATGTTACGGCCTATATACCAGCAGTAAATGAGAACAAGGAAGAGAGAGCTCTTTTCTTTATAGGTCTTCCCGTTACTATCATCTCCCATACTCAGAATTCTATCTTGAATCTCGTTATTCCAGTTATTGTTGTGTTTTGTGTTTTCATCGTCGTAGTGACGATTCTTTTGTTGAGGCGGCTCATACTTAAGCCCCTGGATAAGGTTGCTGTGGCTATTCATCATCTTGCGGATGATTCTGATGAAGCAGATTTGACCTACCGTATAGGGATAAAGGGTAATGATGAGATTTGTAATCTTGCCAAGGATGTGGATATATTCCTGAGCCGGCAGCAGTCCCTTATTCAGGAATTGAAGGTGGCCGAGGAGTCTTTGGATCTCATAGGTAATAGTCTTGGTACGTCTTCTCAGGAGACTGCGGGGGCTATATCTGAGATTATGGCCAATATAGAGGGAGTGAAGAAGCAGACCGAGCACCAGATGTCAGCTGTAAATTCTGCCAATGAGGAGCTGGAGAATTCTGTACGGCAAGTCAAGGCTCTTGATGGGCTGATAGAGAATCAGAGCGCGGGAATAATCGAATCTTCATCAGCTATAGAGCAGATGGTGGGAAACATTGCTTCTGTTTCGAATTCCGTCAAAAAGATGAACGATGAATTTGATGAGCTTACCAGCGTCACTGAGGTAGGTCAGGGGCGGCAGGCAGAGGTCGACACTAAGGTGACGGAGATGGCCTCTCAGTCCAAGCTTTTGATGGAGGCCAACTCTGTGATTACCCGCATTGCATCCCAGACAAACCTGCTGGCCATGAACGCGGCTATAGAGGCAGCCCATGCTGGTGAGGCGGGCGCTGGTTTCTCCGTCGTCGCTGATGAGATAAGGACCCTTGCCGAGAACTCAAGCAAGCAGTCTCATAATATTGGTCAGGAGTTGAAGAATATTACCAAGACGATAAGTGAGGTAGTCTCCTCTTCTCAGCAGTCCAGGGAGGCCTTCCGTACCATAACCTCCAAGCTTTCTGATACGGGCAACCTTGTCCGCGAGATAGACCAGGCCATGTCTGAGCAGGACGCCGCTTCCAAACAGGTCCTTGAGGCTCTTCGTGATGTCAACAACTCCACAAGTCAGGTTCAGTCCACCGCAAAGGATATGAATGAAGCCGTGGATAAAGTCAATCTACAGATGCGGAGCGTAACCGCCACGGCAGAGACTGTTCTTGGCAGCATGGACGAGATGAGTGCCGGCGCTGTGCAGATCAACCGTTCCGCCCAGGAGGTTTCTGATATGGCCAATGAGACTCGTACCAACATCCGTGGTATGGATCAGCTTATCGGAAGATTCAAGGTTTAGCAGTTCTTTGATGTGGATTCCTGCCTGTGCCTTTTAAGGTGCAAGCAGAGGATGAAAACGCCTTGCATCAGTTTTGGTGAGGCGTTTTTTTATTGCGCTTCTGCTTTTTGTCTGAGCCCCCTGTTTGTGCCCATCCTGCTGAAGTTTCACTTGCCTAAACAAATGAAAAAGGCTACTCTTTCTGAAAGCGCACCTCATGTACGCATATACGCACCATTTGTCAAACACGCCCTTATGCGAGCCGTTTCAACTTGTGCGCCATCAGGAGGAAATCCATATGGAAGAAATTCTTAATTTATTGCAGGAAAACGCCCGTCTTTCAGTTAAAGACATTGCCGCAATGACAAAAAAGACAGAAGCCGAAGTTCAGGCCATAATAGATAAACTCGAAAAGGACGGGGTTATCCTTAAATACTCCGCCATTGTGAACCCGGAAAAAGTAACGCAGACAAACAAAGCTGTCCAGGCAGTTATAGAAATACAAGTCGCCCCGGAGAGGGAGCATGGTTTCGATGCCATTGCAGAGCGCATCTACCGCTTCCCCCAGGTAAAGTCGCTTTACCTTATGTCAGGGGGATATGATCTTCAGGTAATCATCGAGGGCGAGTCTTTGCAGGAAGTAGCCTTCTTTGTGGCAAGAAAGCTTTCCACCCTTAACGGAGTCCGCTCCACAAAAACACATTTTGTGCTTAAGACTTATAAAGAGAATGAGATTGTCTATGTGGATGAGAAGAAAGACTCCCGTGAAGGAGTGACAGCATGAACTGCGACAAAAACACGAAAGATGAGCTGAACACGCGTGAAGACCGTTTTTCGCGCAAAATGCTCGATATTCCACCGTCAGGAATCCGAAAATTCTTTGACCTTATAATAGGCCGGGATGACATTATTTCCCTTGGTGTGGGCGAGCCTGATTTCGCGACCCCTTGGGCCATAAGGGAAGAAGCCTATTACCACCTGGAGCAGGGACACACCTCCTATACCTCCAACTGGGGCCTTACGGAACTGAGGGAGGCCATTGCGGAATACGAGGCCAAGTATGGACTTGATTACAACCCCAAAAAGGAAATCCTCGTAACTATCGGTGTCTCAGAGGCTGTGGACGCTGTTCTCCGTTCTATTTTGAACCCCGGGGATGAGATTCTTATCTGCGAGCCTTGCTACGTGTCCTATCAGCCCCTGGCGGCTCTATGCGATGCCAAGCTGGTTCATATGGACACTTCCAAGAATGGCTTTTACCCAACAGCTGAGCAGGTTGAGGCGGCTATTACTCCAAGAACTAAGGCCCTTATGCTTTGTTCCCCAAGTAATCCCACAGGCCGTATGATTCCCGCCTCCGAGCTGGAAAAAATTGCCGAGGTAGTGAAAAAACATCAGATCTGGGTTTTAAGTGATGAGGTCTACTGCGAGCTCGTTTACGATGACCACAAGCATGTCTCCATAGGCTCCTTCCCTGGAATGAAGCCTTATACAATCGTGCTGAACGGTTTTTCAAAGGCCTTTGCCATGACGGGCTGGCGTATCGGTTATGTCTGCGCTCCTGAGGAGCTTATGACCCAGATTCACAAGCTTCACCAGTATTCTTCTATCTGTGCGCCGATTATGTCTCAGTACGGGGCTTTGGAAGGTCTCCGCACCGGCAGCGCGGAAGTGGAGAAAATGCGTATATCCTATCAGCAGAGGCGTAACCTGATGTACAAGGCCTTCCTGGAGATGGGGCTGCCCTGCGCAGAGCCGGAGGGAGCCTTCTACATGTTCCCGGATATCCGCAAGACAGGGCTTTCCTCCGAGGAATTCGCCACCAAGCTTATAGAGAATCATCAGGTGGCAGTTGTGCCCGGAAACGTATTCGGTGCGGGCGGAGAAGGCTTTATCCGCTGCTGTTATGCCACGGACATAGCCAAGATAAAGACTGCTCTGAGCCGTATAAAAGATATGGTGGACGAGTACACGAAATGAACGAAGCCCTGTGCGGATAAAGAATATGCAGATCCGCCCTTGGTTGATACCAAGCGCCGGTCACTGCATATCCCTTACATATTCCGGCTCAAGTTCAAGCTTCATTTCTGTCAAAGCATCAATCACATTCTGATGAAATTTTTGGCAGTTTTTGAAGCCGCTTCCAAGTACTATTACACTTTCGACCTTTTCCTTTTCTAAGACAGAAGCTGGATCATAGCTTCCTTTACAAGAACAATCGCTCATTTAAAGCCTCCTGATTAAAATATTTATATATCTTCAACTGTCGATATATTAGACAGCTAAAAATCCCTGGACAAGATTGAATACGTATCCCACTGTTATTATTCCTATAGTACATATTGCGATAAAAAGAGCCAGAAGCTTTGCTTTGATTGCCTTGCTCAGCATGATCATGCTTGGAAGACTTAATGTGGTCACTGCCATCATGAAGCTTAAGACAAGGCCCAGCAGAGCCCCTTTTTCCAATAAGCTTTCTGCAATGAGAATGCATCCGAAAATATCTGCATACATAGGAAGCCCGCCTATGGTGGCAAGAATTACTCCGAAAGGATACTTCTCCCCCAGAATCTTTTGAATCCAGTCTTCTGGAATCCAGTTATGGACCAAGGCTCCTATCCCGACTCCAATCAAAATATGTGGAAATACCTTTTTCAGGGTTTCAAGTACTGCTTCAAAAGCAGATTTTAATTGATCCTTTGGCTTTATTTCCTTTTCAGGCAAGAGGGTATTTATTGCCTTTCCATTGCGAATAAAATCCGCAACTTGATTTTCCATGTGGAGTTTTTCGATAATTGTTCCCCCAAGGACTGCAATTATAAGTCCTAAAAGGACATAACCGACAGCAATCTTCCAACCGAAAATGCTCATTAAAAGCAGAAGGGAGCCAAGAGCGACCATTGGAGAGGATATCAGAAAACTGAATGTTACTCCTAAGGGAAGATCTGCAGTGGTGAAGCCCATAAAGAGAGGGATTGAGGAGCAGCTGAAGATGGATGTTACAGTTCCAAGTAGAGCGGCGATGATTCTGGCTCCCAGCCCCTTGAAGTGGCCAGTGATTTTTTACTCCGCTCTGGAGGAAAATAAGACTGAACATAAGAGATAAGAAATATTAAAAAAAAGAGAAGGATTGTTATTTTGATAACATCATAGATAAAAAAAGTGATGCTGCTTCCAAGCCTTGAAGTGATATCAAGTCCACAAAGTGAAAAAAAGTTGCTAATAAGTAGATTCAACCACTTCATGCCAATAAGCTGAGTTTGAATAAAGTCCAAATCATATTTACCTCTTTATATCGTATTTATATATCTAAAAGTATCGATGTATAATTCTAAATAAAAGCGAAACCCAAGGCTCCGCTTTTTTTATCTTGAATTGCATTCACAATTACTGGAGGAAAGATAATTTTTTTTGCTGCTTATATCTTCAATAAAGGTTTTGAATTCAGAAAACTTCTGACAGTTTATTGAATAATAAACCCATTTTCCATCCTTACGGAAATTAACCAAATCACAATCAGTTAGAATTTTCATATGGTGGGAAAGGGTCGACTGTCCTATATTAAATTCCTCCAAGAGTTTACAGGCACAAAGCTCTGAATTTGTAAGAAAGTGAATTATTTTTACTCGGTTTTCATCGCTAAGGGCCTTGCATATTCTGGTTATTTCTCGTTCAGTCATTCCAGCCTCTCATCATATTGATGGTGATAGATATAAATGAAATATCGATAATTGTCAATATGTAGTTATATACGATTGCTTTTTTGCGCTTATCCAAAAGCTGATTTAAAGTGATTCCAGCTTGGTTATATGGAACAATCTGCTTCCGTCTTATTATCTGATCTTTGGCTTCAAGGACTTTCTCAAGAGGCAGCTTAACGCATTTTGCGATGGTTTCGGCAGCAAGGTTTTCTTTGAGTAACTCTATGGCAGTTTCCTGGGCTTTTGCTTGGATTCCTTGTAAGACTCCTTCTCTTATGCCTTCCTGCAGCCTTTTTTATACTTTCCTGCTTGCTGGTGTCGAAATCATAGACTCTTTGCCGCTCCCATTCCATGAACTGCCTCATGTACTGCATATTCCGCTTGGCGTCGGTCACATAATTCTCCAATCTCTCTGTAAATGTGCCCCAGTGCGGTTGGAGCTGAGAAATGGGAAAAACTTTCTGGCTTTCTCGTCCTCTGGGATTCTAGGACAGTTGGCTTGGGAAAAAATACTTGTAACCCCTGTCCTTCAGCCTGGTTTTCCCGACTAAAGCCCCGAAAACGCTGGTTTAGTCGGGAAAGTGGACCCCAAAAGACTGTTTCTGGCGCTGGGTTCCCGACTGAAAGCGTGAAAACCTGAGTTCAGTCGGGAAAAACTCCTGAGGGGCAGCTACGATTCCCGATTAAATCCTCAAAAACGCCAATTTAGTCGGGAAATTTAGGAGTTTTAAGATGTATATTTCTTGGTTTTCCCGACTAATATCCCGAAAAAGCGAACTTAGTCGGGAACTTTTACAGTAATTCCGTTACGATTCCCCTTGTCCCTTACGGATGCAGAGGTGTTCTTTTAGGAACATCTCACTGCTTCAAGGACCTTGTTCACCTTGACGGAAAGGCGAAAAAAGTTTATTTATAGGTATGCAGAATTTTAAGCCTGAAAATAATATTGTTTCTCAGTTTGTGGATGAAGCCGTTGTGGCTGCCATGAAAGCAGTTTTTAAGGACGGTCAGGACAAGGTTCCTGTTGAAGAAGCAATGGTAATAGCAGAGCAGTTCGGTGCAGATCCTTCTTTTAAATCTGTTCTTGAAGCTTCTGAAGTTACTGCAGCAGAGAGAAAACTTATCAGCAGTTTTAATAGCAATTTGAATCTTCTTGTGAAGAAGACCTGGGTTGAGAAGGATGACGAGGCTCTTAAGGAGCAGGTTATTTATAAGCTTCAGGGACTTTGCAAAGAGTTCGAGAATGATAACTATGGGAATTCATACAATGTTCTTGTGCAGCTTCTTCGTGATGTGGTCTATCTTATGTTCGGTGCACAGACTAACAGTGATGAATTCCTTGAATACGCATTCCGTATTGATCCGGGATTCGGTATTTTCTGGTGGTATGTGGAAAGTCTTCCTGCTGAAAGACCTGCTGCTGAAGAAGTTGCCAAGGTTTATTTGCTTCTCAGTATGATTTTCCTATCAAATTACTAATCCGGCTGCCTTCTTTCCGTTCAGCCGGAGCTGCCTTTTTTTGACCGAACGGTTCTTTCCTTTCTAAGGTTTGTTTTTCCAATACATTCTGCCGCCCGTGTCAGGCAGTAGAATGCTGACCGGATATCTGATAAGAAATGCCGGAGAAAAAAGGCGGTATTATGAATTTGCAAACTATTTTTGAATCCCTTCGTGAAAGCTCAAAAGAACTGGCTCGTTTGTCCCCGGGACAGAAAAACAGGGCACTTGCCAGCGTGAAAGAGGCCATAAGGACTTCTATCCCTTCCATTTTATCAGCCAATGATCTGGATGTCTCCCGTGCGAGAGAAAAAGGCATCAAAGAAAGCCTTATTGACAGGCTCAGTCTTAATGAAGCTCGCATAGAGGGTATACTCTCTGGGATAGATGAGATTATCGCCCAGACGGATCCTATAGGTCAGGTTGTCTCCGGCTGGACCAATGAGAATGGGCTTGCCATAAAGCAGGTCCGTGTGCCCATCGGTGTCGCTGCAATTATTTACGAGTCTCGCCCCAATGTTACGGTAGATGCCTTCGCTATCGCTTACAAAAGCGGCAATGCCATACTTCTCAGGGGTAGCTCCACTGCTCTTGAGACGAACAGGGAGATTGTCGCCGCTATAAAAAAAGGCTTGGCAGCCCTATCTGACAATGGAGAGGGGATTCCCGGCGCTGTGGAGCTTGCTTCTTCTGGCAAGCGTGATGAGGTGGATGAGATTCTTAACGCCCGGGGCTATATAGATGTGGTTCTGCCCCGGGGTGGTGCCGACCTTATAAAGATGGTCGTGGAGAAGGCCTCTGTCCCTGTTATTGAGACAGGAAGCGGCATTTGTCATCTCTTTGTGGATGCTTCTGCTGATTTGGACAGGGCAGTGCTTATCGCAGAGAACGCTAAGCTGCAGCGTCCCGGTGTCTGCAACGCCATAGAGGTGCTTCTCGTCCATAGCTCAGTGGCTAAGGACTTCCTGCCTAAGCTTGTGGAGAAATTTGCCGGCCGTGCCCAGTTCCGTTGTGACCAGCGGGCCTTGCCCATAGTGAAGGCCGCTGCAGAAAAGGCTTCAGGCTATGATGGCGACAAGCTTTCCGAGAAAATCCTTGCTGCCGGTAAGGATGATTTCGATACGGAATTCCTGGACAATATCCTTGCCATAAAGGTGGTGGATTCCGTCGAGGAAGCGGTCTCCCATATAAACAGCCACAATACCAAGCATTCTGAATCAATATTGACTACCGACGTAAAGAACGCCGCCTACTTCAAGACAAACATAGATGCGGCCTGCGTTTACGTGAACGCGTCCACACGTTTCACCGACGGACAGGTGTTCGGATATGGCGCAGAACTGGGAATAAGCACCCAGAAGTTCCATGTCCGTGGACCTATGGGGCTTTCTGCGTTGACGACGACGAAATTCATTATCGAAGGTGAAGGACAAATAAGGTGACAATAACAGAAACTATTTCTAAGGCACGCAAGATTGTTATAAAAATCGGGTCTAATACCCTGGCTAAAGCCGATGGCACAATAAACATCGACTTCATGAACAGCTTTGCGACTCAGTGTGCGGGGCTTATAAAACAAGGAAAGCAGATAGCCCTTGTTTCTTCCGGGGCTCAGGTGGCGGGAGTGTCCACCATAGACAGATGGTCCCGTAAGCGTGATATCCATTACAGGCAGGCCCTCTGTTCCATCGGTCAGGTGGAGCTTATGGATAAGTGGCGTTGTGCTTTCGCAGAGTTCGGTATCCATATAGGACAGCTTCTGCTCACAAAAGAGGACTTTGAGGATGATCATCGTACCCTCAATATGCGTAATACTCTTTTCACTCTGGTGGATGAAGGAGTCGTTCCTATTATAAATGAGAATGACTCAGTCGCCTTTGATGAGATCCGCATAGGTGATAACGACAATCTGTCCGCTCTTACCGCTATTCTTTGGAATGCGGATGTTCTGGTGCTTTTCAGCGACATAGATGGTGTTTACACCAAGAATCCTAAGGATGATCCTGATGCGAAACGTATAGATGTGGTTGAGGATATAAAGCAGCTTTACTCTGAGATTTCCATCGGATCTACTAATTCCTTCGGAACAGGCGGAATGGGAACAAAGCTGGAGGCTGCTGAAAGGGTAGTGGCTTACGGTATTCCCATGATACTTGCCAATGGTAGCTACGACAAGGCTCTTGAGGGACTAGCTCTTGGGGAGTATTCCGGTACTCTTTTTGTGGCAGAGTGATAATAATGCTTAATTCAATTTTTATAAAATAAATTATTGGTGCGATTCTTGCGCGGAATAGGAAGGTATATGAAAAAAAGTAAAGTTGCTTGTATTGGTTGTGGTGTTATGGGTGGTGCCCTTATCCGTGCTGTAGCTAAGGTTATCCCGGCTGCTGATATTTATCTTTATGATACCGACACTGGCAAACGAGATTCTGTGGCGAAGGAGCTGGGCGCAGTTGCCTTGGACTCCAGCAGTGCTGCTGCTGAGAATGCAGATTACCTGATTCTTGCGGTTAAGCCGGCCTATATTGAGTCTGTGCTTTCTGACATTACCGCCGTGGTCCCTCAGGATAAGTTGCCCTTGTTCGTCTCCATTGCGGCCGGAGTAAAGCTGGAGAAGCTTAGGAAAGCCGCCTTGACCAAATCCCGTTTCATAAGGCTTATGCCCAATATCCCCGCTCTCGTGGGCGAGGCCATGATAGCCCTCACTAATGGAAGTGATGTTACTGCCGATGAAGTTGCGGATGTGAAGGAATTGCTCTCAAAGGCAGGCTCTGTTGAAAGCGTGCCCGAGAATCTTATGGACTGTGTTACAGGTATTTCCGGCTCTGGGCCGGCCTACGGCTTCGTTTTTGTAGAAGCCCTTGCCGATGCCGCCGTAAAGCTTGGAATGCCAAGAAAACAGGCTTACATATATGCCGCTCAGACTCTGAAGGGAGCTGCGGCTATGGTGCTTGAGACAGGCAGACATCCTGCAGTCCTTAAGGACGATGTATGCTCTCCCGGTGGTACAACCATCGCTGGTGTGGCTGCTCTGGAGGAGCTGGGCTTCCGCCATGCGGTCATAGAGGCTGCAGTCGCTGCCACGGAACGCTCTGTCGAACTGGGGAAAAAATAGCTTTATGCAGAAAATATCTTTAGTCGCTTTTCTTGGGAATGTGGGTGATAAGTACCGTAACAACCGTCATAATTCAGCCTGGCTTTTCTGTGATTCTCTTCCCTATGCGGGAAGCCTTGTCTGGCATGAGAAATTCAAGGGTCACTATGCCGTCCACGAATACGACCGTTATGGCGAGAAGGAACAGGTCTTTTTCCTTAAGCCAGATACCTTTATGAACCTTTCCGGAGAGAGCATACAGGCCCTGGCGGCCTTTTATAAAATAAAGCCGGAATCAATACTGGTGGTCCATGACGAGCTGGAGCTCCCCTGCGGAACTGTCAGCCTTAAATGGTCCGGCGGTCTTGGCGGTCACAACGGACTGCGCTCCACAAAAGAGATGCTGGGAACTGCTGATTTCTGGCGGCTACGCTTTGGTATAGGCCGCCCGGAGCACAAGGATATAGCGGGCTACGTTCTTTCCGATTTTACTGCCGATGAGAGGATTATCCTTTCTCAGATTTTTCCCCAGACAGCGGAGTTGTTGGACAAGGTTTTTGTGAAGGGACCTGAATCCCAGCTTGATGCCTGGAAGAAAAAGAACCTTGCCCCGTCCGTAAATTAGCGATTCTGCCTCTGGCGTGGGCTCGGAGACATGGGAGATGTCTGGACCGGCAGTCCTCCCTTTTGGTGTGGCAAAATACATGCCTGCGGCAAGCTGACATGCCTCCCTTTTCGGGTACGGCTTGGGAATTAGATGAAAAACAAGGAGAAGTCAATGAAGGAAAATAATACAGAAAATCCGATTCCAGCGGGATTGAATCCCTCTGTCTGTGATCCCCAGGAGAGGGCTGAGACAGAAAAGGCTTTCGGCCGACTTTACGATATAGTGAAAACTCTCCGTGCTCCCGGCGGCTGTCCTTGGGACAGGGCTCAGACTCCTGAGACAATGCGCACGGACCTGGTGGAAGAAGCCTTTGAAGCTGTTGATGCCATAAACGAGAAAAAAAGCGATCACGTCTGCGAGGAATTGGGGGACGTCTTCCTAAATGCTTCCATGATTTCCTATATGTATGAGCAGAAGGGAGATTTTACCCTGGCCAAGTCATTGAACGAGGTCTCAGATAAGATTATCCGTCGTCATCCCCATGTATGGCCGGAGTCAGAAGGAAAGGCCAACGCTTTGGAAGGTGGTGCCAAAACAGCAGACCAGGTTCTTACCCAGTGGGATGCCATAAAAAGAGGTGTTGAGGGCCGGGCAGGAAAAAGCGTTCTGGATGAAGTCTCAAAGGGACTTCCGCCTCTGATGCAGGCCTACAAGCTGGGGAAAAAAGCCGCGAAAAAGGGTTTTGACTGGAAAGATGATGATATGAAGGGGCTTTGGGGTAAAATCGATGAGGAAAAAGCTGAGCTCATCCAGGCTTACGAGGAGAATCCTGAGAAGGACGAGAATGGAAAAGCCTCTTCCCATGTTGAGGAAGAGTTCGGCGATGTGCTTTTCTGCCTGGTGAACCTTGCCCGCCATCTGGGAGTGGATCCTGTTGTGGCTATGGAGCGCGCCAACACCAAGTTCAGGAATAGATTCGGCTATGTTGAGGCGAAAATGGCCGAGCTGGGCCGGGAATTCAAAAAGGGCCAGTGGACAGAGGTCGAGGATAAGCTCTGGAAGGAAGCAAAAAAACTGGAAAAAGAATAGTGCTGCTTGGAATCTGCTGGCAAAATATTCCAGGAATTCGGTGATGTGAAAGATCTTTTTTTCGGGTGGAAGCACATTCTCTGCGGAAATCAAGGAGAAACCAGACGTAGAGCAGAAAGTCCACGGATATTACACAATTCGTAAATAATGAGCTTCTTGATGGGATGCCTATAAAAATCGCCATGAATATAAAGGATGTATATAAGCTTCTGGGAAATCCTTTCCCCTCCTTTTCTTTTTAAAATAGCTTGAATGACCGTAAGTTTTGAAATATATTTATATACAGGGAATTTTAAACCTTTGATGTTTTTTTTTCCTTCGGGTTCGTGTTTTTTTCATACGGACGACGTAACAATGTTTTTAGAGAAGTAAGGTGTTTTTATGAAAAGATTTGAAGAAAAAAACGATGATGAAAAAGACGGCGCACAGAATGGTGATGCTCTCTCAATGAAATTCCTCAAGACTCGCCAGATTCTTCTGAGCGGGGAAGTTAATAAAGCTCTTGCAGAGAAAATAGTACGCCAGCTTCTTATTCTTGAGGCCGATTCTGATGATCCTATCTATGTATATATCGATTCTCCTGGAGGAGACGTCAACTCCGGCTATGCTATTTTCGATATGATCCGTTTTGTGAAGGCTCCTGTCTACACAATAGGAATGGGGCTTGTGGCCAGTGCCGGCGCTCTTATCTACCTTGCGGCACCCAAAGAAAGAAGACTTGCCTTTGCCCATAGCCAGTATCTTATCCATCAGCCTCTCTGCGAATGGAAGGGAACTGCCACCGAACTTGAGATCAATGCCCGTGAGATCGAGAAGACCCGCGCCGGAATCAACAAGCTTATCGCTGAGGAAACCGGTAAAGATGAAGCCCAGGTTGCAAAGGATACAGACCGTGATTATTGGCTCAACGCTGAGGAAGCTGAAAAATACGGGCTGGTTGGAAAAATCATCAATGTCCGTAAAGATATAGAATAGACAAGAATCCCCCTCTGCTCAATTAAAGGTGGTGTTCTTGTGAGGATGAATAAAATATCTTCACAAAATAGGCAGAATGTTTTTCAGGATCCGAAGCTGATTTTTCGGACACTTCATAAGGAGAAGTTGTTATGAAACAAAAGTTTTTTTCAGTAGTTGTGGTGATGATTGTGCTGTCATTGTTTTTTGCCTGCTCCAAAAAGGAAGCTGAGCTTGAAGAAGTGATAAGCTTTAAGGCTGCTGAAGAAAGTGGATCGATTTCTGATGCTCCGGATGAGGTGGAGACTATGGAAGAAGCTCAGGAGACAGCTCCTGAGGCGCCTCCTGTGGTCGATGTCACAGCTCCTGCTGAGGTCCGTAACCTTATAGCATCCTCTGGAGACCGTTCTGTTATCCTTAGTTGGACGAATCCTTCTGAGGAGGACTTCTCCAAAGTCGTGATTACATACGGTGTGGATGGTGTCGTTTCCGTCCGTGGGAATCCTTCGGGAACAAGCAAGCAGTTTATAACTGATTTAAGGAACGGCACTGAGTACACCTTTACGGTGATGTCTGTCGACAGAGCTGGTAACGTAAGTGAAGGCATCCAGATTTCATCTGTCCCTGAGAACCCCGAACCCGCAAAAATCGTAGAGCTTCCTCCTGTAAAAGAAGAGCCTGTGAAGGTAGCTGAGCTGCCTGCGCCAGCCCCTGTCGAGACTCCTGCCCCTGTTCCCGCTCCAGCTCCTGAGCCGGAGCCTGTGAAGGTTACGGAGTCCCCTGAACCTGTGGTCGAGGAAGAAGTCGTGGCAGAGATTATCCCGGAGCCTGTGGAGATTACGGAGTCCCCGGAGCCAGCTCCTGCCACTGATCTTGAGCCGGTTGATACTGCCTTGGTGGAGGAGCCGGAACCTGTTCTGGAGCCTCTTGAAAAGGAAAACCCGGCCCCTGCCATCCAGTTTATAAGGAGCGCGGACGGTAATATAGCTAGTGATTTTGAGACAGTGTTTGATAAAACTTCGGAAGTAAGTGTTCTTGCCAAGGCTTCCGCTGTGGAGCTTAACGGAGAGAAAACACTGATGTCCGCATATCGTATGGGAAAATACCCTGTTACTCAGGAGCTTTTCCAGGCTGTTATGGGCGTAAATCCCAGTAAGTGCGTTGATTCCAGTACTCTTTATATAACGGCAGAAGGAGAAGTCACCAAGCTTAAGCCTTGTGACAAGATATCTTGGTATGATGCGATAGCCTTCTGTAATAAACTCAGCCTGCTCTTTGAATATGAGCCCTGCTACACGGTTAACGGCGTGGATGATTGGAATGCTTTGATTTACGAGGATATTCCTGTTGAGTATAACGCAGACTGGTCAGATGCTTCTTGTGATTTCACCAGGAACGGTTTCCGCCTTCCTACGGAGCGTGAATGGGAGTTCGCTGCCCGGGGAGCCAACCCTGAGGCCGCCGATTGGGAATATACATTCAGCGGTAAGGCTTCAGAAGCAAGGGAGGCCGTGAATGCTGATCTGGATAGTGTAGGTTGGTATCGCTACAATATTTGTGCAGGCGGAGTTTCATCCGAGACAGAACCGGCTTTTGGTGCCGGCTACGGAACTCATGAGGTCGGGCTTAAAGAGCCTAACAGCCTTTCTATCTACGATATGTGCGGAAACGTATGGGAATGGTGCTGGGACAGCTGTGATACGACAGATGACAACAGTACCTTTGCCATAGATCCTCTTGAAGGAATACCTGAGGACTCTTGCCGTGCTCTTCGTGGTGGAAGCTGGGGTATAGACGCCACTTGCTGTGATATTCCTTCCCGCCTTGTTGAATATGAGTCTTATCGTAGTACCCGCTATGGTTTCCGCCTTGTACGGACTGCCGGTGTGGAATAAGAGAGCTTGCCTGCGGTAAATTCTTTCAAGCCGCAGGCATATTCTTCTCACCTTTTCCCTCTTTCTGATTGATCCGTCAATATAATAAGCCTGCTCTTTTCCTTGTCTTTCTTATTTATTCATTTCGATAAATATGATATAATCATTACGTATGAAATTTGATTTAACGGATGAAATTCGTAATCAGATTATTTTCTCAATGGAAGATCAGGGTAAATCATACGTATTTGATTCAGAGGAACTGAAGACAGTTCCATTATCTGAAGTTGAATTAGACAGCGACCGTTATTATAAGATTCCTGCATGGGATTCTATGGACGGGTTTCATTTGATGGAGCGTTTTGTTGTCCTGCTTAGAAACCCTCTGGCTCGTGAATCCTTACGTTCGGTGCTTTTTTCCGGTCGAGGTGTTTTTCGCAATTTCAAAAAAGTTCTTCGAGAATATCCTGAAGTTGAAAGACTCTGGTATGCGTTCAAAGAAAACCGGATGAACCGGGTTATCGTTGAATGGTACAATGTCCTGTGTGAATCATGGGGGTTAGAGGCACTCGGTAATGAGCCTGAGGAGAACACGGACATTCTGAGGGATGATTTCATTTTCAGGGAAATTGAAGACGAGCATGATTTCGAGAATGTATTTATGAGTGCTGATTCTCTTCTTAGGGAAGTTGAGCAGTCTTATGAAGGCGAAGTAGGTCTTGTTGTCGCTGAATTTTTACAGCGTCAAAGGGATTATTCTGAAGATTGTAATGAGTATAATTTGATTGCAGAGACGGTAGATGGCGATTTTGCCGGATGCATTTCAGTTTCATCTGTTTTGGAAAGTGCACCGCACGCTGTTGTGCTTTCCATGATTTTTGTCACACCCCGATACAGGGGGTTAGGCGTTGGCCGTGAACTGACGTTACAGTGCCTTGAAAAGTTAAAAGAAAAAGGCATCCACTGGGTTATGGTTGCAAATCTCATTGTTTCTGGATATGCGGCAACCATGCTTCGGAATTGTGGTTTTGAACCGATGGGAACAGGCTTTATCGCAAAAATATGAAATACAGGAGAAATGCAGTGACCGAGGAGAAATTTATAGAGATACTGCAGAATGCGGTCGAAAAGGTCCGGAATGAAGAGGACCCTGTAGAACTGAACAATTACAGAAAACTGTTCAAAAAAAATGTGCCTTTTGCACTTCGTAATTATGTGGCGGCTTATCTCACAAAGAATGCTGAAGGTACTTCCCGTCGTGATTCTTATAAAAGATATAATAAAGAATACCGCCACGAAGGAAGTCGTTTTACAAAAGAGCCGAAAAATGACTTTGAGTCGCAGCCTTCAGCTCATAATGTGATTGATGAAGCGTTGGCTTCCACTCTCTTTATCAGCATAGGGCGTAACAGGCATGTATTCCCTAGGGATCTTATAGGGCTTATCACACAGAATACCGGATTGGAAAGAAACCGCATAGGTGAGATTCGTGTACTTGATAATTATTCCTTTGTCCAGTTTTATACGGAGGATTGTGATTCTGTTATAAAAGCCCTTGATGGATATACCTATAGAGGTCGTAAATTAAACGTCAGTTTCTCAAAAAAGAAGACGGATAACGATGACGGTTATGAGATGACTTCTTCTCAGCGGGATGCGGAAGACAGCATTTCTGACTCGGACTCCGCGGAGACTTCTGATACCAAGGTCGGAAACGGAGAATTCTTGGTCTGACTGGTTGCCGCATGTATTCCATACAGTGTTTCAGTACAGCTTTTATGGGCACAAATACTTATATAGTAAGTCGGTATCCGTCTGAATCCTCGAAAGAGATGGATACTCCTGACTGTGTCTTTGTAGTTGATCCGGGAGGCGACCGTAAGGACGCGGAACAATACAGGAAGCTCCTGAAACGCTGTGACGCTTTTGTCTTTACCCATGGACATTTCGATCATACGGGTGCTTTACCCTTCCTTCACGGGCTTTTTCCAGATGCTCCCATTGCAATCCATGAATCGGATGCCTCTTATCTGGGTGAAGGAGCTTACGAGCTGGACATGGAGGATTTTTCCGCCCTGGGACTTTCTCAGTATGTGAAAAGATTTTTCGAGGAGGAAGGCCAGCTTCCTGAAGCGACCCTCCTTCTCAAAGAAGGCGATGTGCTTCCCTTTGCACCGGAATGGAAGGTTCTGCATACTCCTGGTCATAGTCCAGGTTCTATATGCCTTTACAATGAAAGTATGCAGACTCTTATTTCTGGTGATACTCTTTTTGCCTCTTCATTCGGACGGACAGATTTGAGAGGGGGCAGCTATACCCAAATAATGCAAAGTCTTGCCAGATTGAGGAAACTTCCTCCTGGAACAAAAGTTCTGCCTGGTCATGGAGATTATACTTATGTTTAATAATAGTCTTTCCGGTAAACCCTTCCGGAGAAAAAGAAAAGCCGCTTTTTTCGAGGGGTATGGATTCTTGCCCTTCATGATTATTCTTGTCATTGCAGTAATGTTCTCAGGCTGTAAGAAAAAAGAAGCTGCAGCAATAATTGATGAGCCTGATCCGGATATCATTATGGAAAGACCGGAGCTGGGAATTCCTAAGTGGCTTCCTGGTGATTATGCCCATGTCGCCTTTGTTTTTGGTGTAGGTTATGAGACGGAGGAGCTTCGTGCTCCAGTAATTTCTTATTTATCCGAGGAATTTGGAATGGCGGAGAATGGTGGTCTTATAGAGCCTCTCGTTTTTCCCCCTGAGTATATGAATGGGAAAAGAATAAATGTCTCATTCCTTTCAGAAGCGTTGAAGAATAAGGATATCTGCGGACTGGTGCTGTTAGGTTCGCCGGACAGGGCTTATTACGCCCTTATGGACCTTGTAGAAAGTAGTATATCCTATCCTGTTTGGTCGATTTTCCCTGTGACCTATACTACCGATGAGATTCTTGGGACGGAGTGCGGCTCTTTTTTTGTTATGGATTACAAGGATAACGGAGAGAATACTGATTCCAGTTCTGATTCTGCTCTTATTGATGTGATGGACAAGGGTGTGAAAAGATATTCGGGGGATATCAGTGATGTAATGACTCCCATTATCCGTTATATAAAAAAAACAAGTGATGGTTCGAACGATCCCTATAGCCCGGCGGATGCGGTAGAGTATCTCAAGGCAGAATATGAAAATATTTTTGACGATTTTAGTCTTACAAGATTCGTGGAGCCTGAGTCGAGGCTTCCTTCTTTGAACCATTATGTGCTGAGGTTAAATAAATGAACACTTTGACGCAGACCCGTTCCGGTCTTATAGGATCTGCCCAGGACATAGAGAAGCTTGCTTCTGCGAAAAAAGCCACACTGCTTGTTCTTTCTGACATGCATTGTGATAACTACGTGCTTTTCCTTGAGGTTATGAGACAGTTCGGAAGTGACGCAGATGCCATGATTTACTGTGGTGACGGAATCCGTGACATAGAGCGTTTACTTTCTGAGGCTTCACGGGATGAAGCCTTGCAGAATACCATTCCTCCGGTTCTGGCAGTCGTAAAGGGGAACTGCGACGGTTTCGGCTCCTCTCTTTTGGATTCTCCGGATTTCCTTACCTTCAAGGCCGCAGGTCGTACCGTATTTGCCGCCCATGGTCACAAATTGGGCGTGGAATTCGGAGTGGAGCATATATCCTCCTTTGCATCTTCCTTCAAGGCTAATCTCATTTTCTACGGACATACCCATTATCCCTACAAAAGTATTCAGGATAACGTGGTAGTTCTGAATCCCGGCAGTATGACCCGGCCTAGGAACGGTTCCCTGCCTTCCTTCGCAGTTGTCTCCTACCCTGGAATAAGGGAGAAGTTTGACGTGGATTTCTTTGCTATCAAGGAAGTTCCCTTCGGACATTATCAGTTCTCTCTAATATCGATTTAAGATTCATGAAATACTCAATCAGTTTTAATTGCTTGCCGGAAGAAGAAAAAAATGATGCTTTGCTTAGAAGTAAGGCTGTAAAGGCATTACGAAAGCAAGGTATCTCCATAGGCGAAAAGCAGATTTCCTCCTTCGTTTTCAAGAAAAAATCAATAGATGCCCGTAAAAGGGACATTAAGCTTTTTTTGCGCTACGATGTTTACACCGATGGAGATAAGCCTGAGGACGACCAGGACGCTGAGTTCCTGCCTCACTGGAAAAATGTCAGGGGGGAAAAGAGGGTCCTTATCATAGGTGCGGGACCAGCCGGGCTTTTCGCGGCACTGACCCTCCTTGAGGCAGGTATCAAGCCCATCATTGTAGAGCGCGGGCCTGAGACGTCACAGCGAAAGCGTGACATAGCTGATATAAGCCGGACTGGAGTGCTTAATATTGATTCTAACTATTGCTTTGGGGAAGGAGGAGCCGGAACCTTCTCTGACGGCAAGCTATTCTCCCGTTCTGCCAAAAGGGGAAATATAGGCCGTGTCCTCCAGATCCTTGCCTTCCACGGTGCCGATGGGAAAATCCTTACGGATGCTCATCCCCACATAGGTACAGACAAGCTGCCTGTTATAATAGACAATATAAAGAAAACCATAGTCAGCTACGGTGGAGAGATTTATTTCAACAGCCGATGTACAGAAATATTGACTGAGAAAAAATCTGGAGTTTTGGCAGCTGCGGCCGCCGGAGATAAGCCTGTTGAGACGTGTGTAATTCAGGTAATTTGCGGCGTTAAGGTAGTGGATACTCATACCGGTGAGGAGCGTGTAATAAAGGGTGACAAGCTGATTCTTGCCTGTGGTCACTCTGCTCCTGATATATACAAGATGCTAGAGGCCGTGGATAAGAAAGCCTTGGAGGCAAAGACCTTTGCGGTAGGCGTCCGTGTTGAGCATCCTCGTGAAGTGATAGACAAGATACAGTACCACGGAAGGGAGCGGGGAGAAGTCCTGCCAGCTGCAGAATACCGGCTTACTACCCAAGTGGACGGGCGAGGTGTCTATTCCTTCTGCATGTGCCCTGGCGGACTGGTTGTGCCGTCAGCATCATCCCCAGACGGAGTCGTGGTGAACGGAATGTCACCCTCCAGCCGTAATGCCTATTGGTCGAACGCGGCGATTGTCGTGGAGTGCCGCCCTGAAGATTACGTTTCTTGGGGTGACTTTCCTAGTGATCCCCTTGCAGGACTTAACTTCAGGACACAGATAGAGCAGGCGGCAAAAAAGGCCGCAACACAAGCCGCACTTGATAGGCAAGGGGCATTGGACACCCCGATGAGGGATGGAAAGCCGATCAATCCCCAGACGGCACCGGCGCAAAAGCTCACGGATTTCCTTGCAGGTAAGGTTTCTGAGACCCTGCCAAAAACATCATATACACCGGGAATCTCCTCCGTAAACTTGGACGAAGTTTTGCCGGAACATATTTCCAAGCGACTGAAAGAGGGCTTCCACGCTTTTGATCAGCGCATGAAAGGCTTTGTTTGTGGCGAGGCATTGCTTATTGCGCCGGAAACACGAACATCAACGCCGGTTCGCATACTCCGCGATGCAAAAACACTTGAAAGCCCCTCTATCAAAGGGCTTTTTCCGGCGGGCGAAGGTTCAGGCTACGCCGGAGGAATAGTTTCATCCGCGATGGACGGCGAGAACAGTGCGAAAGCTATAATCAGCGCGGTGCAAAAAGCTGGCAAATGAGAGGTTGTGCGAAATGCCAAAGATTAAAGCAGTTGTTTTTGATATGGACGGAGTTCTGCTGGACACTGAGTCCATGAGCGACCGAAACTGGTACCAAGCCGCTACAGAAATGGGGATTTCTAAGAATGATATTGGGGCTGCCTTGGAAGCTTGTCGCGGCAGCAACAGCCGCCATATCGAGGAGGAGCTTAACAGACGTTTCGGTACTGTTCCGGGCTTTACCGGAGCGAAGTTTTTGCAGCGCACCGGGGAGCTTTTCCACGAGCTTGAAGTTACTGAAGGAATTCCTCTGATGAAGGGAGCCCAGGAAATTCTTGTTTACCTAAAGGAAAAGGGATATCCTTTGGCTCTTGCTTCCTCTACGAGGGGAGAGGCTGTAAAGAGGCAGATGAAGAATGCGGGACTTATAGATTTTTTTGATGTGATTATTACCGGTGACATGGTTTACAAAAGCAAGCCCGACCCGGAAATCTACCTTACAGCCTGCAGTAAGCTTGGTGTACCGTCTCAAACGTGTGCCGGAGTGGAAGACAGCCTGAACGGAGTTCGTAGCACTGCTGCAGCCGGAATGTTCGCGGTCATGGTACCGGATAAAGTTCAGCCCACGGAAGAGATAAAGGCTCTGCTTTTCAAGCTTTGCGGGAATTTGCTGGAATTAAAGACTTTTCTGTAAGCCGGAGTAAACAGCTGTTTTTCAATAAGGCTCTGTCCGGCTTATTTGGGGTAGCCATGGGGCAATTCTGGTGAATTATATGGGTGTCCTAGGCCTCTGCCATTATCTGCTTTTTAAGCTCAAGAACTTTTTCCAAAGGAAGCTTGACACACTTTGCAATGGTTTCAACAGTAATGTTCTCTTTGAGTAATTCTAGGGCATCTTCCTCAGCTTTTGCTTGGGTTCCTTGTAAGACACCTTCTCTTATGCCTTCCTTCTTGCCGGCGTCAAAATCATAGACTCTCTGTCGCTCCCATTCCATGAACTGCCTCCTGTATTGCATATTCCGCTTGGCATCGGTCACATAATTCTCAAGTCTCTCTGTGAAAGTGTCCCCCGTGCGGTTGGAGATGAGGAACTGAAAGAATTTTTTGACTTCCTCATCCTCTATGATTCTAGCACAGGTGGGAGCAATAAAAAAGTGCTTGTAGTCCCTGTCATTAAGCATTGTCTTTCCATCCTCCCGGCAGATGTTCTCGAAGGAGTATACGGGAAGTCCTTTCTCGAAGATGTCCTCCATACAGATGAAAATCACGTGGGAGTCTCGTAATTCGCTGTACTTTTCCCCGGATTTTAGTGAGTCCTGGGCCATGAGGCTGGCGTAGTAGCGGGCTCTCTCCGGCAGCTCGCCTGTGTCTGTGACCTGGAGCTCTATGTCGAAGAGGCGTCCGGTGTCCTTGACGTAGACGTCCAGCCTGATTCCCTTCGCACCGTTCTCCAGATTGATGACGGCCTCGTT
>JAILBN010000002.1 GCA_024680915.1 Treponemataceae bacterium | reverse complement strand
TATCAAACGACACTTTAATAACAAAAGATCGTATTGTTCCTGAATATCTCTACAATTTTTTAATTTATTATATGAATACAACATACCTGACAATTCTATAAGGAAAGATTCTGATGCAATAAAAAAAACTTTCTTCTTTGCAATCATTGCAACCTCCTTTTAAATTACTAAATGATATATTCTGTTCTTTTGTCAATCTTTTTTTTGTTTTATTCAAGTATTCTTCTAGATGATTTTTTGCTGTTCTAGAGCATCGTTGCCTTTTCCACAGACTTTCGGCCTATTTTTCCGCAGAAACTTTCGCTGTTCTGGATTTTTTGCCGGTCGCACGCTTTTTATCTGACTTTTTCGCAGCCACCGAACTTGTCGCGCCATGCTCTTTATCCGCTTCCGCCTTCACGCCAAGCACAAGCTTATCGTTTTTCGCTTCGGCAACAAGAATGCTTCCTTTTTTGCATTTGCCCTGCAAAATCAGAGTGGCTGTCGCATCCTCCAGCTCACGCTGGATAAGCCGCCTCATCGGACGCGCACCGAAGGCCGGATCATAGCCGTTCTCGATAAAATATCGTCTTGCGGAAGGCTTAAGCTCAATATCAAGGCCTTTCTCGGCAATGCGTTTTCTGAACTCGTCTATCTGCAAATCAAGGATAGCAGAGACTTCTTCCTCTGAAAGGGCGTTGAAAACCACCACATCATCTATACGGTTCAGCAATTCAGGGTTAAGGATGCGCTTAAGCTCGTTCATGGCATCGGCCTTGATTGAGTCGTAGGACATTATTCCACTGGAATTGGAAGAAAAGCCAAGGCTGTTCTCGTTGGATATACGGCGCACACCGGCATTGCTGGTCATTATTATTACAGCGTTCCTGAAGCTCACTGTATGGCCCAGATTGTCGCGGAGCTCTCCCTCCTCCAGAACCTGAAGAAGCAGGTTGAAGATATCAGGGTGAGCCTTCTCTATCTCGTCAAGGAGCACCACGCAGTAGGGCTTTCGACGCACCTTCTCAGTAAGGACTCCGCCCTCCTCGTAGCCCACGTAACCCGGCGGCGCACCCACAAGACGGCTGGCAGTATGCTTCTCCATGAAGTCGCTCATATCAACCCTGATAAGAGCTTCTTCAGAGCCGAAAAGGAAGGTGGCAAGAGTTTTTGCAAGAAGCGTTTTACCCACGCCTGTAGGACCAAGAAATATGAAAGAGCCTTGAGGCCGCTTAAAAGATGATACTCCTGCCCTTGCCCGCCTTACAGCGGAGGAGATAAGGGAGACTGCCTCATCCTGAGCGATGACGGTCTTATGAATCTCCTTCTCCATATCAAGCAAGCGTTCTGTCTCTGCCGTATCCAGCTGATCCATGGGGATACCGGTCATTGTGGAAACCACAGTACAGATATCTGCCGGAGTGACAGTATTTTTCTCGGTGATAACAGTGGTCACATTATTTTTCTCAAGCTGCTCAGCCTTCATACGGAGGATACGGACTTCATCCCGGACTTCCGCACAACGCTCGTAGTTCTGGCTCTGCTCCATGAGCTGCTTCTCTTCTGTAAGAAGGGCTATCTGCTGCTCAAGCTCAGCAAGCTCCGCAGGTCTCTCGTCAGCCTCTATCTTCTTCATGGCGCCTGCTTCGTCAAGAAGGTCAATCGCTTTATCCGGCAAGAAACGCTCTGTTATATAGCGGCGGGCAAAGCGGACTACAAGCTCCAGAACACCCTCCGCATATTTCACATGATGGAATTCCTCATATTTAGGCTTTATCCCGTAAAGGATGGCCAGGGTATCAGCATCATCAGGCTCGTTGACCATGACCATCTGGAACCTTCTCTCAAGGGCCGCATCCTTCTCGAAATATTTTCGGTATTCCTTTATGGTGGTGGCTCCGATACACTGAAGCTCGCCGCGGGCAAGAGCCGGCTTAAGCATGTTGGAAGCGTCCATAGAGCCTTCCGCGCCACCAGCCCCAATCAAAGTGTGAAGCTCATCTATGAAAAGTATTATATTTTTCTGCTCTGCTATTTCCTTGACTATGCCTTTTATTCTTTCCTCGAACTCACCGCGGTATTTTGTTCCCGCAATGACCAGGGCCAGATCAAGGACCAGGACACGCTTGTTCACAAGGCAGCCAGGAACCTGTTCCGCGACGATACGCTGCGCGAGTCCTTCTACAATCGCGGTTTTGCCGACACCAGGTTCACCTATAAGAACCGGATTATTCTTGTTGCGGCGGCAAAGAATCTGGATGACCCTTTGTATTTCCCTCTCACGACCTATAACCGGGTCGCAGAGCCCAGAACGGGCGTTCTCCGTCAGATCCCGGCTGAACTCCTTAAGCAAGGAAGCCTTTTGCTTCTGCTTGCCGGAGGAATCGTTACCCGGCATCTGGGCACCCTTGGAGCTTCCAGCCTCTGCATTGGAGGCAGACGGACTTGTCTGCAAAGCAGAAGTATCCACAACCTCCTCCGCCTTAAGCACCATTTTACGGGCAACATCCACCGTGACCGGTATAGACTGGAAGAAACGAGCGGTGACGCTGTTCTCCTCCCTTAAAGCAGCAAGAAAAATATGCTCCGTGCCCACATATTCACACCTCATGGAACGGGACTCAACGGCAGCCATATCAAGAAGGGTTTTTAACCTGCGGCTGGGAATAACCTCAGCATTAGAAGAAAAGCCTGACTTAACAGAATCATCATAGTTGCTCACAGCCTGCTCCAAAGCAAGCTGGAACATAAGGATATTCACGTAAAGCTGGTTCATGGTCTCATAGCCCACACCTTCAGCCAGTTTGATCATAGCCAGCATGACATGCTCCGGCTGAATCTGCAGTCCCTTAAATCGGCGTACTTCCGCAACTGCCGAAACGGAAAGAAGCTTCTGGGCACGAGGGGAAAAACCTTTTATCATATATCAAACTCCCGTATAAAAATATCAGATAAAAAAGACTCGCACATTACTAATCTAGACAAGGAAATGCACCTGAGAAACTGCTTCCTGAAGAATTATTGAACGAAGTCTGTCAGCTTTCTGGTTATTAGATATTACATCTTTCTCAAAAGACAAGCCTTCCTGACGGGCAATAAAAAGAAGATGAGCCGATTGGATACGATAAAGCAAAGAATAAAGATCCCCATCGGAGAAACCGTCAATAAGACCGAGGCTTACACCCCATTTAAGGGAGGAAACCAGCTCCACTCCCTCCCGGAATGACACATAACGGCTGTATTTTATAGCGGCTATCGCTCTGTAAACAATATCTTTAGCCATAGTGGGCCTATCAGCAAGAATGTCTTTCCTGGCATTACGCTCCACATTTATTATATTGCGTACAGCCTGTGTCACGGAGGCTATCTGGTCCGTCTCGCTCAACGGGAAGCAGGAATCGGTACAAAGTCTGTACCAGGCTCCCAATGTTTTAGTGTTACCCACAGGTGCCACGGCATAGCAGGCATATATATCAAAGCCACTTTCCACAAGAGTCTTGAAAAGGGTGTGATGCAGATTCTGATAGACGATGGAGGGGATATGTATCATAACGGATGTTTTCATCCCCGTGCCGGCATCCCGCAAGCGGCTGGTGAAATAACCGAATTCTAAGTTGCCGGCGAACTGAACGTATTTCTGGAGCTCCTCATCTACACTGCTCACCAGGGCACAAGCCGCAGCCGGATCAAAGCCAGAAACAAAGGAAGAAAGATGGAGATGATCATGATAGTTTACAGTACCAGAAATTCTTCCATCAGAACGGACTATTATTCCCGTGGAAGGATTCTCTGCGGCCCCGGGGGGAAGCACACCCCTTTCCACAAGAATCATACCTCCCAACTGCTCTAAGTTCCTTACAGAAAGAGTCTGGTACATGTCGGCATCAGGAGAACGGGAGAAGGCATCAAATAGAATTGCCCTTACTCTTTCATCGGAATCATTTTTTATGAACTCAGGAAAGGGGAAATCAGAAAGATTTCTGGCAAGACGAACCCTGGTCGAAAGAACCACATCTGTATCCATGCCATCATCGGCGAACCAGGAATTCTGCTGTTCGGTAGCGGTTATATCAGTCATCAAGCCGGTCCAACTCCCTGAGCCTGTCACGATAAACGGCTGCTTTCTCATAATCCTCACGGGCGACAGACTCACTCAAACTATTCTCAAGGACAGCCCTGTCCTCAAGCTTGGAGCGGAAGCCTGCAATACGCCTGGGCAAAGAACCCTTATAAGCTTCATTTTTTTTGGACCCGAAAAGCATTGCATTTATCTCAGAGGCAAAATCCTTATAACAGTTCGGGCAGCCTGCCCTTCTGTATTTACGAAGATCGGCAAGGGAAAGTCCGCAGATGCGGCAAAGCCTGTTCTCAGGGCGCATAGGGAATATTTTCCCAAGAGATACGTCAAGTCGTCCACCTTCAGTGCTTATGTGTTTCTCAGCGGCACATTCCGCACAAAGATGAAGCTCCCGGGTAGAAGTAGGAGTCACCTCCTGTATGAACATTACTGCATCGCGTATTCCACAAATATCACATTTCATAAACTAATCACCATAAAAAAGAACAACTGCCGTCACACCTTGCGGAGTATATTCAAAGGCTTCTCCCGCCCCGCATGCACCGCAGGGATAATGGAAACAAGAGCAGAAAGCACAACGGCAGAAAGGGCTATCAAAAACAATTCTGGAAAGGGAATCTTTACAGGTATCTCTTCCAGATAATATGCAGGATCCATAAGACGTATGGGAACATACTCTCTTCCTGCACTTATAATATATATAAATCTTCCGATTACGTTAACCAAATTCTCACAAAACTTCATTATTTCGTTTATTTTCAGAGCAGAAACCACCCCCAGAGGAATTCCCAGAAGGGTTCCTACCCCGCCGGACACAGCCCCGGTAAGAAGATAGGCCACGGAAATACCTGCAGGAGAGGCTCCCAGGCTTTTCAACACGGCGGTCTCTTTCCGTCTCTCCAGCACAAGCATAACCAAGGCGGATGAGATATTGACAGAAGCCACCAGAACGATAAGAACCATTATGAATACAAGGAGTATCCTTGTCGATGCATAGCTCTCATACTGGGTGGAGTTCAAATCCTTCCACGTGTATATTGTAAACTCAGAAGGAAGAAAAGAATAGATATCATAGACAACTTGATAAAGCGTATCCGAGAAAGCATCGCTTGTCTCAACTCCCACGAAAATCTGGGAAGCCGCCGAAGACAAGAAGCTGAAGCCTGTCTCCAAGGGGATGAAAACCCAAAGAGCATCAATTTCCTGATAGCCGCTGGAAACAATTCCGCTGACCTTGAAGGTCTTTACCTTTGGAGTGACTTTTCCGTCCGTTCCGGTCCTGCCGGAGATGATACGTATAGTATCACCTACTCCGAGTCCTATGGTCTCGGCGATTTTTTTGCCGACCACGGCGCTGTTGGCGGTAGGAAAAGAGGCTGTACCGTCAATTACATCCACATATTGCGAGAAAGCCTGGTTATCCGTGAAAAAAGTCTCTTCCACAGCCCGCAGGGAAGCCCCGCTCCGCCCTTTCTTTCCAGCCGCCAGCACAGAACCGCTTCTCTCAATGAAAGTGGATACTACTCCAGGAAGCTCCCTGACTTGCCCGGCGACATTCTCAAGAACCTCAAAATTCTCTTCCGTGCTTTTAAAAGTCGTTGTCTGTGTTACCTGCATATGGAAACTTGAAAGCCCTATGACCCTGCCGGTAATTCCTTCGATCATTCCGTCAGAGACAGTGATGACGACGACCAGGGGAATAAGGCTCAAGGCTATACAGGCTATAGCTCCCATAAGACTTTTTCTTGCGTTGGAGGAGGCTTTTTCCTTCGGCTTTATTATCCGGCCGAAAAGCATAAGGACGGAAGTTGCTTTCATAGGACGGACAGCTTCCCCTCTTTTATACAGCAGCGGATGTCGCCGCGGGAGGCAAGGCCCATATCATGGGTCACCAGCAGAAGGGTCTTGTGATACTTATCGACCATATTGAAAAGGAGATCCGATATAAGGGCCGCATTCTCCGGGTCAAGGTTTCCAGTGGGCTCATCAGCAAGAATCAGAGAAGGATCGTTTATAAGAGCCCTTGCCACGGCGGCTCTCTGCCTCTCCCCGCCGGACAGCTGGGAGGGAAGATGCTCCATGCGGTCTTTCAGCCCTACATCGCAGAGCAGCTGGGCTGCCCTTTCCTTGGCGGCCTTCTTGGAGACCCCGCTCATATAGGAGGGAAGCATCACGTTCTCCAAGGCAGTGAAATCTTTTAAAAGATAATGGAACTGGAAAATAAGCCCCAGGTATTTTGATCTGTATTCTGTAAGCTCCTTTTCAGAAAGAAGGCTGACATTATAATCTCCGGCCACCACAGTTCCTGAAGAGACAGACTCCAAGCCGCCTATTATATTGAGCAAGGTGCTTTTCCCACTTCCGCTGGCTCCGCATATGACGGTCTTGCTTCCTTCCCAAACGGTCATATCAAGCCCGTTCAGTATAGTCAGAGGCTTTATTCCATCTGAAGAAAAGGTCTTTGTAAGACCTTTGATTTTTACCACACATTTTTTTCCTTCTCTACTCATCGTGGAGGACCTCCGCTACAGAGACTTTAAGCGCATTCCTGCTGGCGAACCAAGAAGCAAGAAGGGACGCTGCTATTCCGAACAAAGTTATATACGCTACTTCCGAAAAGACTACTACAGCAGGTATCTTTGAATAGAAGAGGAACATACTGTTTGTCTTCAGAGCATACGCTGCCTGGGGATTGAAAAGCATATAGAAAAACAGCTGGACATTATAAGCTGCATTAGAAAAAAGAACAAAGACATCTTTCATTTTGGCACAGATCGCAAGACCGGCGAAAAGACCTGGAATGGCTCCATAAAGTCCCGTGGTCATTCCTTGCAGGATAAAAACAAGCTGTATCTCTTTCTTCTTAGCCCCAAGGGCAGAAAGAACAGCAGTCTCCTCATGATGCTCATATACCATACGCCTCATAGAGTTGAAAATATTTACTCCGACCACGACGAAGATAAGGAAGGCCAGCATCATCAGGACATTTTTCTCTATTTTCAAGGCACCGAAAAAGGATCTGTTGTAGCTGCGCCAGGATTCAAAACCCACACCGGGGAATTTATTCTCAAGAATGGAAAGGCAGCGTTGGTCAGTCTCGGAGTCCTTCAGCTTTATTCCGTAGAAATGGGCTGAATCCAGCCCAAGAATCTCAGCGGCAGTATCAAGGGAGATGAAAATAAAAGAAGAGTTTATATCTGCATAGCCGCAGCTGAATATACCAGTGACCTTCAGCTTTCTGTCGCCAGAGAAAAGTTCTGTCTCCTCTCCTCCAGAAAGAGCGAGAAGATTCACCTCATCACCAGGTCTTACGCTCAGCTTTCTTGCTATGGAGCTGCCCAGGACACAGGTCATTTCTTCTTTTATATCGAACCGGCCGGCAGATACCGTTATCTGCTCTGCGAAACCCTTATCAGAAGCAAAAATATACCAAGGGAGGCCCCTTATCAGGGCAGACTGTTGCCTGCCGTTTTTCCCTACCACCAGGCTCTGAGCCTCATACATGGGAACAGCAGTCAAGACTCCATCTGTTCCCAAAATTTCTTTCAGAAAAGCCTTCTCATCCTCAGGAGGTGTCTCGGGTACGGCTCGTATATGGAAGGAGCTTATCTCCATAATACTTTTTATATAACCGGCCTGGAATCCATTCATGACAGAAACTATGACTATAAGAACAGCCACCCCAGCACCTATACCCAAGGACGCAAGGACTCCGGAGGCGGCAGCCCTTCCCCTGCTGTCGACTTTAGCAAAGCGGCGGGAAATAAAAAAAATCCAGGGCAATCTTTTGTTTGAACTCAAAACGAACTCCTGCGCTGAATGACACCGTCAAGTTTATACAATTCTTCCTTCTTCTCTCCATAGACATAGCGAGTCCATACCTCATAATTCCCGAAATATACCACAGACCAGTATTCTGTGTCGGAGACATAAGCTGTCTTCTCCAGAAGAACGCCGTCCTTATAAACATAATAATCGGGGGGAAGATCGTTATCGTTATAGAGATAAGCGTACTTATCCTCGGAAGGAGACGTCCCTCCTGAAAGGTGCTTCTCCTCAGCAATTCTGCCTTTGGAATCATACTCCCAGGTTACTGTCTCCACCACTTCCCTGCGGGTACCTTCCGTCTTATAGACCACACGTTTTTCCTCAATACCCGTATCATTATATTGTATTTCAATTTCTTTTGACTGTGAAGGATATTTCTCTATTTTTGACGAAGGAGTCATTTTTGTCCCTGAATAAGTATATTCAAAGACAGAGTCAATCTTGGAATAGTCTTTGTTCCACCGTGTCTCCCGTTCTATACGGTTCTGATCGTCATACATACGGAGAGTTATGCCGTCCTCGCTGACCACGTATATGGATTGCAGATTAGTGGCATCAGAGGAAAAACCATAAGTCTCCTCATCAGTGACAAAAGAGCGAAGCTGCCCTGTCTGTCCCTGGGTAAAAGTATCCGCCTGAACAAGAGGGGCAGAGAAAAGAAAAAGAAGGACAAGGAAGCGGTATTTCACCGTCATAATCAGCCTTCCAGGAATTCGTCTACATATTTCTCTGGGGAGAAGGGCTCTATATCATCATATTTCTCTCCCGTGCATACGAAAGCGACGGGTATCCCCAGCTCGCGACCCAAGGAGACGGCGATTCCTCCCTTGGCAGTGGAATCGTATTTAGTCAGAACGGCGGCATCGACACCGACAGCCTCATTAAAAACCTCAGCCTGACGCATAGCATTCTGGCCTGTGGTAGCATCAAGAACGATAAGCTTTTTGTAAGCACCGGCAGAAGCCTTCTGAGCAGCTATCCTATCTATTTTCTGCAGCTCACGGACCAGGTTCTCCTTGTTGTGGAGACGACCGGCGGTATCAGCAATGACAAGAGCCCCGCCCTTTGCCGCCGCAGCAGCAGCCGCATCAAAAACAACAGCAGAAGGATCCGCTCCATGCTGATGAGATACGACACGGATCCCCAGTTTCTCTCCGTGATAAGAGAGTTGTTCTATCGCTGCCGCACGGTAAGTATCTGCAGCCGCAAGAACCACAGAATGTCCTGCATTGGTATAATAACGGGCAAGCTTGGCTGCAGAGGTGGTTTTCCCGGCTCCGTTCACTCCAAGGAACATAAAGATAGACACATCTTCTTTTCTGGGTTTAAGCTCCACCGTCTTGATGAAGGAAAGGAGAAGCTCCTTAAGCTCTTTCTTTATCGCCTCTTCCTCTGAAAGATGCTTTTCACGGCATTTTTTCTCCAGAACCTCTGTTATCTCAAAAGCTGTCTTAGCCCCGATATCCCCTTCTATAAGAGAATCTGTAAGCTCATCGAAAAAATCCTCGTTTTTATTTTTATACAGACCAAAGAGTCTTCCAAGTTTTTGGGCAAGTCCAGACTTAGCCATTTTATTCCTCCGGGATGATTATTTCTGGCAGAAGAGAATTAGCAGCCATAATATATCCGCCTAATCTGATGCCCCAGTTGACTCCTAACGCGACAGAAGCCCCTATGGAGACATAAGACAAAATCCTGTCTATTTTTATTTTTTCTCTAATATCTTCTGTCACAGAACCATTCTTAGAAGCGTTCATCACACTCTCCAGCTTTCCATTGGCCATAAAAGAAAAAGGAAGAGAGATTAAAAACAGACCGAATGCAGTATACATATTCCGGCGGCTTTTTTCAATTATATCGTTGGGATTCGATTCACGGACAGCAAGGTCTAAATTGTACTCACGACCAGAAAGAGAACCTTGGGAAACATCAGGCCGGTCCACGAAAAAGAATCCGGAAACGCCGTCTCCGGACCTTACCTCACCCATGACAGGAAGCCCGTTCACGTAAACCTGGGCAGGACTCCCCCCGTCATTGATGGCAGAATGGGAAATAGTACCGGAAATATCAGGTATATTCAGGGTCAGCTTTATATTCTCTGCTTTTTCAAGCTTGACCGTCACATTGAAGGATGTATCATCTGAGAAATCATAGAAAAAAGTCGAATCCTTATAGCCTGGAGCAGAAACCGAGATTTCATGCACTCCCTGCTGATAGGTTCTTCTGTTCGTATCGGTCCCTAGGTATGAAGAGATTTTATTTCCATCCACACGGACGGTAGCAGGACTTGAGTCCCCCTCCTCCAGCTGTACATTGATGGCTATGGAGACAGGAGTCGTATTCACTATCGTGTCCAAGATACCGGCAGCAATCTCGGAGGCCAGAAGGTTCATCTCTTTTGTTGTTGCCGCACTCTCAAAGCTTCCGGCCTTGATTCCCCCGGGATAAAGACTAAGCTCTGCCCTCACATGTATAAAATCAGCATAACGCGTTATAGTACCTGTAATAAGGCCGTCCACTCCTGTCACCTTTCCGTTGGAGGGAAGAGAGAAAAGAGCTTCCCGGTTCTTCTGCCAGAAGGTCACGGAAGCTTCCACAGGCTCCGGTTCATAATCCCTTAGCTGATATTCCTCTATATTCTGAAAAATCTGATCCTGGAGGGTAAGAATCTCCCGCTCGTAACTCAAGATATCGCTTTTTTTCTGAAGAGCAGGCTTGTCACTGAAAAGGACAGCATCCCTGGCTTTTATTTTCTCCTGCATGGAATTCTGAAGCTTACGACGTTCCTCAAGGATAGTCTTTTTCTTATTCTCCACCATTTCCCCTGAGGTAACCAAGCGCACAAGACCATCTGGTATTTCCGCCATAATAAGCTGAGGAATAATGGTGGAGAAAGATTTATCCCCATCGAATGCAGAGATAGCGAGAACCCACTCCTCTGCATGAAAAGGAATAAGGGTCAGGAAAGCTGTAAGGAAAAGGCAAAAAGCCTTACGTGGCTTCAAACCTCATCGTCTCCGTCATCACCCATCGGAAGTCCTTTCCATTTTGCAGAAAGAAAAGCCTCAAGGAAGGGGTCTATATTACCGTCCATAACGGACTGAATATTGCCCACCTCATATTTAGTACGATGATCCTTGACCATTGTATAGGGCTGGAACACATAGGAACGTATCTGATTTCCCCAGGAAATATCCTTTTTCTCCTGGGCGAACTTGGAATTCTCTTTTTCCTTCTCGGCCTTGTAATACTCATACAAGCGGGCCTTCAACATACTCATGGCGGTCTGGCGGTTCATTATCTGGCTGCGTTCTGTCTGGCAGGCGACGACTATTCCGGTAGGAATATGGGTAAAACGGACGGCTGAATCAGTTTTGTTGACGTGCTGACCGCCGGCTCCACCAGAACGATAGGTATCTACACGAAGATCCTCAGGACGAATCTCCACCTCGATACTATCATCAAGCACAGGAAAGACATAAACAGAAGAGAAGGAAGTATGACGGCGGGCATTGGCATCGAAGGGACTTATGCGTACAAGGCGATGGACGCCGGCTTCACATTTAAGATATCCGTAGACATATTCACCAGAAATCTGAAGGGTCACAGATTTCAAGCCGCCTTCAGCTTCCAGCTCATCCACGGTCTCCACTTTGTAACCGCGACGCTCCGCCCAGCGCATATACATGCGGCAGAGCATCTGAGCCCAGTCACAGGCTTCCGTACCGCCTGCTCCCGCATGTATTGTAAGGAAGGCATCATTCTTGTCCACCTCATCGGAAAGAAGGTTCAGGATACTTTGTTTCTCAAATTTAGCCTTCGCAGCTTCATATTCCTTGGAAACCTCCTCCTCCAGCTCCGCA
The DNA here is from genome assembly GCA_024680915.1 of Treponemataceae bacterium. Lineage (GTDB taxonomy): Bacteria > Spirochaetota > Spirochaetia > Treponematales > Treponemataceae > Treponema_I. The sequence goes on along the minus strand of JAILBN010000002.1, from coordinate 27,940 downwards.
TCACGGCTTTCCTCGGCCAGCTCATAGGTCGCCTCTATGTCATCCATGGTCTTTATAAGCTCTTTCCAGGGCTCAATCCGGTTACGGAGCATCTTGATCTCTGACAGGACCTTCTCGGCCTTTTTGGGATCGTCCCAAAAGTCGGGAGCTCCAGTCAAAATCTCTTTGTCAGCTATTTTTTTCTCTATCGCAGCGACGTCAAAGACGCCCCCAAACATTCATGATATCTTCTTTCAGAGCCTCTATAGGCATTTTATAATCTTCAAGCATTCTATTCTCCTATCCTGACATCTAACAAATCATCAAGTCTTACTGACTTAAAACCCAGCTAGTCACTTCAAGGAAGCGTTGTCCTTGATACTTCAAGGTAAAGCTGCCTGAGGCTTTTTATTCCTCGGTACTTTCCGCTTCCTCATTGTTCGGCCGTAAAAAGCATCTTTTCCACTTTTTTCGGGACATCTCTGTTACAGCAAGCAAACCCTGCACCGGATACTGATACATACGGACAGAATCGTAATAATCTGTGACCCGGTCTATATCTTTCTTCAGAAGATTTAGTTTTTTCTCCGGCAATGTGACATGCTCCCAACATGCCCTCTGGACCTTCCTAAAGCCATATTCCATGAGGACTGAAGTCACAGCCCGTGAGGACTCGACACTGCCGGGATCGACAACAACAGAAACGAACATACAATAAGCATAAAATAAAGACAATATCTTGTCAAACCGTTGTTTTTGTCCGATATTTACAGTATGAAACATTCAAAACAAGTGTCGTCCATTATTCTTTTCACTCTACTATTTTTCCATGCAGCAGCACAAAGCAGCCGCCCCATGGTAACAGATATAACAGCCCTGCCTTCCGGGCAGAATATAGAGATAACGTGGAAACTGCCGGCAGCTGATGCTATGAAAAACACAGACGCTCTTATCATATTCAGAAGCAGACAGGCTTTTTCCTCTGGAACCCAGCTCACAAGCTCCATGCAGCTGGCCACACTGACGACGGACAAAAGCTCCTACACAGACACATCCTGTGGTATATACAGCTGGTATTATACTATCACAGCACGTTACACTGACGGAACCCTCTATGACCTGATAATACCAACGGTCAACGCCACAGTCTATGCCGCAGGGGCAGCTGCTGCCTCCGAAACCTCCATCCCTGAGAACATATCCATGAGGGATGAAGACTCAGCCCCCCAGACAGGCGTAATAAGGGAGACTCCTCTTCCCTACCTGCATTTGTTCAAAGATGATGTCCTGGATTCCGAGAGCATAGAGGCAGAAACTTTGGAAGAAGCCTCCCGCTTCGGTCTGAATGCGGTGACGAAAGGAAAAGTGAAACCCTACATTTTTGCTGATGACCAGGACGAGAATGTTACAGGAGACGAGTACACCCTGTTCAATATAATAGACACCTTTTTCTCAAGGAACGAATGGAGCTCTGCGGAAAATGAGCTCAAGAAATTCCTTCAAACCAACAAGAGCGACTATATAACCGCAAAGGCTCAGATTTACACGGGTCAGACTCTTTTCTTCCAAGAAAAATACAGGGACGCGCTCAGCTATTTCATGTGGGCCCAGAAAACATACCCTGAACTGGATGCTATATCGAGACGATGGATCCAGTACTCCCTGGATTATTACCAGCTACCTGATAATTCTTAGCATCCTTACCAGCTCAGGATTATTGGAGACCTGGTCCTGCTTGACCACCACTCCGTCTTCGGTCTCCCCTTGATTCTCACCACCTTCTTCCTCATGAGGTATAAGCAGGACTATATCACCTACATTCATCAGATCATAGAAGCCCAGCTGGGAATAATCACCTTCAGAAATATCCTCACCCGCATTGGTTATAAGCACAGTTCCCAGAATATCCTTCTGAGCATAGAGCAGCCCCAGTCCGAAATCCGCAGTACGTATCTTCTCAGGCTCGAAGACAGTCCAAACCTGATCGTTCTCAACGCCATCCATACGACCGGCATCGATAAGGATATCGGCACCATTTCTGGCGATAATCTTAGCATAATAAGGCATGGAATTGAGTATGGACTGACGGATTTTCTGGACGGCATTGGAAAAACGGCTGTTGCCAGTCCTGTAGACAGTCCATTTACCAGCAGCATTTCCTGTGCGGCCCGAATACATATTGCAGCTTATGGTTATCTCCCTGTCGGTCTCAAGAGTCTCCACCAGGCAGAAATAATCATATCCGCTTTTCCTAGCCCTTTGGAAGGCTTCCGTAAAATTCGCAACGCTGACAGGATCAGCCTTAGTGGTTACTGCAGAAGAAACGGAGAAGACATCGCCTATCATAAGAGTCGTTATTCTGCTTGCATCGCTATGTATACTTTCAGAGAAAGGCTTCACATAGTAAAAGCCTATTTTCCAGCGGGATTTATCAAGATAGAAAGGATCCACGGTCCAACGGGAAGAGATCGTGTCATAAAGAAGAGAACGGTAGCCCTCTACTATATCATCTATGACAATGTTTCCAGCTCCCTGCTCTTGTATGAACTCCAGATTGGAAAGATAGGCCTCCGGATAACCGGATGACAGCATAAGCTCCGCATAAGCCTTACGGGAATCGATATCCATCGGATTAAGCCGGAGGCAGCGCTGGTATTCATAGGCAGCCTGGACTGAAAAATATTTGTCGGTATATTCTTTTGCTCTTTTCAGATGGTAGGCAGCCCACTCAAAACGTCTGGAATCCTCGACTTTTGTATTTTCACATACAAGAAGCTCAAGCTCCGCCCTCATAATCTCATCATCAGGATTTATCTCCAAACCTGTGCCTAATGCAGTGAGAGCCTCCGGAATTCTGTCCAAAGCTGCAAGGGAAAGTCCCCTCATGTACCATGAATCGCTGTCTGCTCTGTCCTTGCTGATAAGGAAAGAACATAACTCCAGGACTTCCTCGTATCTCTTTTCATCATAAAGTATTGAAGTGAGGAGTTTATAAGCATCGATGTAGGAATCGTCAAGCTTTATCGCAGAACGGACATACTCCTCGGCAGTATCGGAATCCCCCTGTTTTTTCGCAAGGTAGGCCGCGAGATAATAAACTTCAGCGTTTCCACTATAATACTGAAGGGCCCGGTTCACATAATTCCTTGCTTCAGAAGTTTTACCAAGGGAATCGGAAACCAGAGCGAGAGAAACGAGAACTTTATAATCGAAGGGCTGTCTCTGGAGTGCTTGTAAAAACTGCTTCTCAGCACCAGCGACACGGCCGTCCAGAATCTCCAGCTCAGCAAGGCCGAACCTGGCCTGAACATTGTTGGGATAACTCTCCAGTACTTTCTCGAAGGCTTCCTTAGCCTCCGGAATCATCCCCAGGCTTATATAAATAAAACCGCGCAGGTTCAGAAGCTCGGCCTTATTCCTTATATACTTTGCCGCCATATCGAGATAAGTCAGGGCAAGCTGGTATTCCTCCATTTCGTAGGAACACTGGGAAAGAGCAAAATAAGCATCTCCGTAGGAAGGATTGATATGAACAGCCTCCAGATAGCACTCCACAGCCTCATACCAGTTCTTCAATTCCTGCTGCTCCTGCCCTGCCTTGTAGCAAGACTGGGCAGAGGAAGAGAATGCCCCTGACACACAGAAGAAGAACAAAGAGAAAAACGCAATCTTCCTGACAGCTCTACTCACTCTCTTCTTTCCTTTTTATAACCTTTATCTGATTCACGCGGTGGCCTTCCATATCCTGAACTACGAAGTCAAAATTCTTCCAAGATGATTTCTCGAACTTAGCAGGAATTTTTCCGAACAAATCAAAGACGAAACCACCCAGAGTATCGAATTCCTCATTGGGAAGGTCCGACCCAAGTTTCTCGTTCAGGTCATCGAGGTTGACTCTGGCATCACAAAGCCATATATCATCACCTACAGAAAGGATATCTTCCTGTTCGTTGTCAAACTCATCCTGGATATCGCCTACTATCTCCTCTATTATATCCTCCATACAGACGATACCGGAGACACCACCGTATTCATCGATTGCTATGGCTATATGTATATGCCGTCTTCTGAATTCACGCAGAAGAGTATCTATTTTCTTCGTCTCAGGAACAAAAAATGGTTTTCTTATGATTTTCGAAAGATTGACAGTCTCATGACGGGCAAAGGTCATGATGAGATCCTTCACATAAAGAACACCTATAACATTATCAATTGACTCACTGTAAATAGGGAAACGGGAATGCCCGCTTTCCGCTATTATCTCAAGAAGCTCGTCCTGGGGCACATCAGCAGAGATAAAATCAACATCTATACGGGGTATCATAATTTCTTTCACCGAAGTCTCGGACAAATCCTCGACACCACGGATCATATCCCGCTTTTCTTCATTAACTGCATCCGCATCGGCTCTGACTACCACAGCCGAATGAGGATCCTCCTCTTTTTTCTTCTTAAAAAGTCTTCCCATAAAACTCATAAATCAAACAAAATCCTTTTGGATGTGAAGATCAATACAAAAAAAACAACCTCACATCCCTAATGTTACTTACTATCTATCAATGACTCAGAAGCAAAGTATTCCACGAAATCTTCCTGAAGAACAAGCATCTTCCTGTCCTCTTCACTTCCTCCCTCAAAGGTCCGATCCTTTCCTATATGCGCTTCTCCATGGTCCATACCGGAGAGATGCATCAAGCCATGAATAATGAGGCGCTTTAGCTCTTCGTCAGCAGACACCCCGAATTCTAAGGCATTTTTCACAAAAACATCAATACATATAGCGATATCTCCTGCCGCAAATACGGTTTTTCCTTCCTCATCCTGGTATTCAGAACCTTCCTCAAAAGAAAGGATATCCGTAGCAGAATCTATGGAACGGTATTCCTTGTTCAGCCTCTGAATAAATGGAAGGCTGCAAAAAAAGAAAGAAACCTCCCAGTCATTCTTATCCAGTTTTTCCAGAACCTTGTCTGCAAAGGGAGCGACCTTATCTATCCAAGCCGGAGGATCCATGCCCTCTTCAAAATCCACGAGGATTTTATTTCTCATTCTCTTCTCCTTCTGTCGACTTAGGGATCGCTTTTGTCTCCTGCTTTTCTGGAAGGGTATCCGGATCCTTCTGATCCGGATACTCAATTCTTGTATGATAATAACCTGCAAGAATCGTCACAAAAGATGCTTCTATCGCATTCAAATCCCTGAAAGTCAAATTTGCTTTATCAAGTTGTCCATGCTCGAATTTTCCCATTACAAGGGTATGGACGAATTTCTCAAGACGAGATACTGAAGGCTTCTCCAAGGTGCGGCATGCAGCCTCCACAGTATCCGCCAGCATGACGACGGCAGCCTCTTTTGAGGAAGGAGGATTTCCTCCATAAGAATAATCCTCAGGAGAAGTCTGATCATCCTGTTTTTTAGCCTCACTATAGAAATAGGCGATAAGGCTGTTTCCGTGATGCTCCGCTATGATATCGATCACTTCCTCAGGCAGTCTGAGCTGCCTTGCCTTCTCAACACCCTTCTTCACATGGCTCCGGATAACGGAAACAGAAAGGCGGGGATTGATGTCATCATGCTTGTTATTGCCGCTCTGATTCTCGACAAAATATTCCGGTTGGTCGATTTTACCTAAATCGTGATAATAGGCTCCTACACGGGCAAGAAGAGGATTAGCGCCGATTTCGGTACACGCGCTTTCCGCAAGGGTTGCTACCATCATTGAGTGGTTGTAGGTTCCCGGGGCCGCAAGAAGGAGCCTCCTCATTATAGGAGTGTTAAGATCGGAAAGATCCAGAAGACGGAAGACAGAAGCCGTGTTGAGCAGAATCTCGAAGGGAGTTATGAACCCAAGGGCAAGGATGCAGGAAAGGAAGCCGTTAAGGGCGACACCTGTGAGCGCCAAAGGCAGCTGGGCATACTTTCCGCCGAAAATGACAGTCAAAAGGAATTGTATGACTATATTGACTATGACCAGGACAAGAGAGGCTATCACCATATCAAAGCGGTGCTTGATCCTTCTGACTATATAAACAGCGAAAAGGCTGGAGGCGAACTCGAATATAGCAGGCACCACATTATAGGAGGCAGAGAAAAGTACCAGGAAGAATGTGATTATCGAGTAAAAAAGTGCGCTCATATGCCCGAACATCACGGTTATCATTATTGCCAAGAAAACTCCAGGAAGGGCGATGGCGAAATAAAACATATTGTGGATGTTGAAAAAAAGCGGCATAAAAACTGCGAAAGCGAATACAAAACAAAGGCTGGAGGCTATAAAAATCTGCTCGCGCTTTTTCTGCTTGTAACCCAGGACAGCAGGGGAATAGAGGAAAAAGATAAGAGGAACAAGGAAAAGAAGGTAAAGGACGGCATCCCAGAAAGCACTGGAATCGATATAGGCAGGGGTCTCCGCCATTTTACGGAGCTTGTTCAGAGCCGTCTCCGAGATGGGGAAGCCGCGCTCTATAATCATCTCACCTTTCGTAACCTCAAAAGGAAAGGCAAGATCTGCAGGAAGATCCCTCTCCGCAACTATAGTCCTGTCAGAAATCTGACCTACTTTAAAATCATCCATTGAAAAAGAAAGCACAGTCTCAGATGTGGAGACCTGAACGAAAGCAATAAGAAGAGACGCGACGAACCAACAGAGGATCACTATTATCCTGCTTGAATTCTCACGAAGCTCCTTATAGAAGCTTTTCATTATCTTTTCTTCTTTTTTCTCATTTTTCTTCGTCATTTTCGTATGCCTGAACGATTTTCCTGACCAGGGGATTCCTTACAATGTCGCTTCCACACATCTGCATTATCTTTATTCCCTCTATATTCTGCAAAACACGGCAAGCATGAATCAAACCTGAAGGAATCCTGGAAGGAAGATCTATCTGTGTTATGTCGCCGGTCACAAAAGCCTTCGACCCCTCGCCCATCCTCGTGAGGAAGAGCTTCATCTGCTCCCTCGTCGTATTCTGGGCTTCATCAAGAATAAGAATGCTGTTATTGAGAGTCCTGCCCCTCATATAAGCAAGGGGAGCAATCTCTATAGCTCCGGCTTCCGCAAGCTTTTCCGGCATTCCCCGTGGCAGAAGATACTCAATGGCATCAAAAAGCGGCTTTAGATAAGGCGATATCTTCTGTTCGAAATCGCCCGGCAGAAAGCCAAGACTCTCGCCAGCCTCAACGACGGGACGAGTAAGCACCAGGCGGGAGACATTGCCGGAAAGAAGCTGGTTCAAGGCCTCCGCCACGGCAAGAAAGGTCTTTCCAGAACCAGCAGGCCCCGTACAAAGAACCACATTGTTTCTCCGCATGGATTGTATCAGTTCCGCCTGGTTGTATGATTTAGGATAAACGGACTTAACAGCTCCGGGAATACGTATGCAAGCGGCCGAAAAAAAAGCTTCGTCCGGCTCCGCATTATCTTCCGGAGGTATAAGCCGTGTAATAACTGATGTCACAAGGTTGGGATCATCGTCCCTGCTTTCGGTCATCTCATCAAGAACCCTGTCTATCACATGCCGGAAGCGATTCATTACAGAAGGATCTGAACTTTCCACAGAAAGCTCATTACCCCTAGTATAAATCGGAACACCAAGAAATTTCTCTATGAGATGTAGATTACTGTCATTCGTGCCGCATAACCTGGCAAGTTGTTCAATATCCGGCACTACTATCGTATATGATGTTTCCACTAAACCTCTTTTTATAAGATTGTAACGGTATTTTTATCGTTCCGTCAATATCAGGGTTTTCTCACTACACAAGGAAGGAAGACAGAGCCCCGTAGGAGTGATCATTTCTCAGGATTAAGGACAAACTCTCCGTACTCATCTACGATCGTGGTGGTCATGGTCGAAAGAGGCTTCCATACCACAGAAAGCTTGAAATAGGGGTCGAATTCGAAGCGATAGGGCTTGGTATCACGTATAAGCCGAGGAGAAACAGACAGCTCCGCTGAAAGCTTCCAGTCATGAAGATCATGATTCATCTTTATAGAAAGGCTCTGCAGCTTAAAGGCGGATTTTTTCCGTAGATCATCATCCCAGAAGGCAAAGGAATCAAACAAATCAACGAATAGATTTTTCTCTCCAGGAATCTCTACATCTATGGAGGAGAGATTCTGGACGTATTTAAAAACGGAGGAATTTCTGCTGCTGGCAGAGAAGGACATATCAAAAACCTCGTTTATATTAAAATCAAAGGAAGCCGTAAGGGAGAAAGAACTTTCCGTCGGTCTCACAAGATTCAAAGAAAGCTGGGTCGAAAGCTTAGGGGAGAAAGATATCCTGTCTTTCCATGCATAGAAGACAGCATCGTTCCAGGAATAGGAGATTTTCATATCCTCAGCCTGGAATACCTTATCCTGGCCTGGCTCCCACCCAGTCTCCTCCAGGGTATAAGGATAAGAATGATTCATATTGAAGTTGAACTGAAGCTTCTTCCAGGTCAGGCCGAGAGAAAACCTGGAGACATATGATTCCTCTATGTTGTATATGAAGCTTTGGCTTATAGACAAAGCATTATCGAAGAAGGCCCAGCTAGAACTTTGATTCAGAGGAGAAGGAACCCATTCGCCACTGTCGGAGCTTTCTTCACTATAGCCGCCGGACAAGGAAATGTTTGTACAATACGGCTGTTTAAGGCTAAGAGACCAGCTGAAGGACCCCAGCAGAGGGGGGAGATTCAAATCCATGGACAGGGATTGGGAAAACATATTCGAAAGCTCGGAGGCGGCGATGACAAGATTCAGGCTGTTCTGAGTGAAAGATTCCGCATCCCACTCTGGCGGATTGTAATCCCAATCCGGTTCATCTGCTGTTCCTGAGAATTCCGTGCGGATAATTTTCATACTGTTTCTCCAGGAAAGGGAAGACTGGGAGAAAAGGTTGAAAGCCGAAAAGGGCAGGAAAGACAGAGATGTACTACTGGTAAGATCAAGCTTACGGGCCCTGTAGTCCGAAAGCAGCATATTGTTTCTGCCGGAGCTGCCGTCAGGATACTTTGTCTCCGATATCACGGGATGGCCCTGATAAACAGGGGAGAAGCTAAGACTCTCCCTAAGGGAAAGGACATTACCTCCCCAAGAGACATTACCATCAAAGGCAAGGGGAGACTTGAAGGAAACGAAGAAAGTATCCGTGTCTGAGAATTTCACTTCTTCCGGGATTGAGAAACTATCAGCGGAGAAATGGCTTTCTGTTGAGAAAGATGGATTCAAGGAATATGTAATGCCATAAGAGAAGACCTGCTTTGACGACTTGGCCAAATTCAGACCGCCCTGATTCCTAAGCATATATTCAGGAATTTCTTCCAGAACCGGCTCTTCCGGCATGGCATCACTGACATCGTCATTACCGGCAGCAGGAGCCTCCCCAGTGGCATCCTCAAGAGAATCGCCCGAAGGCTCCTCTGTCCCCTCATCCTCATCGGCTTTTTTAGAATCGTCAAGCTCGTCCGGAAGAAAATAGGTATATTCACTGTTTGTCTGCGGTCTGGAAGCCGAATCAGAGCTGGAAAGCAGGGAACCGGAAAGAGAGAGGGTGATTTTGAACGGATAGGCCGTGGATGGATAAAAAAAGGACCTTTCAGGACTGACAGTAGAAAAAGGATATCTGAGATCAGAATTATTCTTGGTACTGAAATTTATTTTGGAAGAAAGCTCCTTTACAGATAAGTCCTTTATGTAAGGATTCAGATTCTTAACAAAAGACGGTGTGGAGACAGAGCCTGAGACAGACCAGCTGTAAGCATCAGAAGAAGACGATGATGATGAGGATTTAGATTTCCCATTCATCACAGGATTATTTATCAGAAAATCTATCCAGTCCATATCCTCGTTTCTGTTCAGGAAATCCGACTTAAAATATGGATCGGAGTACAAAGGCAGGGATATGTTCAGAGAGAACGGAGAGAAATTCATTTTCATGCTGAAATCGACGTAGAAACGGAAGGGGAACTCCGTCCCGAAGAACCAGGAGGAATCAGAATATTCCTTGCTATTATAGAAAGTCGTATATTTCGAATCTGCTGCTGGGAATATCGATGTTGACCACCCCATATAAGTGGCGAATGATATATCCGAGATTACATCAGAAGGCTTGAAAACTCCCTGGACACCGGCAAGATATCCTAGATTACTGTAAAAATCAGCCATGACTTTAAGAAATGAGCTGGGAGCCGTATCTTTTTGGTCGAGATTCCTTAAGAAAAGCCCTTCCCTTACCTGTTTCTTAAGCTCGGTGGGCTTCAGGAAGTTTGATATATCATTATCAGAGGATGAGTTTGCAAGCTTCTTCCTGCCTATGAGGTATGTGGTCGTCTGAATTGAATATCCCTTCCTGGGATCATAGCTGAAGGTGGGATTGAAGATCATCTCATCCTTAGGATAGTAGAAGAAGGGAAAGTACATTACAGGAATATGCCCTATATAAAGAAGGGCATTAAGGAAACCGAACTCATTACCGGGCAGAAGCCATATTCTGGAGGCCTTTATCTTCCAGTGGGGGTCCTCTTCATCACAAAAGGTAAGGATACCATCCTTAAAGGTGACAGTCCCGGAATTTCCCTTGACGAAAAGATCAGATGAAATGATAAGCTTAGTACCGGAAGAAAGGTTAATAGCCCCGGAATTTCCCTGAACAATTTTACCGGCATTGAAGAAACCTTCCTGAGTTTCGGTATTCAGCAGAAGGGAGGAGGCTGTCATGATATCAGAATCCGAGGCGGAAGCCCCACCTTTTGTTCCGAATTTCACCGAGCCTTCCGCATAGAGAAGAGACTTTGAGCGGTTGAAGGTAACTGTATCCGCTTCTATAGAAAGGACAGAAGACCCCTGAGTCACGGAAAGAGAAACATCGCCTGTGAAAAGGATAAGATCAGAATCATCAGAAGCGTCTTTCTTATATTCCGTTTTTCTTGCTGAGATAATCTTGACCACGGCAGGCTCTTTCTTTGAGAGAGCAGCAGGGTCTCCCTCAGCTGCCTGCTCCGTGCCTTCTATTTCCTGACAGAATAGAGAAAGCCCTGTAAAAAGAAGGGCAAGAAAAAATAGAATTTTTTTATAACAGAGCTTTCTAATCATCACTTACATTTTTCTTGAAAAAGTTTGTCCTTAATATAATAACCTGTATAAGATTTTTCTACTAGAGAAACTTGCTCGGGTGTCCCCTCCGCGATGATCTGTCCTCCGCCGGAGCCGCCCTCAGGCCCTAAATCAACTATGTAATCGGCCTGCAGTATCACGTCCAGGTTGTGCTCTATCATGACCACTGTGTTGCCCTGATCCACTAAACGGCCTATTACCTCCATAAGCTGCTTGACATCAGCGAAATGGAGACCCGTGGTGGGTTCATCCAGTATATAAAGTGTCTTGCCAGTGGAACGGCGGGAAAGCTCATTGGCAAGCTTGACCCTCTGAGCCTCTCCGCCGGAGAGAGTCAGGGCAGACTGTCCAAGCTGTATATAGCCAAGCCCCACAGATACCAGGGTCTCAAGCTTATGGGCTATGTGGGGGATATGGCCGAAGAAGGAGGCAGCCTCCTCTATGGTCATTTTAAGGACGTCATCAATGCTCTTTCCCTTGTATTTTACCTCCAGGGTCTCCTGGTTGAAACGACGGCCGTGGCAGACGTCACAGCAGACATATACATCAGGAAGGAAATTCATCTCTATGGTGATGGTTCCGGCTCCCAGACAGTTCTCGCAGCGCCCTCCCTTCACGTTGAAGCTGAAGCGGCCGGGCTTGTAGCCCTTGGCCTTGGCGTCAGGAAGACTGGCGAAAAGATCCCTTATGTCGTTGAAAACTCCCACGTAGGTGGCCGGGTTTGACCGGGGCGTGCGTCCTATAGGCGTCTGATCTATATTGATTATCTTGTCGATATTCTCCAGGCCGGATATTTTTTTGTAGGCTCCCTCCGGCAGCTTTGACCGCATAATTCTGTTACTGGCCGCCGGCCAGAAGACATCGCTTAAAAGAGTGGATTTTCCAGAGCCGGACACACCGGTTATGCAGGTGAAGGCCCCAAGGGGAAATTTCACGCTTATGTTCTTCAGGTTATGCTCGGTGCAGCCCTCAAGCTTTATGAAAAGGCCGTTACCCTTGCGTCTTTCCTTGGGAATATCCATCTTAAGAGTACCTGCCAGGTACTGGCCGGTGATGCTCTCCTTAACCTTCATAACCTCCTCTGGCGTTCCAGAAGCGATGACATTTCCTCCGTGGACTCCGGCACCAGGTCCTAAATCCACTATCCAGTCTGCGGTACGGAGGGTCTGCTCGTCATGCTCAACCACGATAAGGGTGTTGCCCAAATCCCGGAGGTAGGTAAGTGTATCTATAAGACGCTGGTTATCCCGCTGATGAAGGCCTATGGAAGGCTCGTCAAGTATATAGAGGACACCCACAAGGCTTGAGCCTATCTGGGTGGCCAGGCGGATTCGCTGAGCCTCGCCGCCGGAGAGGGTGGCCGCCTGTCGCTCCAGGGTAAGGTACTGAAGGCCTACATTCTTAAGAAAGCCCAGCCGGCCTCTTATTTCTTTAAGTATCTGCTCGGCTATCTTAGCTTCTGTTTCAGTAATCTTCAAATCATCAAAGAATTTAAGAGACTCCACCACAGAAAGCTGACAAAGCTCGAAAATGTTCTTTCCGCCCACAGTAACGCCCAAGGCCTCTTTTTTAAGACGGCGGCCGTTACAGCAGGTACAGACCCGGTGGGACATAAGCTTCTCGAAGTTCTCCCTCTGGGAATCAGAGAAAGATTCCGCATAGCGGCGCTTCAGCTCCGGAATAAGGCCCGGCCATTTCTGCACGAATTCTGAGGTTCCCGTACCATCTGACCTTACGTATTTGAATTTGACCTGCTCTTCGCTTCCGTTCACCAGCAAGTCCATCTGCTTTTTAGTAAGGCTTTTCACGGGCTTGTCCAAGGGAAGACCGAACTGCTTGGAGATAGCCTCGAAGCGGCTTCTGTTCCAGTTGGAGTCTATGTTGAAGCCATGCAGGGCACCGTCGTTCAAAGACAGCTCCTTGTCAGGTATGATCAGGTCAAGGTCGAATTCCTGCTTCTCTCCAAGACCCGTACACTCAGGGCAGGCTCCGAAGGGATTGTTGAAGGAAAAAAGCCGGGGCTGCAGCTCCGGTATGGAGATACCACAGTCAGGGCAGGAGTTTTTCTGGGAAAAGAAGACCTCGCTCTCACCTCCCCCCTCCTCTGCAGGCAGGGAACGGAGCACCACCACTATTCCATTGGCATAGTTCAGGGCAGACTCCACGGAATCCGCAAGACGGCGGCGGACCTCAGAATTAAGCTTGATTCTGTCCACCACAAGATCTATGGAGTGTTTTTTCTGCTTGTCCAGCTTGACCCCGTCGGAAAGCTCTATCATAAGGCCGTCGATACGGGCTCTTTGAAAGCCTGCCTTTACGGCGTCATCCACTATTTTCTGGTGCTCACCCTTCTTGCCGTGGATCACTGGGGAAAGAATCTGTATCTTGGTGCCCTCTGGCCAGCCCATAATGGTATCTATTATCTGGTCGGTGGACTGCTCCCTTATCTCCCGCCCGCAGTTGGGACAGTGGGCATGGCCTATACGGGCATAGAGAAGCCTGTAGTAGTCATAGATCTCGGTTACAGTCCCCACTGTGGAGCGGGGGTTTTTATGAGTGGTTTTCTGTTCTATGGAAATGGCAGGGGAAAGCCCCTCTATGAAATCAAGGTCGGGCTTGTCCATCCTGCCCAAAAACTGACGGGCATAGGCGGAAAGACTTTCCACATAGCGCCGCTGACCTTCAGCGAATATGGTGTCAAAGGCAAGAGAACTCTTACCGGAACCGGAAAGACCGGACACGACAATCAGTTTATCCCGGGGCAGATCAAGATCTATATTCTTAAGATTGTGCTCACGGGCACCGCGGATTACAAGCTTATCAGAGGCATTCATATACTATACATTCTACAAGTTTTAAAAGCTTTAAGCAAGTAGACCGACTGGTCTTCGGAAACCGCTGACCTCAAAAATCCAGGAGCTTATTCCCCGGTGCTATCCGCCCCGCCTGAGACAGTCTGGCCCGCCCCCGGAAGGCCCAGGAGCTTTCCACCCCTGTCCATGGCTGTGAGTCCCGTTCTCACAAGCTCACGGATACCGAAGGGCTCCAGAAGTCTTATAAGGCTGGCTATTTTGTCCTCGCTGCCCGTAGCCTCGATTATCAGAGTGTCGAAGCCCACGTCAACCACATGGGCCCTGAAGATATTGGCCGTCTCGATGACTCCGATGCGGGACTCACCGGGAGCGGAAACCTTTATAAGGGCTGTCTCCCGAAGGACAGTGGCAGAAGTGTCACAGTGCTCTATGGTGATGACCTCTTCCAGCTTGGAAAGCTGCTTTATTATCTGGTTCAGGGTATGATCATCCCCCTGAACCACAATAGTCATACGGGACTGACCCGCATGGGAGGTGACACCAACAGTAAGGCTGTCTATATTGTAGCCCCTGCGGCTGAAAAGCCCAGAGACCCGGCTCAGTACACCGGCATGGTTCTCGACAAGAACAGATAAAACGTATCGTTGCATAGGGCTTTCCGAAAGTCGTTTCATCTCACCTCCCACTTATTTAATTATCGTTTCTGGGTTCCAGGACACTGTGCGCAGGATGTCACCGAATACACCGGCGGCCGTAACCCCGGCGCCAGCACCGTATCCGCGGATTGTCATAGGAATCGGAGTATAACGGGCAGTATGGAATACGAAGGCATTCTCTCCGCCCTTTATCACGAAGAGAGGATGATCCTCCCCGACCTCCATCATTCCTACGCTGCACTTACCGTTCTCTATGGTAGCTCCCATGCGGAGAACCTTGCCTTCCTTCTTAAGCTTTTCTATTTTATCCGCAAAGAAGGAGTCAAGCTCAGGAAGTCTTTTCAGGAAGTCCTCAGTAGAGCCTGTATCATCGAAGCTGTCCGGGAAAACCTTGTTTATGACCACATCGTCAAGCTCAATCTCGAAGCCTGCCTCGCGGGCTATGATAAGAGCTTTTCTTGCCACATCAAGACCGCCAAGGTCATCACGGGGGTCAGGCTCAGTAAAACGCTTCTCTTTCGCCTCAAGGACCGCCTGACTGAAGGATACACCCTCATCAAGCCGGCCGAAAATATATGAAAGAGAGCCCGACATGATTCCGTAGAAGCCTGTGAGCTTGTCACCGGATTTGAAAAGGTTCTGCAGAGTGTCGATAATAGGAAGTCCGGCACCGACATTGGTCTCGTAGAGGAAACGCCTGTGCATCTTGTTTGCGGTGGCACGCAGGTCCTTATAGAACTGCATGCTCATGGAGTTGGCCCTCTTGTTGGGGGTTGCTATATGCATTCCCGCATTCAGTATATCAAGGTAACGCTCAGGCAGATCGTAGGAAGCGGTGCAATCCACGAAAATAGGATTCAAGGGCTTTACCCTTTTTACGAAGGTAAGAATCTCATCAAGATTAGTGGGTTTGCCGTTCTTCTTTATATCTCCACGCCAGTCAGAAAGCGAAAGACCGTTGTCGCTCATTATCATGCCGTCTATATTGGCTATGGCCATAACCTTTATATCCACTCCCTGAGAAAGAAGATCCCTCTGCTGAGCCTTTATCTGATCGAGGAGAGTGCCACCTATATTACCAGCTCCGAAGGCAAAGACCTCTATGGTCTGGGCAGTATTGAAGCAGAAGCGGTGGGCAATGCGGACCGCAGTGTCCCCGTTCTCACCATTTATTACTACGGAGATAGAACGCTCGGAGGAGCCCTGGGCAATGGCAAGTATGCTTATATCCTGAGAAGCCATCGCGTCGAAGAACTTTCCGGCTATGCCCCTCTTATGCTTCATACCATCACCGACGATAGAAACGATGGCGCAGTTCTCCTGCATCTCGATGAGGTTTATTATATTCTCCCTAAGCTCGAGCTCGAACTCGCTGCCCAGGATTTCCTGCACAGTATGGGCATCCTTCTGGTTCACACAGAAGCTGATGGTGTACTCAGAGCTGGACTGGGTGATAAGCAGCATGGAAATGCCGGCCCGGGAGACAGCCGCGAATATGCGGGCGGCCATACCGGACTTGCCCTTCATGCCCGAGCCGGAAACGCTTATCATGGCAGTGTTCTTGAGGCAGGAGATACCCCGGATAGGGCCGGAAGCCTCGAAGGAGCCTGAGGTTATGCGGGTACCACGGGAGGAAGGATTCATAGTGTTAAGGCTCCATGCCTCAATTCCCTTCGCGGCAAGAGGAGCAAGAGTCTTTGGATGGAGGACCTTGGAACCGAAGAAAGAAAGCTCCATAGCCTCCTCGTAGCTCATATCGTTGACCATGATGGCATCAGGAACGATACGGGGATCAGCAGTGAAGATTCCGTCCACGTCAGTCCAGAACTCCACCTTAGAAGAGCCCAGACCTACGCCCACCAGGGCTGCGGAGAAATCGGAGCCGTTGCGGCCAAGAAGGCCCATGTGACCGTCCTTCCAGGTGCAGATAAAACCAGGGAAAAGAAGAATCCGTGATGAGCGCCCTACCTTGCCATCCCGGATACCGGCGAAAGCCGTCATGGTACGGCCATAGTCGGGGTCTCCCTCGGCCTGGTTACCGGTGGTGAAAATATAATTCCTTGAGTCGAAAAGACAGACACTCTCCCCCATGGCGGCAAGGACCGCAGCCACAATAGGAGCAGACAAACGCTCACCAGTACCCATTATGCGGCAGTGCACTGAAAGAGGACACTCTCCGAAGGCGGACACAGCGTTGAGCAGCCTCTCATACTCGACGAAAACATCCTCAAGAGAAGCCATTACATTATTGCTGTCGAAGGCTTCGAGCTTCTTTCCCAGCTCATCGCATATCTCTTTGTGTATATTCCTGAGGGTGGTACAATATTCATTGGGGGATGCCCCCTCAACAGTCTTGTCGATACTTTCCTGCAAACGATTCGAAACACCGGCGACGGCAGAAACTACAACGCTTATGCGCTCTTGCTCAGCACGACCTTTCATGATAGCGGCAGAATCCAAAATACGTCCGGCATTTCCCATGGACGTTCCGCCGAATTTCAGGGTAATCATCATAAACCTCTATACATATAAAGAAAGCGGCCACAGTGCATCTTCGCACCTCTCAAAAAAGACCGCATGATTTTATGTTACCAAAAAAAAATCTTTTATACTATAGAAAAAAGCATAAATTCGACAAATTCTGCATAAAAATTGTATAAATATTCATTTATTCGTGATAAAATTCAGCAGGAGGGGGGGCAGACGCCCCCTGCGCTCCAGCCTCCTTCCGCAAGCTAACGCTTGCTACCGGTGGCTTACGCTGCCCCCACGAGCGGGGCACATTCTTCAGTTTCTGCCCCGCAACACCCCGGACACCCTAAAAGCCACGGGAAATATAAACCAGATGTAAAAAATAATTACCTTAGGGAAAATATCTGCTTGACTTATGGCGACTATGGTATAAAATTCATACATATATCTTTGTTAGGGGTATCTAACTGAAGATAGGCTAGAAAACCACATCTTAAAGATGCGGTATTAATTAAATATGTTTGTTTACACAAACAAGGGAGCTCACGATGTTAAAAAACATTCCTGATGTAAAGCTCGGCATTATTGCCGTCAGCCGCGACTGCTTTATCATTTCTCTTTCCGAATCAAGAAGAGCAGCCATTGTCAAGGCATACGGAGGCGATCTGTATGAATCAAAAGTTACTGTAGAAAACGAACTCGACATGCTCAAGGCTATCGAGGATGTTAAGAAAGCTGGATGTAACGCCCTCTGCGTATTCCTTGGAAACTTCGGTCCTGAGACACCAGAGACACTCATCGCAAAGAACTTCGACGGTCCTGTAATGTACGCAGCCGCAGCCGAAGAAAAAGGCGACAGCCTTATCGACGGACGTGGTGACGCATACTGCGGTATGCTCAACTGCTCATACAACCTGGGACTCCGTCACCTTGACGCAGTAATCCCTGAGTATCCAGTAGGAACAGCAGAGGATGTAGCTGCAATGATGAAGGATTTCATCCCTGTAGCCCGCGCCCTCATCGGTCTTTCTCACCTGAAAATCATCACATTCGGTCCACGTCCTCAGGACTTCTTCGCCTGTAACGCACCTATCAAGGGTCTTTACGACATCGGCGTAGAAATCCAGGAGAACTCAGAGCTTGATCTTCTCGTCGCTTACAAGAAGCACGCAGACGACAAGCGCATTCCTGACGTTGTCAAAGAAATGGCCGCAGAGCTTGGAACCTCAGGAAACAACTATCCTGACTTCCTGCCACGCATGGCACAGTTCGAGCTCACACTACTTGACTGGGCAGAGCAGAACAAGGGAGCCCGCGACTACGTTGTATTCGCAGACAAATGCTGGCCCGCATTCCCAGAATCCTTCGGCTTCGAGCCATGCTACGTCAACAGCCGCCTGGCTTCAAGAGGAATCCCTGTTGCCTGTGAAGTAGATATCTTCGGTGCACTCTCTGAGTACATCGGTACCTGTGTTACAGGTGAGCCTGTCACACTCCTGGATATCAACAACTCTGTTCCAGCAGATATGTACGATTCAGAGATCAAGGGCAAGTTCGCATACAACTATAAGCTCACAGATACATTCATGGGCTTCCACTGCGGTAACACTCCATTCTGCCGCCTGGCACCATCCAGCAAGCCTGGTGTAAAATACCAGCTTATCCAGCACCGTCTGCTCGAGCCAAAGGGCAGCGAGCCAGACTTCACACGCGGAACATTGGAAGGCGATATCGCAGCCGGAGACATCACATTCTTCAGACTTCAGACACGCCCGGACACAAAGCTCCAGGCTTACATCGCTCAGGGCGAGGTTCTTCCAGTGGCAACACGCTCTTTCGGAGGAATCGGTGTATTCGCTATCCCAGAAATGGGCCGCTTCTACCGCCACGTTCTTATCGCAAAGAGATATCCTCACCACGGAGCAGTTGCTTTCGGCCATGTAGGAAAAGCTTTGTTCACAGTATTCCAGTATCTTGGTATTGAGGACATTGCCTACAACAAGCCAGCAGGCACACTGTACGCAACAGAAAACCCATTCGCATAATAGGGAGCTGCTAGGAACAGTCCTCTGGGCTGTTCCTAGTGAGTCTCGCGGAGAGCTATGCCCGTAGCGCTCCGGCACGGCTTAAGGGGGACCTCCTTAAGAATACCCGTCGGTCATCGACTCACCTGTTAAATATTGCCGTCCGGAGGTCGCAGACGCAACCCGCTCAACACCCCAATCTTTTTTCTGATTCAAAAAACAAAACAGGCGTTACAAGCGGATAGGTCAGATTATCCGGTAAAGTATCAAAAACTTTTACAGAACTCATCTCGCTTTGAGGCAGTTCTTCCAAATGACGAATCTGAGCGGCATAGACCCTTCCGTTTGAAGTTCCTTCCGAATCTATCGCATTGTAATCACATACAGGTATAAGTTCGGTGTCCGTGATTCCGCTTTCCTCGTACAACTCCCTGCAAGCGGCTTCATAGGGCGATTCCCCGTCTTCAATATGCCCGCCCTGAGTTTCCCATGATTCATGTTTTCGATGATAGCTAAGCACATACTTTCCGTCATAAAAAGTACATATAACGACAAACCTTAAATTATCTAAAGTCCCAAAGGGATAAATCTTACATTTAAGTTCTTTATGTCCTGTCATTTGTCTGAATTCCACTGAAAAAGCCACAGTTCCATCTGCACAGACTCATATACTCTGCAGAAACTAACACCCTTGTTGCCCCTGTTTCACTGCACAGAAAACAGGGGCATAATACCCGCTTACACTTTCAACCCACGAAGAAGCTCCAAAGCCTCTTTTTTCAGCACCACATCTTTTTTTCTAAGCTTTTCTGCAGCAGGAAGAGCATCCACTTTCCCCGGCTGGCGGCTTCTGTAGCCATTAGCGGCGAATTCCAAAAACTCCTCACCGGTAACACTGTCCTTCGGGCGGAAGAGCTTTGCATCAATGTCACTCTTTGGGATAATACCATTCTGAACAGCGCACTCCACAGTACCCGCATAGGGCTCGTGTCCCACCACATCCGTAAACACATCATTATAGACATTGACAGGGAAGAACTTCATCGTCTTTATCACTAAGCCAAGACTTTCAGCCCTGGTAATGACTTTATCAAGGTCTGTCTCCCCTGAGAAGGGATCCTCACCAGAAGCCCCGGCATTATTCTGAGAGGTAAGCTCTTCCGGAAGAAGAGGCATGTCAAGCTTATCAGGAGCCACCCAAGAAGGCTCTTCAGTATTGATGAAAGCCGAGCGTATCCCCTCCTCCAGCACACCAAGCCGGACCAGCTCACTATAAACGATACCGGCAAAGAAGAAGGCACCATAATCATTGGTATGGGTATAATCAGAGGGGAAGAAATATTTTTTCACTCCATCCCGACCCTTTTTCACGATAAAAGCCATAGCGGCATCATGGAGAGAAACCACAGGGACATCAAGCTCCCTGCCGATCTTAAAGCACACATCATTATAGGCCGCAAGCAGGTCGTTATAGCTCTCCCCATCGCCCTTCCATGTGTTACGGGCAAGAGGAGTAACAATAACAGGAATTCCCCCAAGCCGACGGACCTCGGCTATATAAGCCTCATAACGCTCCCTGTAGCCTCCCTCAGCCGTAAGATGGGCCAGCTTCTGATCGTTGTGGCCGAACTGGAAAAGCACTATATCCTTTTTGCTCACCCTGCTGAGAAGAATATCGTAATGGCCTTCAGAACGGTAGCTTTCCAGAGTAAGCCCGGAATGGGCATGATTAGAGACAGAATAGTCATTTCCCACAAAAAATTGCAGCATCTGTCCCCAGCCTGCATAGGAATTCCCCCCCAGGTAAGGATACTCACAACACTGGTTAGTTACGGTTGAGTCTCCGGCTATCCACAAGACAGGACTTGAGCGGCGGACTGTCTCCAAAGACTGGATATGAACCCCTTTGCCTATGACAGTTATAGTAACTGCAGTCGTGTCAGCACTCTCCGTGTAATTACGGGGAATAATAGGGCAAATCATCACAGGGAAAGTCTTCACCAAAGAGGAACCTTTTTTCAGGGAACCCTTGAAAACAAGCTGACGGTTATTGGAAAAAATCATAAAAGAATCTGTATCCTCTGCAGCGAAGACCTTAATAGTAACGAATACCACTCCTTCTTTATGCACATCTATTCTGAAGGAAAGAGGATAAACCCCGTCGTACTTCGCCTTAACGAAGCATCCGTAAGAATCCTGGCAAATCTCAGAGACCTCTCCGTTATTGAAAAAAGGAGCAGGTATAAAACCAGAATTAATCTCAGGTATCCTTAGACTTGAATTATTATTTCGGTTACGCTCAATTACGAAGCCGAACTTAGAATCGGTCATACCGCTGATTCCAGATTTTCCGTACAAGGAATCAGCAGAAACTTTAATTACTCCAGACTCATTATTTTCACAGAACACGTATTTCATAAAAACTCCTGACTTTATCGTTAAAACAAGAAGGGCTACCTAGGCTGAATTATACAGATATTGAAAAAGAACCGCAATAAACAGTATAGTTAAGGAAAAGGCACAGCCCCTGTTCCACACAGAAATGCCGGCTGCGCCAGTGTCGACGAAGAGTGCTTACAAACTGGCGGCAAAAAAAGCCGGCGAGTTCTGACAGAAGCTTGCGGATGGCAGAACTTGTAAGGGCCTTTCACGACCGCCAGCTTTAGAAAGCTCAACTTTAAACCGTGCCGGAAAAAGAAGAGGGCGTGGGAGAGGAAAAAACCGCGCTTCGGAAGTAGGGGGTTTGTCCTCTCCCACATATTAGTCTTAGGGATGAAATCCCTAAAAAGGTCTTAGGGATGAAATCCCTAAAAGGTCTTAGGGATGAAATCCCTAAAAGGTCTCAGGGATGAAATCCCTAAAAGGAAAAAACATGGCTTACAAAGTATTTATAGACGGAAAAGAAGGAACCACAGGACTCAAGATTTTCGAGAGATTCGAGGGCCGCAAGGACATAGAATTACTCCAGATAGACGAAGATAAACGCAAGGATAAAGCTGAACGCCGGAAGCTCATCAATGAGAGCGATTTCACCTTCCTCTGCCTGCCGGACGCAGCGGCAATAGAGTCCGCAGAGCTTTGCACAAGCCCCACGACCCGCATAATAGATGCTTCAACAGCCCACAGGACAAACGATGCCTGGGCATACGGCTTTCCTGAGCTTTCTCCTGATTTCAGGAAAAAAATAGAAGGCTCAAACCGGGTCGCCGTTCCTGGATGTTATGCCAGCGGCTTCAATGCCATCGGATACCCTCTTGTAAAAAGCGGAATAATGCCGGCAGACTACCCGGTCGTAATACACGCAGTATCCGGCTACTCAGGAGCGGGCAAAAAAGCCGTGGCCCAATACGAAGCTCCAGACAGAGACTGGCAGCTTAAGTCACCAAGGCTCTATGCCCTTACCCAGACACATAAGCACCTCCCTGAGATGAAGAAAATAAGCGGACTTGACTTCGAGCCCGTCTTCAATCCCTACGTATGCGATTACTACTCAGGTATGACAGTCACGGTTCCTCTTCACACAAGGCTTCTGACAAAAAAGGTCACTGCTTCAGACCTGCAGAAGCTTTTCCAAGACTGGTACCAAGACACCCACTTCGTCAAGGTTGCCCCCTTAATGGGAGAAGGAATCCTGCCAGAACCCTTCATCCCGGCCAATACCATGACAGGCACAAACACCATGCAGATTTTCGTATACGGAAACGATGACCGCATAATCATCACCAGCCGCTTCGACAATCTGGGAAAGGGAGCATCAGGAGCCGCGGTACAGTGTATGAATATAATGATGGGAATAGACGAGACCACAGGTCTAAAAGCTTAAAACAGATTCTTGGATATGTATAAAGAAGTGGCCGTTTTTTTTTCGGAAGCATTGTGGGCTGAAAACTTTTTTTCGAAAAGTCGAAGAAGGCCTGGGAAACATCTCACATAAACAAAAAACTTTCTACATTTTATCAGTATAATTACTGATATTGCACTTTTTTATTCTATGTTATCATTCTATTCAATAGGAGAAGTCCATTATGCTAGAAAAGAAACCACTCATAACCCATATTTATACAGCAGATCCATCAGCCCATGTTTTCAACGGCAAAATATATATTTATCCATCCCATGACAAAGGAATAGACGTAGAGTCCAATGACAACGGCGACCAGTATCAGATGGAGGATTACCATATTTTTGAGATGCCCGATACGGAGACACTTCCCAGAGACTGTGGTCTTGCCCTTCATCAAGACGATGTAAAATGGGTTTCAAGCCAGCTATGGGCTCCTGACTGCGCGGAAAAAGACGGTAAATACTACCTCATCTTCCCTGCAAGAGATAAAAAGAACTTCTTCAGGCTGGGAATCGCCACCTCTGACAAGCCGGAAGGTCCATTCACTCCTGAGGATGAACCTATAAAGGGCAGCTACAGTATAGACCCCTGTATATTCAAGGACGATAACGGCGAGTATTACACAGCTTTCGGAGGTATCTGGGGCGGCCAGCTGGATAAATACCGCAACAATGTATACGATGAGAAGAACAAGGAGCCGGAGGGTGATACTCCTGCTGTATGTCCCAAAATCGCCAAAATGTCAAAGGATTTAAAGCAGTTCGCTGAGGAACCGAAGGATCTGGTAATAGTCGATGAGAAAGGTCAGCCTCTTAAGGGCGGTGATCATGACCGCAGATATTTTGAGGCTCCCTGGCTTTTCAAGCGCAACGGAAAATACTACTTCACCTACTCAACCGGCGACACCCACTTCATTGCCTGGGCAACGTCAGACAAGGTATACGGCCCCTACACCTACGGAGGAATAGTACTTACACCTCCCTTAGGATGGACAACCCACCACTCTATCTTGGAATTCAAGGGCAAGTGGTACCTTTTCTACCACGACTGCGAGCTTTCCAACGGAGTCAACCAGAAACGCAACGTAAAGTTCTGCAGCCTAGAATTCCGGGACGACGGCTCAATCGTAACCCAGTCACCAATGTAATCTTTCAGGTGCTTTCTCAAGAGCCCCTCTTTGTGATATACTCCTCGCCATGAACTCCAGTACTTATACGGGTTACAGCTTCAGGAACGGCTTAAAAGACGGTATTCCCATAGGTCTGGGATACCTCTCCGTATCCTTTGCCTTCGGCATCTTCGCCGTTGGCAGCGGCCTGAAAATATGGCAGACCCTGCTTATTTCCATGACTAACCTTACCTCCGCCGGGCAACTGGCCGGGGTACCTATAATAGTCCAGCAGCTTCCCTTCATAGAGATAGCCCTTACCCAGCTTGTAATCAACCTTCGTTATTCCCTTATGTCCATATCGCTGTCACAGAAGGCAGACAAGACCATAAAAAATGGAGACCGCTTCCTAATCTCCTTTTTCATGACCGATGAGATTTTCGCAGTGGCTTCCGCAAAGGACAGGAATATAGGAAGACGTTATATGTACGGGCTTGCTGTTATCCCCTACATTGGCTGGTCCTTGGGAACACTTTTAGGAGCGGCGGCGGGCAACATTCTTCCAGTGGCAGTAACCAACGCTCTGGGAATCGCCATTTATGGAATGTTCATAGCCATCATCATTCCGGCTGCAAAAAAAAGCCTTCCCGTAATGGGAGTCATAATCGTATCCTGTGCTATGAGCGTACTTTTCCGCTACCTGCCGATCCTGAACAAAATATCATCAGGCTTCGTGATTATCATTTGCGCAGTGACATCAAGTGCTCTGTTCGCACTTCTTAAGCCTATAAACAAAGAAGGGACACAGCAGGAGCAAGAAGCTGGAGCAGAAAGAGGAAGAGAGGTCTGACAAATGGAGAATACTTTACTTTTTCTTGAATACCTTGCGGTCATGGCAGGTGTCACATATCTGGTAAGGATGATTCCCTTCGTTCTTTTCAGAAAAAAAATCCAAAGCAGATTCATCCAGTCTTTTTTGTACTACATTCCTTATTCAGTCCTAGGCGCTATGACCTTTCCAGCCATTTTCTACTCCACAGGGAATATACTCACCGCCCTGGCCGGCTGTGTCACGGCTCTTATTCTGGCTTGGTTTGAAAAAAGCCTTATCGTCGTTGCCTTGTGCGCTTCCGGGGCAGTATTCGCCGCAGACTGCGTGATGAAGCTCTGGGGATGATTTCCCTCCAAGCCAGTTTAACACAAAGGAGCATAAAAAAGCCCCTGAACTGAAGTGCACTTCAAACTGGACTCAGCCAAGGGACCTTTCTTCATGTATTATTCAGTATCAAAACCTTTATTTCGTAATATCGGTACCGAAGTATTTCTCTGCGATACGGGCCAGTTCTCCTGACTCCTTAAGCTCTTGGATAGCCTTGTTTATAGCCAGCCTCAGACTTTCTGTCTTCTCTGTTTTTCTCATAGGTATGGCAATCCGACTTGCATCCTCTGTCATTGCAGCCACCTTGAATTTGTTGTCGGGCTGCACCTTGTTGTAGTAGTAGAAAGTGGCATTATCGTTTAATGTGGCCTGAGCACGACCATGCTCCACCAATTCAAGGGTCTCGCTGAAAGAATCAATCGTGATTACCTCAGCCCCATATTTCTTAGCGAGAGCTTCATAAGTCGAACCGATGGAATTTGTCGTGGTTTTACCCTTCAGATCCTGGTAAGATTTGATATCAGTGTTGTCAGCTCTTACGATAAGGGCAGTGTGGGTATAGGCATAGGGATCGGAAAAGTCATATTTAAGACTTCTTTCATCCGTAATCTCAATTCCATTACATGAAATGTCATAGCGTTCAGCATCCAATCCTGCAAAAATACCGTCCCAGTCAACCTCAACGAACTTGGCTTTCACGCCGAGTTTTTCTGCTATCAGCTTTCCTGCCTCCACATCAAAACCTACCAGCTGGTTGGCCTCATCATGATAAGTCCAAGGGGCCCAAGAACCTTCCGTCGCAATTACGATTTCTTTTTTCTCTTGAATCTGAGCGAGAAGATCCTTCTCAGACTTCTTTGAACAAGACAAGGTAAGAAAAGCCGCCGCTACTAATACAGCTGTGATGAATACTCTCTTCATAATCAACTCCTTATTTATTAGTGAATGTGTTGAGGAATTCCCTGGTTCTCTCCATTTTTGGATTCTCAAAAAATTCCTTTGTAGAATTACTTTCTACTATTTTTCCGTCTTCCATAAATATAACCTTATTGGAGACATTTTTCGCGAAGTTCAATTCATGGGTGACCACAATCATGGTCATTCCCTCGTCAGCCAGCTTCTTAATGACAGCCAGAACCTCCCCTATCAGCTCAGGATCCAAGGCCGACGTTGGTTCATCGAAATAAATTATCTGGGGATTCGTAGCCAGGGCCCGGGCTATGGCTACCCTCTGCTGCTGACCACCACTTATCTGATAGGGATAGGAGTCAAGCCTATTTTCCATACCGACTTTTTTCAGCACGGCAAGGGCAATCCCATAAGCCTCTTCTTTCTTGATTTTCCTGACGGTGGTGAGTCCTTCTGTGACGTTCTTCAGCACGTTCTTGTTCCTGAAAAGGTTGAAATTCTGAAAAACAAAGCCGGTTTTCTGTCTTATGGCAAGAATATCCTTTTTAGAGATCTCAGAGAGATTATAGCTTTTATTGTCAAATTCAAGACTACCCTCCTCTGCCTTCTCCAGGAAATTAAGGCAGCGTAGAAGAGTGGTTTTTCCGGAGCCGCTGGGCCCTATGACAGCGATAACATCTCCCTTGTCCACGTCCAGATCTATGCCCTTGAGAACCTGTGTATCATTGAAAGTTTTATGCAGATTTCTTACTTTAAGCATACTATCTCCTCAAAGGATCCTCAAAGACATTGAGCTTCTTCTCACCCATGCGCTGGAACTTAGTCAGAACAGTAGATATGACCAGATAAATAAGGGCAACTTCTATATAGAGAGCCAAGGGCTCGTAGGTCCTCGCAACAATACGCTGGGTGGCCATAAACATTTCGGTTACGGTTATATTAGCCGCCAGGGAAGTCTCCTTTACCATAGCGATAAGAGAATTGGAAAGAGGAGGGAAAGCCGTCCTGAAGGCCTGGGGCAGAACGATTCTCCTCATTACCTGCCAGTAGTTCATGCCCACACAGTAGCCGGCCTCCAGCTGCCCCTTGGGGATAGACTCCAGGGCGGCTCTCATGGTCTCGGCAGAATAGGCGCCTTCATTCAGTGAAAATACAATTACGGCCGCGGGGAAAGGCTCCAGCATGATGCCCAACCGGGGAAGACCGTAAAAAACCACATAAAGCTGAACCAGGATAGGGGTTCCCCTTACAACCCATATGTAGAACCTGGCCAGATCCTTCAGTATCTTTACCCGGGAATATTGGACCAAGGCTGTCAGGATGGCGATTATCAGCGAGATAGAGAAGGATATCAATGTAAGCGGAATAGTCATGGTAAGACCCGGTAAAAGGATCTTCCAGAAGGAATCCGCAAGTAATGCCAAGAGACGTTGACTCATATTGTATAAAATATAATTTTTTTCAATAAAATACAAATAAAATCGTCTGGAAATTTCAAATATTGTGTAGTTTTTTTTAAAAGCTGCCGGCTGCAGTTTCCAGTCACAAGTCAAGCCGATGGAGACAAAAAAAACCGCCATTCCTAAAAACAGAGGTTTCTGTGCGAGACACAGCGCGGGACGCTGCGCAGACAAGCTACGCAGCTTATCGAGTCGTAACGTCTTTATTTTGATAAAGCCGTTGCAAGGTCCAGACGCTGCGCAGACAAGCTGCACAGCTTATCGAGTCGTAACGTCTTTATTTTGATAAAGCCGTTGCAAGGTCCAGACGCTGCGCAGACAAGCTACGCAGCTTATCGAGTCGTAACGTCTTTATTTTGATAAAGCCGTTGCAAGGTCCAGACGCTGCGCAGACAAGCTGCACAGCTTATCGAGT
>JAILBN010000029.1 GCA_024680915.1 Treponemataceae bacterium | reverse complement strand
TTCCACTTTGCTTCTGGGTAGTAGCCGTACCGGGCTTTCACGTCGTTCATCCGTGCCTCAAGATTGTTCGTTCCATCCGCCGTGCAAGTGGCGTCTAGCAGCTGGATCAGCCTGTCGTAATCATCGAAGACTGCCGCCGCTAAAAGAGATTTAAGCTCAGAAAATTTTTCGTCCGAAATATCAATTTTACCGATGTAGTCATCTGTCGTCTGTAAATTAAAGGAATGCGTAAGGCAGATTCTCGCCGCGTTTTTGTAGCCCAGACCGCTCAAAAAATGATATCCGTCATAAACGTGAGCGATGTAGGTGTGACCTTCCTGCCGTCCTATGTCGTGAAGAAGCCCGTAAACGTAAGCAAGGTCAGGGTTCATCCTATCTTCTCCAAGCTTTTCGTTAACAGCCAGCGCAATTTTCTCCGCTGCTTCTGCGACGGCTATGCTGTGTTCGCGCCAGGGACCTGGATTGTTCGCGACACCTTGCTCTAAAAGGAGCTCGGCAGCTTCCCTCGTCGGCTCTCTAGTTTCGCTTTCCCTTGGGATGTCATCGGAAACTGATACGAAGTCTGGGGCATTTGATTCAGTACTCTGGCGGCGTTCTGAATGAACTTCGTACCATTTGCAGTCAGGCGTTCTGTCCAAAAGAAAAGCATCGAAAAGCTCGCGGCGCAAAAGAGCATGGTCGCCGAAGGAATGCCATTTTTTAAGAATCATGTTTACTTCAAACTCAGAATACTTTTTGCCGCTCTCAAACTTTGTAATCAGATATTCAAGCACGGCGCGTTTTTCTTCTTTCTTTTTTGGCCAGCGGGTAATGATCCCATCACCGTTTTTAATTGATTCAAGCTTCATACACTTATTTTGGCAGATGATGCGCGAATTGTCAAAAACTGCCAGTGCAGCGAATGTCTTGAGCCAGAGTGGTGTTTTAGCTTTACTTGCTTTTATCTGAAGGGCTTAGACCTCCTTGTCCCTCCTTACGTAAATCTGATATAAATAAAGCGTGAACATCCTGAATAAATTCAAAGAAACCTCTGTCTCTGTAATCCCTGTCATGGCCATTGTCCTTATTCTTGGTTTCACCGCTGTTCCTATGGAAGGAATGATGCTGGGCCGCTTTGTTTTTGGAGGTGTGCTCCTTATAATCGGTCTTACTATTTTTCTCCTTGGTGTGGATTTGGGTATACAGCCCATGGGTGAGCGATGTGGTGCTGAGCTGACTAAAAAACGGAAGCTTTGGCTCCTTGTGGGGGTGGCCTTCGTCATCGGTTTCATGGTGACTGTGGCAGAGCCGGATATTCAGGTTTTCGGGGATCAGGTTAAAAGAGTTTTTCCCTATGTGAATAAGCTTTCCCTTGTGGTCAATATAGGGCTGGGTGTAGGGCTTTTCCTTATGCTGGGGCTTCTTAGGACAGTCCTGAAGCTCTCCCTTAAGATAACCCTTCTTATCTCTTATGCTGTCCTTTTTTGTCTTGCCTTCTTTGTGCCCGATGAGTTCGTGGGAATTGCCTTCGATTCCGGCGGTGCCACCACAGGGCCAATGACGGTTCCCTTTATCCTTGCCTTGGGACTGGGTGTATCCACCGTGCGCTCTGACGATAAAAGCAGCTTCGGTCTTACTGGAGTAACTTCTGTCGGTCCCGTCATGGCTGTCCTTATATATTCGCTTTTCCTTGCGGGAAGCGGCGTCTTCGCTTCAAATGGGGCTGCGGGAGTCATGCCGCTTGCTGACCTTGCCCAGGGGACTGCCTCTGCCGGGTTGAACTCGGCAGGTGAGCTGGCTGCTGCTGAAGCTCCCTCTCCCTTCCAGGCCTTTTTCGCCCCCTTCTCCAAAGCTATGCCCGGTATAGTGACAGAATCCCTTGTCTCCATTCTGCCTCTTGTGGTTATGCTGGTGGTTTTCCAGCTTACACTTATAAAAATGTCCGCCAGACAGATAATCAGGGTTATAATAGGTCTTGTATACAGCTTTTTGGGACTTCTTCTCTTCCTCTGCGGTGTCAACGGAGGCTTTATGCCTGCTGGTACTCAGCTGGGCAGCTTTCTTGGGCAGAAGGCCGTGGAAGGCGGGGGCGGCTGGTTCTTCCTTCTTATTTTCACCGGACTTGTCCTTGGAGCCATTGTCGTATGCGCGGAGCCGGCTGTCTGGGTCCTTACTGAGCAGGTGGAGCAGGTTTCTGCCGGTACAATAAAAAGAAAGGTGCTGCTTATCTTTCTTGCCGCCGGTGCTGCTGTGGCCATAGGTCTTTCTTTATGGCGGGCTGTGGATGGCTTCAGTATCAAGTATATTCTTGTGCCCGGCTATGCGCTGGCCATGCTCCTTATGATTTTTTCTCCTTCCATGTTCACTGGCATAGCCTTCGACTCTGGGGGAGTGGCTTCCGGTCCCATCACATCCACCTTCGTGCTTTCCTTCACCCTGGGAGCCTCAAGAAACGCTTCCGGCAGCGGGGATGCCTTCGGTGTCATTGCCCTGGTAGCCATGATGCCCCTAATAGCGATACAGCTGCTCGGTATAATTTATGATAAAAAACAGCGCAAAAATGGAGGTGTGAAGGATGCATAGACTTATTGTTTCTGTTATTCCTCAGAATTCTGCGGGTCTTATCACTACTGTTGCCAACAGCTCCGGGGCAGCAGGAGCTTCCGTGCTTTTAGGCAGAGGAACAGCTTCCAATGCCATAATACAGCTTCTGGGCCTGGGTGACACTTCTAAAGAGATAGTCCTTACCGTGGTGGATGAGAAAATCTCGGCGGAGGTTATCTCTGCCATAAAGAAGGCCGTGGCTGAGAAAAAGCATTTCGGAGTGGTCTTCTCCATGGCTGTTCCTTCATTCATCAGGAGCGGAGAAGTTGCAGATTCCGATGAAAAGCCTCAAAAAATAATTAATTCAGGAGATGACAATATGGCTGATATCAAGAATACAGATTCCTATGAGATGATAAACATAATAGTAAACAAAGGCTATGCGGAGGATGCTATGGCGGCTGCCAGAAAGGCTGGGGCCGGCGGAGGAACAATCCTGTCTGCCAGGGGGACGGCTAAGGAGGGAGACGAGAAGTTCTTCGGCATGGAGATTGTTCCTGAGAAGGAAATGCTCCTGATTCTGGTCCCTTCTGACAAAAAGAATGATGTTCTTTCCGCTGTGAAGGCTTTGCCCTGTTTTGAGAAGGCTGGAAGTGGAATCATTTTCAGCAGCGAGGTGAAAAGCTTCTCTCTGCTTGGAAAATAAGGGGTCCTGGCTATTATGAAAATAAGATTTCTGCTTTTTTTTCTGAGTGTATTTGCCGCGGTGGCTTTAGTCTCCTGTAATACGGAGCGTAATTATACTCATCTGAATGAGGATGGTGTCATGGAAGTCTTTATTGATCCAGAGCTTTCTTCTCCCTTCAATAGGGGTGAGTTCCAGGGCTGGGGCACAAGCTTCTGCTGGTGGGCTAATCGTATAGGTTATTCAGATCTGCTGGCCCAGAAGGCTGCGGAGCTTTTCTATTCTGAGGAAGGCCTGGGCTTGAATATCATCCGCTATAATATAGGCGGAGGTGATGATCCTACCCATAATCACATAACCAGAACGGATTCGGAAATTCCAGGTTTTCTTGTCTATGAAGGAGACTCTCTTGTCTATGACTGGACCCGGGATGCTGACCAGAGGAATGTGATGAAAAAAGCCATTGAGGCTTGCGGCCAGGATGTGATAGTGGAGGCTTTCTCCAACTCCCCTCCTTATTTTATGACCAACAGTGGCTGCTCTTCTGGTGCTGTGATAAAAAGCAAGGATAATCTTAGGAAGGATATGTATGATGCCTTCGCGGACTATCTTTCAGAGGTGGTCAAGCATTATAGGGATGTGGAGGGTATAAGCTTCCAGAGCCTTTCTCCTATGAATGAGCCTTCGTCGGATTATTGGGGAGCTCTCAGCTGGAAACAGGAAGGCTGTCATTTCGACATCGGCACCAGTCAGTCCAAAATGCTGGTGGCCCAGGCCCGAAGCCTTGAGAGATACGGCCTTTCTGATGTGATTCTTTGCGGCTCGGACGAGACCAGTATCGATACTGCCCGCATCAGCTATAACATGCTTACAGACGAGGCCAAAAGCATGCTGGAGCGTATAGACACCCACTCCTATCAGGGAAGCAAGCGCAAGGAACTTATGGAGCTTGCTGTGAAAGAGGGGAAAAACCTCTGGATGAGCGAGGTGGACGGCGGCGATACTGTGGGGCGTAAGTCAGGTGAGATGGGGGCTGCTCTTTGGTTCGCTGACAGGATTCTTGAGGATATGAATCAGATGATGCCCTCTGCCTGGATAACCTGGCAGGTGATAGATAATCACGTATCTGCCGCCGGCCTGAACGGGAAAAAAGACTCCGGCATGCCTGATCTTTCTCGCGGTTACTGGGGCTGCGCTGTCTGTGACCACGATACCCAGGAAATCATCCTTACGAAAAAATACTATGCTTTCGGACAGTTCTCTAAGTTCATCCGTCCAGGCTCCACCATAATTGGGTCTTCGGAAAAAACTTTGGCAGCCTATGATGGGGGAAAGAAGCGTCTTGTCATAGTCGCTGTGAACGATGGTGATGAAGAATTACCTTGCCTGCTTGACTTGTCTGCCTTCAGAAAGACAGGTGACAGGGCTGAGGTCATCAGGACCTCCGGTTCCATGGCTTCTGGGGAGAACTGGGCTTATCTTCCTGATGAGCCAGTCTCAGAGGGAAATATGAAAGTGACTCTTGTGCCTTATTCTGTCACTACTTTTGTGATTGACGGGGTTGAGCGCTGATTCCCTCTGTTTTTTTTTGCTCGAGCCCTTGCAGGAAGCGTATTTCTTGAAAGGACAAAAAAAAACGCACATAAATGTGCGTAAAAAGCGGGTCCAGAGGGACTCGAACCCCCTACCTACTGCTTAGAAGGCAGTTGCTCTATCCAGATGAGCTATGAACCCGTGAATATATGCGATTTTACAAGTCATCGGGAAAAAAGTCAATGAGTGTTGACTCTCCTTTTTTAGGCTGTTTTTTGCTTGCTGATTCTTTATGTTGCCATTATAATTACTTATCATGTCAGAAGAGATTATCTCATTAATAAAAAGTGATGCGCACGAGAAAAAAGAAAGCCAGCAGATTGAAAAAAAGGCTACTTGGCTTATTTTTACAATCGGAAATCAGACAGATGGAAAAAATCTGTATGCGATTCCCTCCGGAGACGTAAAAGAAATTCTCCGGGATGCCTCTGTTTTCCCTCTTCCTTTCCTTCCTTCCTATATAAACGGGGTTTTGAACCGCTACGGTGATCCTTATGTCGTAATTGATCCTGCTGACTTGGAGGGAAAAGAATCTCAAAAATCATTCCTTTTTATCGTGCTTAATGATGAAAGCCACACTTGCTTCAGAATCACCGATGTGAAGGAATTCTTCACCGCGTCTGAAAATGCTGTAATCCGTTTCTCGGAAGCAGAGACCTCGGAATTCTATGAGGGAACTCTCAAGGTAGAAGGTCAGGATGTCTGGGTACTGAAAGTGCAGGCTGTCATTGAAAAAGTAGGAAAAGAAATTGCATCGATCTGAAAACTTCATTTGTATTTCCTATCCAAAAATTGATTTCCTTATTCCAGGTGAATACGTTATTTCAGCGGTAAGTATAAGCGACCTGGATAGTAGTATGCTTCATGACGAGACTTCAGGGATTTTTGATTTTGATGAGATTGCGGCAATTTTCGCTCAATTACCTCGGGAAGCCAATGTAAAGACTATGATAATGCTGAAAGGGGAGGATGATATGCCTCTTTCTGTGGTGACAGCCCAGGAATGTAAGGTCTGCTCCATTAGTCTCAATGATTTTTCTCTGTTTCCGGAGCTTTATGCCGAGCGTCTGAAAAAAAATGGGCTGCTTGCTTGTCTTTTCGAGAATAAAAGGATCAAATATTTGATCGATATAAAAAAAATTATGGAATGTGTGCTTTCTAGCTCACCGGTGTCTTTATGATCAGGATTTTTGTCGCCGATTCTTCGGCAGTGGTTCGCTCTGTATTAAAAGAAATAATAGTAAAAACAAGAAAACTTAAATGGATTGGGGAGGCTGTTTCTTTTCCTGAGCTGAAGGATTCAATGGCAAGTCTTAATCCCGACTTCATAATCGCAGGGAATGATCTTTTTGAGAATGGAGAAGAAAAGGCTCTCATCGATTTTTATATTCCCGCTAATATTCCTTCGATTTTCTTTTACAGTAAAAAGGCAAAAGCCCTTCCTGCCGTAAAGAATATCCGCTTCATAGAGATGCCGGACTTTATGAATTTCTCTGCCCGCAAGGAAGAGGAGTACGCCTTCTATTTGGAGCAGCAGGTCTACGATGTGAAATCCGACGTGCTTTTCAACAACCATCTTGGGGCAAACTCCTCTGTATCGCAGACAATAAGCGCTGATGGAAGCATCTCCACCTTTTTGAAGGATGTATCGAAAGACTATGCGAAGAGGAATTTCATGGCTGTACTTGTGGGAGTTTCCACAGGAGGTCCTGCTGCCATACAAAAGCTTTTGAAGGGGATAGGACCAGGCTTCCCTCTGCCCATATTCATAACCCAGCATATCGACTCGTTTTTTGACAAAAACCTTATAATGTGGCTGGGAAAAGAAACCTCCCTTCCTGTCCATCTTGCCGAGGATCATAAAAAACCTCTCGCGGGTCACGTTTATTTTGCTCCTTCTGATGCCCATCTTACTTTTGACCCGGATATGGAGGGCGGTTTCGATATCTCCTTGAATTATGAGGCTCCTGTGAATTTCCTGAGACCCGCTGTCGATAAGATGTTCGAGAGTGCCGCAAATATCATGGGCGGTAACTGCATAGCGGTTATCCTTACAGGAATGGGAAGCGACGGAGCCAAGGAATGCCTGCGTCTTAAGAAGCTGGGCGCCTACACAATAGCCCAGGATGAGGAGTCCAGCGTTATTTACGGAATGCCGAAAGCCGCTGTGGAGAACGGCAGCGTATGCGAGGAGCTCCCCCTCGGACAGATAGCGGAAAGATTATGGAGCCTTGTGGGAAGAAGAAGGGGGAATATCGCATGAGAACCGATGAGATAGATGATGTTATCGGCCAGATCAGCTCAAAAATCCTCTCTTTCTCCGGTATATCTGTCGCAAAATCCCAGATTCCGTCTCTTGTCTCTTTTTTGAAAAAAAAAGCCGCGTCAAGGGGAATCAGTCCTGCCCAATATTGCGAGGACCTGAGTCCCGGCAGTGAGGAGCTGGATGAGGTAATAAACCTTGTGACGGTAAACGAGACTTACTTTTTCCGGGAGGAAAAGCAGTTCGACTTTTTGAAAAATCAGCTTTTCCCCAAGTTCGTAGGAAAGAATCTGTCCATATGGACCTGCTGCTGCTCTACAGGTGAGGAGCCTGTCTCTATCCTGGCTCTGGCTCTTTCTATGGGGGTGAACCTTACTCTTTACGCCTCTGATATTGACGATAACGCCCTGGAGACCTTGCGGGAGGGAAGGTGGTCCTTGTTCTCACTGCGTAAGGACGGACAGAAGTACCACGAGCTTTTGGAGCCATATTCCAAAAGGACCGAGACTCAAATAATCTTTGATCGTGATTTTCTAAGCCACATTAATATCTTCAAGTTCAATCTTATTCAGGATACGAATTTTCCCTTTTTCGATAATATGGACGTCATCTTCATGAGGAACGTCTTCATCTATTTTGATAAAAAAACAAGAATACTTGTCACTGAAAAAATAGAGGACAGGCTTAAGAACGGCGGTTATCTTTTCTTTTCCATGAACGAGATTGGTTCTATAGACAGTACGATTATTCCGCAAAACCTTCATAAAAGGAACTGGGAGCAGGTGTACTTCTTTATCAAAGGCTGGACTGGCGGGGAAAAAGTTTCTGAAGGAGAAAGGCGTACACAAAAAAGAATCGAGGAAGACAAGCAGAAGCAGGAAAAAATAAAGAAGGAGAATCTGCGCCGGGAGGTTGAGAAAGCCCGGAATCTCAAGCAGGATGATAAAGAGAGATACGAAAGGCCGGCTGAGTCTGAATACTTGAGAGATTCCTGGAAAAAGACTGATTCAGCTGAGGCTTCTGAAAAAGATACTGAATCTGATATAAAGAAAACCTTCGAGGATATATGCGAGGAAATCAATAGGGGAAATTTCACTAAGGCAAGGACAATTGCCCGGGCTGTAAGTGGAGCGAACTACAAAAAGTATTCCTTCTTTTTGCAGGGCTATATCGAATATCATGCGGACAACAGGGCGGCGGCGGAGACCTTTTTCTCCTCGGCGGAAACCCTGTCTCCTGATTTTTGGCCGGCATTCTTTTATCATGGTATGATTCTTCGCGATCTGGCCAAAGAAGAACAGGCTCTTGTCTGCTTCTCAAAATGCAAGAAATTGCTGGAAGAACCGGAGAAAAAAAACTTGTACGATTTCACCTTGGATTCTTTCAGTCCGTCTTATATTCATTCTTTGTGCGAAACTTTTTCCAATAATACCAGGAGGCAGTAGATGAATCTTGATAAGTCCATGTTCATAACAGATTACATTGTAGAAGCCCGTGAAATTCTGGATTCTTTAGATGATATTGCGGTTCTGGCGATAAAGGAAAAAAGGAATTTCGGCTATCTTGAGGAGATCCTCCGCCTTCTTCATACGCTGAAAGGCTCTTCCAGGATGATGGATTACAACCAGATAGAGAAGGTGATGAACAATCTGGAGAACATATTCAAGAATATCCAGGGCAATCAGATGGAAATCTCTAATAAGGTCATACAGCTTTTGCTGGGTGTCCTGACTGTGCTGAACAAAGTAATAGATGAAATTGAGAATGGCTCTGACGGAAATTTTCAGGAGTATGATGAGATTATAAAAAATATCGACAAGGTTATGGAGGATGAGGATTTTACCACCGATTTCCTATCGAAAGGTGTGACAAATGCTGATAGGGAGCAGGCAGAAGGTGATGCATCGTCACCAAGTGAGGATGCTTCCTCGGAATCTTCAGATCTTTTCCATGACACCCAGACTATAAAAATACAGATTTCTGAGGTGGACTCCATACTTCAGTCCCTGGACAAGCTTATAATGCGGCAGATTAAGCTAAGGAAAGAGATCGAGTTCTTGAAGAAGAGCGGGAATTCATCAGAATTCCAGGCTTATCAGGAGCTTTCCGAGAATATCTCTGTTCTGGAAAAACAAAGTGTGGATATTCAAAAAAGTATTATCTCGCTTAGGATGCTCCCCTTTGATATGATACTTCGCCCCATCCGCCGCTCTGTGGTCTCAGAGGCCTTGAAGAACGGCAAGAACATTGAGTTCGATATCCCCCAGTCAGAAATAACGATAGATAAGTTCATCCTTGAGAAGCTTCCTGCCATACTTGTCCATCTTGTCCGCAACTCCATTGATCATGGTATAGAAGCTCCTGACGTGAGAGCAAAGCTGGGGAAACCTGAGAAGGGCAGGATCTCTGTCTCTGTAAGCCAGGTCTCCAACAGAATTTTCGTGACCGTAAAGGATGACGGTCACGGAATAGATTATGAGAAAATAAGGACCAAGGCCTTTAAGCTTTTCCCCGAACGTATAAATGAGATAATGAATGCGGATAAGAACGAGCTCCTGCAGTATATTTTTGTCTCAGGTTTCTCTACTAAGGATGTTCAGACTGAGCTTTCGGGACGAGGAATAGGACTTGATGTGGTCCGGACAGAAATGGACAAGCTTAAGGGAAAGATTTCTGTTTATTCCGAGCTTGACAAAGGAACTACCTTCGAGCTTTCTCTGCCGGCTTCCCTTGCGACCCAGGACGGACTTTTTGTCTCAGTGTCGGACAATTCATATCTTATTCTGTCCCACTACATCAAGGAGATAATCACCGTAGAAAAAGACGATTTCCTTCAGCTGCAGCATGGACCTGTCCTTAATGTTCACAATGAGCTTATCCCGGTTTTTGACTTCGACATAATCAATCCGAATTCCGCGAAAAACACTAATCTAAGGAAGGAATTCTCGGTTGTAGTACTTGAGTACTTGAACCGTAAAATCAGCGTCATAGTGGACAAGGTCCTGCATTATGGCACTGTGGTGATAAAGCCTGTTCCTCCGCTCCTGAAGGATTTCAATGCCCTGCAG
This sequence comes from Treponemataceae bacterium, assembly GCA_024680915.1. GTDB lineage: Bacteria > Spirochaetota > Spirochaetia > Treponematales > Treponemataceae > Treponema_I. Next base: position 53,050 of record JAILBN010000029.1, on the reverse strand, counting down.
GGTGTCGTCTTCGATGATAATTACAGGATAATCCCTGTCCTGAATATTCCCGATACTATGAAGCGCTTCAAGGTTATAAACGTATACGACGCGAAGAATCTTGAAGTTCACAAGATGCCGAAAATCCATTCGATACTTGTGGTGGACGATTCCCATGCTACCCGTCATATAGAGCAGATTATCCTGGAGGCAGAGAATTACAATGTTGCCACCGCTGTGGACGGAATAGACGCCCTTGAGAAAATGAAGCAGCACAAGTTTGATCTTGTGGTGACAGACGTAAAAATGCCCAGGATGGACGGTTTCGTTCTTCTTCATAACATGCGCCACAAGGAGGAGCTTAAGGACATTCCAGTTATTATGGTTTCCTCCGTCTTCGAGAGCGACACCCTTGACCGGGTGAAGAATCTCGGGGGCCAGGGCTATATAGTCAAGTCTGATTTTGAACGTGAGAGTCTGACAGCTAAAGTGAGGGAGCTGCTGCATGAGTGAGAAAAGAAAGGTTTACATTGCAGAGCAGTCGCGTATACTTTCGAAAATCCTTTGCAAGGAGCTGAGTGACAAGGGCTATGATGTCCATGCCTTCTCTGACGGTCTTTCTCTTTTGAGGAAAATCGTAAGGGAAGCTCCGGCTTTGATTATCGCTGACAGGAGCCTTCCTAAAATAGATGGGATGCAGCTTTGTGAAATCCTGAAAAAGGGCTCGACGAAAAGTTCCATTCCTTTTATTTTGATCTCGACGGACGAGACTATCTTTGATTTTTGGAATACTGCGACAAAGGCTAACAAGACGCTTTCCATATCCGCCGAAAAAATAGATGGTCTGCTGGATGCAGTGGAAGAGCTTATGGCCGGTGACTACATTGACGCAGATTCGTTTTTTGAGGAGGAGCAGCCTGCTTCTGGCAAATCCTCAAAAGCCGCCGGAATATCAGATGAGGAGAAGATGACATCCTGGATTGTAAGCGCAATGGACAGGTCCGGGGCCTTCCTTCAGATGACCAACAATGTGACTAGGTTGTATTCCTATGTAAAGGACTTAGATTCACTTGTAAAGGAGCTTTTCTCCATAATCTCCACTGCCTGTGATTACGATGCTATAACGCTTATTCTGGACAGTCAGACCGCAAAGGTTTACAAAGCTGGAACCGATATCCTGGAAGCTGGGCTTTCCGATGAATTCTGGAATATATGCAAGACATCTTACGAACATCAGGCAAAGAAAAATCATACTATCACCTATGAGCAGAAAGAGTTTTCCGGCATGGTGACTGAGAAAGAGGCCGGAGGCTGCGACAAGCTGAAGTCCTACTATGATTTCGTGCTCAGCACCGATAATGAGTTCGTGGGGACCTTGCATCTGGCTTCTTCAAAAAAGAAGCTTTTCACCTACAAGGTTCAGTCCTCAATAGACTATATATTGCTGCCTCTGGCTTACGTCCTGCAGCAGTCGGTCCAGTATTCGGCAGTAACCCAGATGGAAAGCAAGCTTCGCTCAGCTTTCTTGAAATTCGTTCCCCCCCAGGTAATCGACGATATGCTCAGCTCAAGCACCAGCAATCAGCAGACAAACAACAACGAAAAGAGGAATGTCGTAATACTGATGAGCGACATAAGGAATTTCACCTCGATAAGCGAAGAGAACACTCCGGAGGATGTCGTTTATTTTTTGAACACCTATTTTACGACCATGGTGAATATAGTGAAGAAGTACGGCGGAACCGTGGACAAATTCATAGGGGATGCGGTGATGGTTCTCTTCGGGGCACCTATCAGCTATATGGATAATGCTAAAAGAGCCGTAAGCGCCGCCATAGAGATGTATTCCCAGTTGAACCAGATTCAGTATGGTCAGCTGAAGTTCCCTGAAGGAATAAAGCTGGACATAGGAATAGGAATCCACTACGGGGATGTTATCGTGGGCAATATAGGAAGTGAGGATAAGACTGATTACACCGTGATCGGCGATACGGTCAACCTTGCCTCCCGTCTGGAAGGACTTACTAAGCTGTACGGCGCGAAAATACTGATTTCACAATCGGTGAAAAACGAGCTGGACTCCTCCATAAACTTCATGCACCTGGATTCTGTAAAAGTAATGGGAAGAAAAGAGAGCGTGGAGATTTACAGGGTGGATGAGAAAGCTCTTCCCCAAGATTACATGCAGATCTACGAGAAAGGCTTGAAGTCCTATAGCGAAGGAACTTTCAGTCTTGCGGCTCCTTATTTTGAGAAGGCTCTTGAGATCATGCCGGAGGATAAGGCTGCGAAAATCATGCTCGGCCGTTGTTCCGAGTTCGCTTTGAAAAGACCAGAGAATTGGGATGGTGCGGTCGCTCTTACTTCAAAATAAAGAATCAGTATATTATCAGCCGATAATAAAATAGATGAAGGGCAAGAATATCACAGAAAGTGAGGTATATATGAAGCTGTCAGATTTTACGGAAAAAAAGAGAAGCAGTGATTCCTTGAGTGGAAAAAGCTTGGCCAAGGAGATTTTCTCCCGCCTTTTTATTCCCAGTGCGATTATCTGGGTCACCACTATTATCCTGGTCATCTTGTTGGGTAATGTTTCGGTCTCGGGGTTGCTTTCTACTATTGCTTCTGGAGTTTTCTTCTGTCTTTTGCTTTATTTCGGGCTTATATGGGTGGGAAGTTTGTTTGCCTGCGCTCCTGTCGGTGAGAATATGGCTGAGATAGACATTTATGAATCTACGGCAAGAGAAAGGACGAAGTTGTTGAAGCAGATATTGAATCTGCCCATGACAATGGGCCTCGTCACTTTTCTTATTTTCTTTGCTTGTGGTGCGGTATGGATATCGATAATCTCCAACTACGGGTATCTTGATCCTGCTTCTGTTTATTTATGCGGATTGACAATTTTCATGGGCGCCTATTTCTGCGCTGTCTATTTGATGACCAGCCCAATTCAAAAGGCTTGTTCCGATTATGCATGCAGGATCGTAGAGAAGGGAGTCTCGAAAGCAGAGATAGAAAAAAAGCATTGCTTCGGAACAAACTCCAAGGTAATGGTTGTCATCAATATTTTTCTTCCCATCGTTTTTATAGGCCTGCTTTTTTATGTCCTTGCAAAATGCGCTGCTGGCTCTGGTATGGGAGGAGGCATCATGTTCAGGCATCTTATAGTCATCGGTGTGGAATGTGCCGCTTTCTATCTGGTGTTCGTAAGGTTGATTTTCAACAAGATGATGCTGTCCATCAATAATATGCGGCATCAGTTGAACGGAATGAACAAAGAGAACCTGCACAAGGTGGAATTCGAGAAAACCGATCTTTCCAATGAGTTCATGTACAATGTATACCTTATAAACACTATCGTGGAGATTCTTCAGAAAATCCTTAAGGAGAGCCAGAAAATCAGTATGGATGTAATCGAGTCCAGCAACGAGCTTTCTGTTATCTCCCGGGAGACTGCAGTTACTTCCTTGGAGCAGAACTCTGGAATCAAGGAGCTTCTTTCCGCCATGAAGGAAACGGACGCTCTCTCGAAGAATATATCTGAAAAAATCGGTGAGGTCTCCATCGTCGCCAAAAAGACGACGGAAAACATCGTGGATGGATTCGATATCCTTAAGCAGAATATGAATAAGCTTGACGAAATCAGGGCTGCCAATGATATTACTGTGGAAGGGATAAAGAACCTTACGGAAAAAATCTCCGGTATCAATGATATAGCAAGAATCATAAACTCCATAGCGGACCAGACCAATATAATCGCCTTTAATGCGGAGCTGGAGGCTTCCAGTGCAGGAGAGGTAGGGGAGAACTTCTCCCTCGTGGCCAACGAGATCCGCCGTCTTACAAACAGTACCATCCAGTCGACGGAAGAGATACGGAAGCGTATTATAGAGACTCAGCATTCTTCTGATGAGCTTTTGCTTGCCTCCCAGAACGGAACCAAAAAGATTCTTGACGGAAATAAGATTATAAATGCGCTCAACCTACGTTTCGAAGAGCTCAAGAAAAGCTCGGAAAGCATGGATTATGCTTCAGAGGATATAAAAAAGATCATTGAGCAGCAGACAGCATCTTTTGCTCAGATCGTAATAACCTTGCAGCAGATAGCTCAGACGACCGAGTCCTTCTCCAGTTCGACTCAGAAAATAAGTGACTCTGCACAGAATCTTTGTACTATTTCCGACAGTCTCAAGAAATTGCAGCCAGAAGATGAAAAAGAGGTGGAATAATGAAAACGAAGGAAAAAAACGGAAACCTGCCATTTGAGAAAGAAATCCTAAGGGCAAGCCTCTTGCCCAATATATGCTGTGGAATTGTCATGCTGATCTATTCAATATTCATTCTGAATCTTGATCTGCAGACTCATTACTTTGTGGTGGTCAGCATCCTTATCTTGATAGTAGTGGCACAATTCTGCATCTCGCCTATAATAAATCATTTCGTTATGGGTAAAGTATCCAATAAGATTGAGAAATATCTTTCAAAGGGTATGGATACCGAGGAAAGGACTGAGCTTTTCAAGCTTATCCATAAAATGCCGGCCAGAAAACAAATAGAGACCGCTGCTTTCTTCGTTGCCAGCGCCTTGTTTTTGACGGCCACCTATCATTTATTATACAATATGAGCTTCGTCCTCAACGGGGTGAACCTTTTGGCCATGTTCCTGGGTTCCTATGTCGCCTCTCTTTTGGCTCTTTCCTACAGCCGCTCAATCTGCACCAAGTATGCCTGCCGCCTTGTGGAGGATGGAATCGATGAGAAAATCCTTAACGAAAGGTACTATTTCGGCACTTCATACCAGAAATCTGTCTCCTTCTATGTCTCGATTCCTGTCATCTGGGGCATTGTCCTTACCATGGCTCTTTTCTATGTGTACTATTACAACAATGTTCCTGCAGAATCCGGCTTCCTGCCCGCAGTGAATGGTGAATATGGCTTCTGTGAGACCCAGTTCATGCGTATAGGGGTTGTCCTGATCGTGAATATCCTTATAGGAAGCCTTTCCGTTTATTTCTTCTCGAGAAGTATCCTTGCCTCCTCTGACAAGATGCAGGACTCTATGCTTCATATAATCAAGAACGATATTTTTACGGTAGATTTGGTAGCTACTGATTTTGAGAATGAAGTCTCATACAACATGCATCTTCTGAATAAGATAGTTCTGCTTTTCCGCTCAATCTTGGATGATATACGAAAGATTGGTAAAACCATGGTCCTTCCTATCGGGGAGCTTTCTGAAATCTCCCAGGCTACGGCTTCCACAGCGCTGGAGCAGTCCACAGGAGTGAAGGAAATCCTTGCCACAATGGAGGATACGGACCGCCAGACCCGTAATATAGTGGAGAAGATTGCGGATGTGACGGACGTAGCGGAGGTTACGGAGAAAAACGTAAAATCTGGATTCAAGACTTTGCAGTCGAATCTTGATAAGATGGCGGATATTACCGAGGCTAATGTCTCCACTATCTCAGGAATACGAGAGCTGGGCGAGAAAATAGGAAGCATCTGGGATATTGTAAAAATCATAAACGATATTGCGGATCAGACCCGTATAATCGCCTTTAATGCCGAGTTGGAGGCTTCCAGCGCAGGCGAGAGCGGAAGGAATTTCCATATCGTCGCCAACGAGGTACGCCGTCTGGCGGCAGGTATAACGAACTCCGTTGATCAGATCAAGGAGAAAATCACAGAAATCCAGCATTCTTCTGATAATCTGATAATAACTTCCGAATCTGGAACGGAGAAAATCCGGGAAGGTCTGGAGCTTTCTGAAAAGCTTAAGGAAAAATTCAATGACATACAGAGTTCTTCTGAGATTACCGTTGAGTCGGCGAATCAGATCAAGGATATAATCAGCCAGCAGTCTGTGGCTTTCGACCAGATAGTGGCCACTGTCCGGCAGATTTCTTCCGGAATAGAGAATTTCTCCGCATCCACCGATACGGTGAACAATACGGCGCAGAAATTGAAGGAAGCCGCGAACTTGTTGGAGAACCTTCATAAGATGATTATCTCATCGGGAGAATAAAACCAAAAAAATTGTTCCATACTGCAACAAAAACAACCTTTTATGACTCTAATAAGTATCAGTAAAAAGACAAAATCAATAATTTTGTCAGGGATACGGTGAAAGCCCCTGCTTCGCGGGGTGCAAAAGCCTTTCAGGAGAGAGTCTACGTATCTTTTCATAAGAGGTTTTGATATGGAGACAATTGAAGATTTAGGTGTATATACATTTCCAGCTTTGCTTGACAATTCAGTAAGGAAATTTGGGGGATGCTCCGCTCTCGCTTTGGTGGGAAAGGAGCCTCTGTCTTACAGCCAGGTAGCGGTAAAGGTCCGTTCCTTTGGTAAAATGCTTGCCGGTCTTGGACTTAAGGCCGGCAACAAAATCGCTGTCCTTGGGACTGGCCGGCCGGAATGGGGCATCTCTTATCTGGGGATTGTCTGTCACGGTATGGTGGCTGTCCCTCTCCTGCCGGATTTCAGTGAGACCGAGCTTTCTGCTATAATTAAGCATTGTGGAGTCGATGCTGTCATCGTTGAGGGCAGGCTTTTCTCAAAATTGGCCGGACTTAAGGATATTCTTCCCTCTGTTGTCATTCGAATGGAGGATTTTTCTGTCATTTCTGACAGCTCCTGCTGTATTGCCACCGGCCCTGTAAGTCCGGCTCCTGTATCCAAGGGCAACTGTGATCAGTCGTCTGGCAGAGCCAGGACCCTCGCCGATTTCGAGAATTTTCCGGAACCTGCCTATGCCGCTAAGGAAGAGGATACAGCCTCTATTATCTATACATCAGGAACCACAGGCCGTTCAAAAGGAGTGGAGCTTACCCACAAGAACCTTGTATGGACCTGTGTCCAATGCCAGAACACCCACGAGGTCACATCCAAGGACAGGACTCTTTCCTTCCTTCCCCTTTCCCATGTGTATGAATTTACGGTGGGCTTCTCTATGCAGATCCTGAACGGGGCTTGTGTCTATTACCTGGGCAAACCACCTGTGGTGAGTGCTCTTCTGCCTGCTTTCTCCATCGTAAAGCCCACTATCGTTCTCTCTGTCCCCCTTGTAATGGAGAAAATCTATAAGAACAAGGTGCTTCCTACTCTGACTAAGAATAAGCTCATGAAAGCCCTGTACGGAAAGAAGCCTTCAAGAAAGCTCCTCCACAGAATCGCCGGAGCTTCCCTGAAAAAGACCTTCGGCGGTCATCTTGAGTTTTTCGGTATAGGCGGAGCAAAGGTCGACCCCAAGGTGGAGGAGTTCATGAAAGAGGCTCACTTCCCCTATGCCATAGGCTACGGACTGACAGAGACTTCTCCTTTGATTGCCTCCAGCGGTCCTGAAATAACAGAGCCAGGCTGCATAGGTGTGGTTATGCCTGGCGTGGATGTGAGAATTAACAACCCGAATCCTAAGACGGGTGTCGGTGAGATTGTGGTCAAAGGCGAGAATGTCATGAAGGGTTACTACAAGGAGCCTGATATAACGGCCGGTGTTTTCACCACGTCTGAGGATACAGCCGGCGAAGGATATCTTAAGACAGGGGATTTGGGAGTCTTCGAGAAAAAGCACAGGAAACCCTATCTTATCCTTAAGGGCCGCAACAAGAACATGATCCTGGGATCCAACGGAGAGAATATCTATCCTGAGGATATAGAATTCGTATTGAATCAGCATCCCTTCATAGCGGAATCTCTTGTGGTCGAGGGGAAGGAAGGTCTTGTGGCTTTCGTCAAGCTTGATGAGGACAAGGTGAAGAACTTGATAGGCAAGGCCAAGACGATCGTCTCCAACGTAGTCACTTTTGTGGGAGACAAGGGGCAGCTGATAAATGAAATAAAGAACTACGTGAACAGCAATGTGAGTAAAATTGCCCGTATCGTGAAGATTCAGGAAGTCATTGAGTTCGAGAAGACTGCCACCCAGAAAATAAAACGCTATCTCTACGATCTTAGTTCCGCTAAGCCCGCAGGCTGCTGATGGGGCAGCAGTATGCTTACCAACGCTCACCTGCATTTTAATGAAAGCTTTTCTCCTGCCGCTTTTTCGGACCGGCTTGTCTGTTTCTCCACAGGCAGTAAGGAAGAGTGGGAAGAGGTCTCAGCCTTCGCCGCCAAAGTGAATGCTGCCAGGGAAGGTCTTGTGCCTGGTGGTGCAAGCTGTCTTGTTTCTGCGGGGCTTCACCCCTGGACCCTGGAAAAGTATGCTGCTGACGATATAGATCCCCATGACAGGCTTCACTGGCTTGAAGAGCTTTTGGCGGACAAGGGGGAAAAGGTGGCCGCTGTCGGTGAATGCGGCATTGACTTGTATACCCCTCAGTTGAGAGGTCTGCTGTCTCTTCAGCTTTCTGTCTTTGAGAAGCAGGTGGCTCTGGCTGTCCGTTATGAGAAAGCCCTTGTGGTTCACTGCCGCCGCAGCATCCAGTATTTTTTCAAATATAAAGAGGAGCTGAAAAAGCTTCCTTCCGTTATTTTCCATGCCTTTCCAGGAACCCTCACAGAATGTGAAAGCCTGCTTGATCAAGGGATAAATGCTTTTTTTTCTTTCGGGAATGTGTTTCTGAGGGGCGGCAGGAAGGCCTCAGAATGTGTGAGGAATCTGCCTGAGAACAGGCTGCTTCTTGAGACTGATTCCTCGGATGATGAGCTATGTCTTTTGAATTCTGTGTTCAAGGCCGCAGCAGAAAGCCGAAGCCTTCCTGAGTCTGACCTTGAGGAAGTATGCCTAAGGAATTTCTGCCGGGCTTATTGCCTTTCGTGAAGGCTTCGTTTCCCTGCGGATTCTTCTCGCAGGATTTTTTTCCCGGGGTCGGCGAGTTTTTCCCACCGACCCCAAAAAAATCCTTAGAATACTATAGTGATTCCTGGACTTTTTTCAGTTCTTCTCTTGTCTCTAGAAAGAGGGTATTTACGGCTTCCTTTCCTGCAGGAATGTCGCCCTCTGTCTTACCCTTAAGGATGTCATCCAGGCTCTGGCAGGCACTGAAAAGCTTTTCCGCTCCCAAGGTTCCGGCTATACCTTTAAGCAGGTGCACCAATTTCTCGGCTTCCTGAATCTTATTCTCCGCAAGGAGCTTTTCCAGGTCTTCCGGTTTGAATTGAGGGTCTTCGAAGAACATTGTAAGAAGATCGTTATATAGTTCTTTGTCATTATCGACACGGGCCATTGCTTCCTCGACGTTGACGAGCTTTAAGTTATCCATCTTGTACCTCCTTCAGGTAATGCTGATCCTATCTTCTGCATGATAATCAGCCGGAATGAATTCGTCGGACCCTAAAAACAGAAGTTTTTCAAGGCGCCTCATGCTATAATTGTAGCCTATATCACGTTTTTTTGCTATAATTATTATATGTCTAGAAAATTAATAATCGCAAGTGCTGCTACTGTGGTTCTCTGCGTCCTTTTTTCATTGTTTCAAATACATTTTGTAGGGGATATCTCAATTCTTGCTTTTCCTCTTTCTTTCTTCTTTTCCATATTGCTTCTGCTGATAAACACGAAGTTTTTCCTTAAAGGCGGAAATGTCCGTTTTGCCGGCATCATGCTCAAATTCAATGAGTATGTACCCTTCGTAATGCTCATGGCCTTCGTTTTCCGCAAGGCTGGAGCTACGAAAACGTCTTGGGGTTATGACCTTGCTACAGTCATCATATGGGTAATTCTTACAGCCACATCAATATGTACCTGTTTTTTCCTTTCCGAGAAAAGATTATGCAAGAACAATCCCGTATTTCAGGCACAGCGGGAAGAGCATCCGCTCCAGAAGCATAAGGGCATAAAGAAGGTATTGATCGAGATCGTAAGCTGGATAGATGCCTTTATACAGGCTGCTTTTACAGTAGCCCTGCTCAATATATTTGTCTTCCAGCTTTATGAGATTCCTTCAGAATCCATGGTTCCTGAGTTTCTCGTAAAAGACAGGGTCTTGGTTTTCAAGACTTTCTCCGGCCCTAAATTCCCTATGTCTGATGTGGGGCTGCCCTGTTTCAGGTCTTACGATAGGGGCGATATCGTTGTTTTCAGAAATCCTCATTATGAGAATAATCAGCAGTCAGAAGTGAAGAATTTCGTCTCATCTTTGGTCTATATGCTTACTTTCACTCAGGTTAACCTGAATGTGAACGAGGATGGCTCCCAGAAAGCAGATCCTCTGGTAAAACGCGTGACAGGTGTTCCCGGCGAACAGCTTATGATGCAGGACGGGGTTCTTTACAGCCGTACCGCTGCGAGTCCTGACTTCAAGCCTGTGCTTGAGGATGCGGCCTGGGCAGAATGGAATGTGTCCGCATTGTCCGAGGATTTCCTGAAAAATGTTGAGACTATTCCTATAACTGGAGAAATGTATGATGTGCTGCTGGCCGTGGAGGATGCCCGCCGCAGGATGTCTTATGCGGATGCCATGGCTGAAAGCCGCCGTATCGCGGACCGTTTCCTGGAAATAAGGGATCTTGTAAATCCGACTCTTGCAGGAGAGGCTGCTGACGATATACTTTCAAAAAATGATTATTATATAACTAACCTTTTCAACAAAGCGGATTCTCTTTATTTGAAGCTTCTTTCAGTTGAGGGCGGCGCTGAATGGCTGGCTGAATTCATTACATCATGGATTCCTGTCTATGAGAGTTCCCTTGCGGCGGGAAATAGCGAAATCAACGGAAATCTTTATGACGAGTCTATGTTCCGCTTCAACGTGATGATAAAGAATTGTCTTGGCGGTCTTATCCTTAGGAATGCAGAATTGAGTCTTGAAGGACGCAGTGCTTCCGACCGTAATGTTGATGCCACAAGAATAGGGCTCCTTCAGGAAGCCAACCGCTATGTGCTTTATGCCGTCCTTAACGAAAGCCGCAACATGCCGGTCTTCCCTGCCAACGATGAGAACGGGAATCCCCAGTATATTCCAGAGGGTAATTATTTCATGATGGGAGACAACCGTTTCAACTCTCTTGATATGCGTCATTCCTATGAGCAGAAGATGATTCCTGTTTCCGAGTTCGATACAGAGGCGATATATTACAAGTCTAACATAGAGCCCCGTTATGTGAGCAAAGACCGTATACTTGGTTCACCTAACCTGCGTTTCTTACCTTTGAGCCGTTTCGGTATTCCTGGACAGACTGCGGAAGTCAAGAACTGATTCTGGATGTAGCTGCTATGTATCGCCTTTTCATCGTAGAGGATGATCCAGGAATCGCTGGCGCTATCTGTGAGCAGGCAGCAATGTGGAACATGGAGTTCCGCGTCGTTAAGGATTTCCGCCAGGTCGCTTCCGAAGTGGCGGACTTCTCTCCCCATATAATACTCCTGGATATAAAGCTTCCCTGCTTCAATGGCTTTCATTGGTGCTCCGAGATCAGGAAATTCTCCCGGGTTCCCATTATCTTCATCTCCTCAGAATCTGATAACATGAACGTCATAATGGCTATGAATATGGGGGGTGATGATTTTATCGCCAAGCCCTTTGACCAGAGTGTGCTCATGGCTAAAATTCAGGCTCTCCTCCGCAGAACCTATGATTTTGCCGCCACTCTTCCCGTGCTTGAGCACAGGGGCGTAATCCTGGACATGGGGGATAACACCATAGTATATAGTGGCAAGCATATAGAGCTTACGAAAAACGAGTACCGCATCCTTCTTACCCTTATGCAGAACAAAAACTCAGTAACCAGCCGGGAAAAGCTGATGGAAGCCTTGTGGCAGACAGATTGCTTCGTGGACGAGAATACTCTTTCTGTGAATGTGGGCCGGCTCAGGAAAAAGCTTGAGGCAGAAGGGCTTGCTGATTTTATCACGACTAAATTCGGAGAGGGATATATAATCAAGTGAGATCAGATAGGGGCAGGGGAGAGGGAAAAAAGCTTTTTTTCTTCCTGGATTTTTTACTCAAATATATCAAGGGTCTTAGAGTCTTTTTCTTTGTCTTCCTTCTTTTCGTCTTTTTTTTCGCTCTGACCTTCTATCTTTACCATCTTCCCCTTGAGGCTGTTTTATATCCCACCTTAGTCTGTCTGGTTTTTCTTCTCATAATTGTGGTCGTTAGATGCTTTGGTGCATTTAAGAGACATTTGTTTCTGTGGTCTGCGGCTAATTTTCTGCCGGAGATACCCGAATCCCTTTCATGTGATGGTGTTTTTGAGGAGGATTTCTTAAATCTTCTGAAAAAGCTTTCAGAGGCCTTCAAAAAGCTTAGCAATGAGAAGGACTTTCGTTATGCAAACATGCAGGACTATTACAGTCTTTGGGTCCATCAGATAAAAACCCCCATAGCGTCAATGAAGCTTACCCTTCAGAACGGGAACAGCCCGGCAGCCACAAGACTGCTTTCTGACCTTAGGCGCATAGAGCTTTATGTGGAGATGGTCTTGACTTACATCCGTCTGGAGTCCGAGACCAGCGACTATCTTATCAAGGAATTTGATTTGGATGGTATAATAAAAGCTACCCTTCGTAATTTTGCCAGTGACTTTATAAACAAGCATCTTAAGCTTGACTACCAGGAAAGCGGGGTGAAGATTCTTACAGACGAGAAATGGTTCTCCTTCGTGCTGGGACAGGTGCTTTCAAATGCCCTCAAATATACCCCTGAGGGGTCTGTCTCCATCTATCTGGAGGGAGATGAGACTCTGTGCATCCGTGATACTGGAATAGGCATCAATCCGGAGGATTTGCCCCGGGTCTTTGAATGCAGCTATACCGGAGGCAATGGCCGTGGAATGGGAGCTGGCAGCGTAGGGGGAGCTTCCTCAGGTATAGGTCTCTACCTGTGCCGCCGTATATGCCGGAATCTTAATCATACCATAGAGATAGATTCCCGTCCGGACGAGGGAACTACTGTTAGGATAGGAATAGGCCGCAACAAAGAACGTCTTGAATAGCTTCTTTCCATTTCTTACAAAAATGTAAGATTTTTCCCATGAAATGTAAGAAAAAAAAATAGTGTTTTTTTTCCTGTGCCTTTATATTTGAGACGCTTAGAGAAATATGATTCTGCGTCGTCTGGCGCACAGATAGGAGAAAGCAAATGAATGTTTTGGAAGTAAAAAGCCTTAAAAAGATTTACAAAAGCCGTTTCGGCACTAATCAGGTAGAGGCTCTTAAGAATATCACCTTTGACGTTGAGAAGGGTGAGTATATAGCCATAATGGGAGAGTCCGGTTCCGGTAAGACAACCCTGCTCAATATCCTGGCGGCCCTTGATAAGCCCACTGCCGGAACTGTCATGCTGGAGGGGCAGGAGCTTACAGGCATAAAAGAATCTGCCATGGCAAACTTCCGCCGGGATAACCTGGGCTTCGTTTTTCAGGAATTCAATCTTCTTGATACCTTCTCTGTGGAGGACAACATTTTTCTTCCCCTGGTGCTCTCTGGAAAAAAGAAGGATGAGATGGTCAGCCGCCTTGAGCCTATAGCTGTCCGCTTGGGAATCGCTTCACTGCTGAAGAAGTACCCCTATGAGATTTCTGGCGGCCAGAAGCAGCGTGTGGCCATAGCCAGGGCTATAATAACAGAGCCCCGTATCATACTTGCGGACGAGCCTACCGGCGCTCTGGATTCCCGCTCCACAGACGATATCCTCCGTATTTTCGCAGACATAAATAAAAGCGGGCAGACTATCCTTATGGTGACCCATTCCATAAAGGCCGCCAGCAAAGCGGGCAGGGTCCTTTTCATAAGGGACGGAGAGGTTTTCCATCAGATTATACGTGGAGCTTCCTCTGATGAGCAGATGTACCAGAAAATCTCTGATACCCTTACCATGCTGCAGAATAAGGCAGGAGAGGCTTTCGCAGATGCTGGGGCTGACGGGTCTCTTTTCGCAGATGCTGGGGTGGCGAAATGAAAAAGACCTTTTACCTTCAGCTGGCCTGGACTGGAATAGGAAAAAACAGAAAGCTTTATTTTCCTTACCTTATAACCTGCATCGGTATGGTAATGATGTACTATATCATTACCAGCCTCTCTATTTCTCCCGTTATAGGAAGCCTGTATGGTGGCGATGCAATCCTTCTGACCCTTTCTTTGGGAAGCTATGTGGTAGCCTTCTTTTCCATCCTCTTCCTCTTTTACAGCAATTCCTTCCTTATCAGAAGGCGCAAGATGGAGTTCGGCCTTTATAACATTCTGGGCATGGGAAAGGGAAATATAGGTCGGATACTCCTTTGTGAGCTGGTAATCACTGCCTTGATAACCCTTGTGGCTGGCCTTGGCTTTGGTTTGCTTTTCTCCAAGCTGGGAGAGTTGTTCCTTGTGAACATGATGCAGGGGGATGTGGTCTACTCTTTTTCAGTGGAGTGGGAAGCCATAAGCAGGACACTCATCCTTTTCCCTCTTATTTTCCTGGGTATTTTTATCTTTAACGTCTTCAACATCCATGTGACCAATCCTATTGAGCTGCTTCACAGTGAGACCGCAGGGGAAAAGGCTCCCAAGGCAAACTATCTTATCGGTTTTGCCGGTTTTGTGCTGCTGGGCTTAGCCTATTATATCGCCGTGACTATAGAGCAGCCTGTTGCAGCTCTTGTCTGGTTTTTCCTGGCTGTAATAATGGTAATAGCCGCCACCTACCTTATCTTCATAGCTGGTTCTGTGCTTTTATGCAGATTACTGCAGAAAAATAAGAACTACTATTACAAGGCAGAGCATTTTACCTCCGTATCCTCCATGCTATACCGCATGAAAAGAAACGGAGCGGGACTTGCCTCCATTTGTATACTGGCCACCATGGTCCTTGTTATGATAGCTTTCACCTCATGCCTTTTCTTCGGACTGGATGACAATATAAAGGCAAAATATCCCTACGATATTAATATCAACGCATATTGCGACAGCTACAATGATATGAATGACGGGAATATCGAACGTTTATCTCAGGTGGCAAAATCTCTGCTGGTGGAGAAAAATGCTCTTCCCAAAAAGATTCATGCCCAGAGAAATACCTCTGTTCTTGCAAAGGTAGCTGACGGCAAGTTCTCCACGGGTGTGGATGCGGTTGAGTCAATGAACAGCGGCCGCTTCGATGGAATGTACAATGTAGTTCTTGTTTCTTATGATGACTTTTTTTCTTATCCTGGAGCTGAAAAGGCTGAATTAGCACGTCCTGCTGCTGATGAACTTGTCCTTCTTGGAAAAAATTCTCACTTGAAAGATGAGCAGCTTTCTATGGATGATGGTTCCGTCTACAAGCTGATTTACAGGGATGACCTTTCTTTCAGTGGTACTGAGCTTATGGATGTTGTTCAGAATCTCTTTTTCGTTGTGGCTGATGTCCCCTCTTTTACGGACAGGTTCACAAAGGAGGAGTCCGACGGGACAGTAAGCAATCCCTTTCTCTTTTCTTTGTTTTTTGGAATCGATCTTGATGAGAATGATGAACGCTGCGTCGAGATCAACGAATATCTTCACGATAATTTTAGTGATGCTGCTTCGGGGCTGCCTTTCACTAGGCTCTTGCTTTCTTCTCCTCTAGTGGAGAGAAGTGACTATTACACGACTTATGGCGGACTTTTTTTCCTTGGTATAATGCTCAGCATCGTCTTCTTGTTCGCCACAATACTGATTGTCTATTACAAGCAGATTTCAGAAGGCTTCGAGGACCAGTCCCGCTTTGAGATAATGCAGAAAGTGGGTATGACCAAAGAGAAGATAAGGAAGAGCATAAACTCCCAGATGCTGACTGTCTTTTTCCTGCCCTTGCTGATGGCTGGTCTTCACCTTGTCTTTGCCTTTCCTATGATTCAGAAGGTACTGATTATTTTCGGCTTGGTGAATCTTAACCTGTTGATTTTTACCTCAGCCATAAGCTTCCTTTTGTTTTCGGTTTTCTACGTGATAGTGTACAAAATAACCACCAATACCTATTACGGAATCGCGGTCTCAAGCAAGGGATAACTTCTGCGGGATTTTTGCTCCTGTGCGTTAGGACGCTGCGGGCAGGACGCCCGCGGAAAGTGACAACTTTTACGGAGTAAAAGTTGTGTAGTTGGGGCATGATGGATGATGCCCCAACGTATTATTCTGTAGGACGGGTTTTAAGACTTTTACTCTCTGTAATAGCCTGTCCCTCGCCGAGGGCTTCGCCCGCCTACGCGCAGTGGCGCTCCGTACAAGTCGGCGGCGCACGCTGCGAGTCTCGCGTGCTTATATCTCTCCCGTTTCTCTACTCTGTAGGACGGGTTTTAAGACTTTTACTCTCTGTAATAGCCTGTCCTTCGCCGACTTGTTGCTCCATGAGGGCGCGGACTTTAAGCGGCAGTCCGAAGAGTGTGATGAAGCCCTGGGCATCCTTGTGGTCGTAAAGGTCTCCTGTGGTGAAGGATGCGATGTTCTCGTTGTAGAGACTGTACTTTGAGTAGGAGCCTGCACCGCGGATTGAACCCTTATAGAGCTTGAGCTTCACCCAGCCTGTACAGGTTTCCTGAGTCTTGTCGATGAAGGCCATGCAGGAATCCATAAGAGTTGTGAACCATTTTCCGTCGTAGATAAGCTCGCTCATGCGCAGGCTTACCTGCTGCTTGAAGTGGTATGTATCCCTGTCAAGGCAGAGGTGGTCGATCATCTCGTGGGCGGCATAAAGAATTGCTCCTCCGGGAGTCTCATAAACACCGCGGCTTTTCATTCCTACGCAGCGGTTCTCACATATATCCACAAGACCTACGCCGTTTCTTCCTCCGATTTTGTTGATCTCCAGCATAAGGTCCAGGGCATTCAGCTTTTTGTCGTTTACGCTGACGGGAACACCCTTCTCAAAGTCGATTTTCACATACTCGCCGCTTTCAGGAGCTTCTTCCGGAACAACAGTGTTCTGAAGCATATGCTTCCAGTTAGGCTCGTTCTCTGTCTTCTCCAGCTCAAGACCTTCGTGGGAAAGGTGCCATATATTCTCATCGCGGGAATAGGACTGGTCTTTTTTCATAGGAACCTCAAGGCCTCTGTCCTCAAGGAACTTGATTTCTGCCTCACGGCTGTCCATGTTCCATTTATCATCACGCCATGCTGCTATAACCTTGAGGTCCGGAGCAAAGGCTTTGATAGCAAGCTCGAAACGGATCTGGTCATTTCCTTTTCCTGTGGCTCCGTGGCAGATTGCTACAGCTTTCTCCTGGCGGGCATACTCCACAAGGATTTTTCCGATAAGAGGGCGGGCTGTTGATGTTCCAAGAAGATACTGGTCTTCATACTTGCAGTTTGCTTTCAAAGCCGGCCAAATATAATCAGTGATGTATTCTTCACGGGCGTCCACGACGTAGCAGGCGGAAGCTCCTGTCTTTAGAGCCCTGTCTTTTATAAGTTTCCAATCGTCGCCCTGACCTACATCGATACACACGGCGATTACATCGTAATCGTAGTTCTCTTTCAGCCATGGAATGATAACCGTTGTATCAAGTCCGCCTGAATACGCAAGAATTACTTTCTCTTTGCTCATATCTATAACCTCGATAAATAAAGTTGCAGAAAAACTGCATAAAAATACAATTTTAACAGGCATAGTATATATATTTTGTATAAAAATAACAATAGCCCTTTGTGTTTGGTTGAAATCAATCTTTCTGAAAAGAGGGGAAAAAACTGAATTTGACTTTTCTAATATTTTAGATAATATGTAGCTATGAATTGTTTAAGATATAGTTACGATATTTTCTCTCTCGTCATCTCTATATTAGTTCTTATATATGTCATCAAAATCCGAAGTTTGGGTACATTCAGAAACAGGACCTACTTTTTATACGTGTTCCTTGTCATTGCCATATGTTTTATGGATTTGATCCTGGGCTTGCTCGTCCAGTTTCTGCCTGACGCACATCTCGCTATCATCATTGTGGATAGTTTCATACATTCCTTCGTATTTTTTTGTCCTGTCACCTTTCTTGTTTATATTTTTGCTCTTGTAGATTATTTTCAGATGATTCCGGATGAGAATAGGACAATGCTTCCCTTCAAAATCTTTTTTCCCATCTCTATAAGCTTTTTCTTGATTTGGGCTTCTGTTTTTTATGACAGCTCTGCTCACATGTTTTCTTATCTCGACTCTTTCGGTGGTCTTCCCGGAGGCATGAACGGATATGTCATTGAGTTTTTGATCTGCTGTTATTATATCGGTTTTGGTGTAGTCACAATGGTTCAGCATAAATTCAGGCTGGAAAAAAATGTAGTTTTTCTTTTATGCCTGGCTTTCTTGCTGGTAGTTGCTTCTTTGTTAATCCAAGGAATCTTCCCGGATATCAGGGCTTTGCCGGTTGCTTTCGCCTTTTCTCTTATCATATTCTCTCTTTTCGTACAGAAGCCGGAGTTCTTGTCTACCAGCAAGGATGATGTAATGAATGACAAGGCTTTTGATATAATCATTTCTGATTACTTTATTCATAAATATAATTTCAAGATTATCATCCTCTTTATGGAAGATTCATTTTTCTACAAAGAGATTCTAGGACAGAACGAATTGTCTTTGTTTGAGGAATGTATGACGAAGAAGCTGAAGGGTTTGTTCAGGGATACAATCCTGCTCAAAGATGATACCCACGGTTTCTATTATCTTTTGTTCAAGAATGCGGATAATCAAGAGATAGAGAATGCTATTGATTCTATTAATGAGCAGATAAAAAGCAGGTGGGGCTATAAAGGCATAAGATTTGATTTTTCATTCAGGCTATGCATTGTGGACGGTGCCACGGATGTGTCTTCGGTAGACAATCTGAGGAATCTTGCTTACGCCTTCACGCATTTGAATCAATACAAGGGAATGTGTATAAATGCCCGGGATTTGGACTTGTTGCATATAGAGAGTTATAACCAAATTGAACAAGCTGTAAAAACAAAGGATTTCAAAAATCTCTTCACGGTCATGTATCAACCGATTTTTTCTGTCCGTGACAAAAAGATTACAAGGGCAGAGGCTTTGCTTTGTTTCAAAAATAATAAAGATATATTTTTCACGACAGACAGTTTTATTCCTGTTTTTGAGAAATCCGGCCATTTCTTTAACATAAATGCCTTTGCGTTTATCTCAGTATGTGAAATGCTCTCATCCATCGATATTAAGTCCCTGGGATTGGAAAAAATAGGGATAAATGTCTCTCTTGTGGATAGTACTCAGCAGGATTTGTTTGACCAGATCAAGAATAGGCTGGATTTTTATAAGGTTTCTCCTCATCTTGTTCATTTTGAGCTTACTCAGAGTGCTTCTTTCAATTTCCCAGATGTTATAGTCAGTAACTTACAGAGATTTTCCAGTTACGGCATTGAGATTGTTCTGGATGATTTCGGTATTGGTAATTCAAATATCGAGCAGATGGTTAATCTTTCCATAGGGATGATAAAATTGGATGCGAAGGTTATAGATATTGCATGGAGCAATTCTAAGATAGGGAATGTTGTCAAGGTTATCGTAAAGCTGGCTCATGATATGGGACTTCATGTTATAGCCAATGGAGTCGAAACCTTGGAACAGAGGATATGGCTGGAGGGTATAGAATGTGATTATCTTCAGGGTAATCTCTTCTCGAAGCCGGTCCCGGAGGATGAATTCCTAAGGTTGCTTCAGGACAAGACATATTGACTAAACAAACCTTAAAAGCTACTATAATCCATGACGCTTAAGGCGTGCTTGGGGATATAGCTCACCTGGTAGAGCGACAGGTTCGCAATCTGTAGGTAGCCGGTTCGAGTCCGGTTATCTCCATAAAAAGACCGACACTTTCTGTGGCGGTCTTTTTTTTGCATATGAATCGAACCGGCTAACGAAGCGAGCGCCTGCATATGTGAGCAGTGCGGAGCATATGCAGGAAAAGGCGGCATGGAGGCCGCCGGCAGCGAGCGAAGGCGGAGGAGGAGGGCACAAAAAAGGATTTTTTGCCCGGAGCCCCGGTTCGAGTCCGGTTATCGATTATCTCCATTTAATTTTACTAAAAACCGTAAATATTTTTTTATTGAGCTTTATATTTATGTGATATAATCCACAGATATGCACAGGCTCAGGACTTATCTGTTTTTCTGTTTTTTTTCTTTTCTTTTTGTGATAGCACAGTTCCTGTGGCTTGTTCATCAACCATATACCTTGGCAGGCTTCCGCATCCATACTGAGGATTCTGCCTTCCATGTAACTGATTGTTTCCCATCCGGTCCTGCCTATAAAGCAGGTATAAGGACCGGAGATGTCCTTACCCGTATTAATGATATAAAGATATCTGAGTTTACAGAAATAGATGCTTCCGCCTCTTTGGAAGAATCCTACCGGAATTACTCCAATATATATGAGTTCAATAAAAATTATGATGTGGAATGTGAGAACGGCTTTACCTGTTCTTTCACGATAAAGGAGGATATCCCTTTTTTCACCAAGCTGGGATGCGTTGGTTTTGATCATTGGATTTTATTCATAACCGGTATGATTTTTGTTATTTTCGGTATTGTCTCCAGTTTTTTTGCGATCAATATCGAAGGAACTTCTGATTTCGTCTGGTTTATGATTGCGGCTGGTCCCTGTATCATCAACTCTTATACTGACGCTGCGAATACTCTTGCCTTTACAATTTTCAACCTTATCTCCTTCGATTTGAGTGCAGCTCTCGTTTCTTTTTCTATTTTCCGTTCTGTCGCTTATTTCTTTATGATTTCAGGAAAAGAAAAAAGGTATTCTTTCTTCAGGAAATTCAGTCTTCTTCCTCTCTGTCTTTCGCTTCTGAAGCATATCCTGATATCCCTAGGAGCAGTGTCGGTTTTCAACACTTTATTCGTGAATTGGCCTATGCTTCTCCTTAGTTTGAGCTTTTTATTCCAATTCGTTATGCTGATCGTGCTTGTAAGGAAAATCAGACAACAAACCTCGGTTATCCTACGTTTCTTTATAATTGGTTTCAGCTTTGCGACCATTGCTCCCGCCATAGTTCTTTGTCTTCGTGTCATAAATGACTCTTTCTGGGTCAGTTCTGAATATGAGTCCTTTTATACTATTCTTCCCCTTATTTTTATTCCTTTTTCGGTATTCTGTTCCCTGCTGCAAGCTTCTTCCTTGAATCTGGACAGCATATCCGGCCGGCTTATGAATGGCGGATGCTCAATTTTGATTACCATGTTCCTTTCAGCATACCTTGATGGATCTTCCGTAAGCTTGATTTTTTTCGCTATTCTGATCCTTCTGGTATATATTGTACTGGAAAGACCCCTTATATCTTTTTTGTTTCCTAAACTTGAATATCTGCAGAAGAAGCTTGATAACCTTGAGCAGGAGGTGTTCAGGTGCAATAATACCAGGGATATTCTTGTAATAGCGTCAGACTGGCTTTTCTCTATGATCAACATGAATTTTGTAGCATTCTGTATGTTCAGTGATAAAAAAAGCCAGCTTAACAATATTATTTATCAGAAAACCGCTGATATGAGCGTTTCCTCTGAAATGCTTCCCCTTATGATTGCCGACAGGGAGAATCAGAAGGACTCTGAGAATATAATCATGCTCCATAAAAAGAGGGGCTTTTCCGTGCCTTTCTATATGTCCCACGAATTGGTGGGGTATATTTTCGTCGGTCAGAAATCAATGTACTCTATTTTCTCCAGCTCTGAGATCCGTCTTGTACCGCCTGTCGCAAGAATAATCATGGAGTCAGCTATGGTCGTGGAGCTGAACCAAAAGAATCTGTATGTAACTGATATGCAGAATCGTATTGTGTTCAGTTTCGCCGATATGATTGAATCCCGTGATGGTCTTACCGGTCAGCATGTGAAGAGGACTAGTCAGATTGTTGTGCTCCTTATGCAGACTATAAAGGAACTTGATATGTATGAAAATGAGCTGGAGCCTATAGATTTCGATATGATCGCAATGGCCGCTCCTCTTCATGATATAGGAAAGATAAAGGTTCCTGATGCGATCCTATCAAAACCTGGAAAGCTTACTGATGAGGAATTCGCGATTATTAAGACCCATCCTGTAGAGGGTGAGAAAATCATCAGCAAAACAATGTCCAGAATTGAAAATGACAAGTACCTGAAGTTTGCAAGAGAAATGGCTTTGTTTCATCACGAGAAGTGGAACGGAACAGGCTACCCCCAAGGGCTTGCAGGTTATTCCATTCCCTTGAGCGCTCGTATTATGGCTGTCGCAGATGTTTTCGATGCCTTGTGTTCGGCCCGTTCTTACAAGGAGGCTTTTTCTATAGACAGAGCCTTCCAGATATTCGAAGAATCCAAGGGACAGCATTTCGATCCTGATCTTGTGGAACTCCTTTATATAATCAGACCTACTCTGGAAAAAATCTACAACAACTGATACCTTAGATATATCTATGGTTTATTTTCTTGGTGCCGGATGTGGCGCCGCTGATTTGATTACTGTCCGTGGAATGCGTCTTATTGAAGCTGCCGATGTGATTGTTTATGCAGGATCCCTGGTGAATCCTGAGCTCCTTTCGTACGCAGACAAGGCTTGTGAGGTTTATGATAGTTCCGGAATGACCCTGGACGAGGTCATCTCTGTGATTGTGAGGGCAGAGGCTGAGAAGAAGACGACTGTCCGCCTTCATACGGGGGATCCAAGTATTTATGGAGCAGTCCGGGAACAGATGGATGAGCTTGATGCCAGGAATATCCCTTATGAAAGCTGCCCTGGTGTCTCGGCCTGTTTCGGTGCCGCAGCCTCCCTTAATCTTGAGTTTACCCTGCCTGATGTGTCCCAATCCCTTATAATAACAAGGATGGCGGGCAGGACCAGTGTTCCTGCTGCAGAGAGCATAGAAAGCTTTGCCGCCCATCAGGCATCCATGGCTGTTTACTTAAGCAGCAGCATGATAGAAGAGCTTTCTGAGAGACTTATCAAGGGAGGCTGTTCTCCTGATACTCCAGCCGCCATAGTTTACAAGGCTTCCTGGAAGGATGAGGAGAAATATGTCTGTACTGTGGCTACTCTGCCGGAAACAGCCGCAGCTCATAATATCAGAAAGACTGCTGTGATTCTGGTCGGTAAATGCATCTCCCCTTCTGCTTATTCAAAGTCCCGCCTCTATTCTTCCGACTTCGAGACATCCTTCCGGCCTGTCAAAAAGGAATAGGAGCCGGCTTTATGGTTGTTTACGTTTGTTCTTTTACGGAGCAGGGGAGACGGTGTGAAGAGTCGTTATGCTCAAGGATTCCCGAAATCAATTGGATTTCCTGGCGGTCTCTCTCAGAGAGGCGGAATCCGGTGGATAGTGGGCTGGAGCCTTGTGATTGCGGGGAGGAGACTGCCGCTTGTAAGCGGGAGACTGTCGCTTGTGAGTGGGAGAATGTTACCTCAGGGCTGCCGGCTGTCGGGTATGAGCCTGCTTCGTGTGGACCGGATTCCTCTTCAGGGCTGCCGGCTGGCAAAAAGCTTTCCGCCAGAGACTTTGCAGGCCAGGCTTTCAGAAAGCATCTGCCTCTGCTTTTCATAGGAGCTGCCGGCATAGCCGTGCGTATGTCAGCAGATTATGTAAAGGACAAGTTTTCAGACAGTCCGGTCCTCGTGGCGGATGAGAAACTTAATTTCGTCATTCCGCTTCTTTCCGGTCACATGGGTGGTGCCAATGAGCTTGCTCATTTTATTGCAGCCCGCCTGGGGGCTCTTCCTGTGATAACTACGGCTTCTGACGTGGAGGAGATATTCTCCGTGGATGTGTTCGCCCGGCGCAACGGTTTTTCGATAGTGAATCGTGATTCTGTCAAGGGTGTGACCGGGAAACTCCTGTCAGGAGAAAGGGCTGTCGTCTGGATAGATCCTTCCATTTCCTTTCCCCGTGACAAGCTTCCGGGTGAGTTGTTTTTGACGGAGACTGGTAGCCCTCCGGAAAATGCCGATATAATAATTCTGCCCGAAAATCAGGCTCTTGGTCAGGGGGCAAGGGCAGACGGAAGTCCTGCATCCGGCGGGAATCCGGGCAGACAGTCGCTTTTTTGTCCTGCATCCGGCGGGAATCCGGGCAGACAGTCGCTTTTTTGTCCTGCTTCCGGCGGGAATCCGGGCAAAGAGTCGCTTTTTCCCGGTCTTCGTCCTTCCTGCTTGGTCCTTCGTCACCGTCCTTACTGTGTGGGAATCGGCTGTAAAAAAGGCAAGACCTTTGACGAGCTTTTTGCTTTCTTTGATAAGACTCTACCTAAGGACATCCGAGGAAAGATCCGCTCCATATCCTCCATCGACCTGAAAAAGAATGAAATAGGACTTATGGAACTGGCCCAGTATTATCATGTTCCTTTCCTGATCTATTCTGCTGAGAAGCTTGCTGCCCTGTCTGGATTTTTCTCAGAGTCGGCTTTTGTAGAAAAGACTACAGGGGTATCAAATGTGTGTGAGAGAGCTGCGGTAAAAGCCGCCTGCTCTGAAGGTCCAGAAGCCGGGAATACTGCAGCTGAAGCGGAAGCCGGAGACAGCTGCCTTCTTATTAGAAAAATCGCAGGAGATGGTATAACGGTAGCTGTCGCAAAAAAAACTGCCTCCATCTTTACCTGGGACACAGCCCCCGGGAAAGCTTTTTTGTAAGGGAGATATATGGAAAAAGTCATATATGTGGTAGGAATTGGTCCTGGAAAAGTCGATATGATGACCAGGGAGGTTTTTGATATTTTGGGGAAATGTGATGTGATAATTGGTTATACTGTGTACATCGAGCTTTTGAAAGACATCTTCCCTGATAAAGAGTTCGCATCCACACCCATGAGGCAGGAAATAGAAAGATGTCATATGTGCTTCGATTATGCCCTTGAGGGGAAGAAAGTTGCCATGGTATGCAGTGGAGACGCCGGCGTGTACGGAATGGCTTCTCCTTTGTTCGAGCTTCAAGAAAAAAACGATAAATATTGTGATGTGGAGATTATTGTTAAGTCTGGAGTGACGGCAGCAAACAGCGGAGCTTCACTTCTGGGGGCGCCTTTGAACAACGATTACTGTGTCATCAGTCTGAGTGATCTTCTGACTCCTTGGAAAATTATAGAGAAAAGGCTTGTGGCTGCTGCTGCTGGTGATTTTTCCATCGCCATATATAATCCCCAGAGCAAACGCCGCCGGGATTACTTGAAAAAAGCCTGTCAGATTCTTATATCTGGGGGAGTGGAGCCTGATCGTGCTTGTGGTTATGCCAGCAATATTGGTCGCCAGAATGAGATTTTTGAGGTTTGCACATTAATGGACTTAATGGAAAAAGACCTGGGGATGTTTTCCACTGTATTCATCGGAAATTCTGAGACCCATATGGTGAAGACGAAAAAAGGAATGCGGCTTGTGACGAGACGGGGATATGCTATATGAGCAGGATTCTTCTGTTCGGGGGTACTTCAGAAGGCCATGTGATAGCGGAATTACTTTCTGCTGGTGGAATTGAATGCGATCTATGTGTGGCGACGGAATATGGTTCCATGGTGATGGAGGACCTTCCCTTTGTCACTGTCCGCACAGGAAGGCTTTCTGCGAAGGATATTGCCCGTGTTATCGAGTGCGGGGAATATGATGCTGCCATAGATGCCACCCATCCCTTTGCCGTGGAAGCTTCTGAAAATATCCGTAAAAGTACGCAGGGAAAGCTCCCCCTTATCAGATTCGAGCGTAATACCTCAGCTGTGGCCTCTGACGGCTGTATCTACGAGAATAATCCTGAGCGATGTGCTGAAGAGCTTGAGAAGACAGAGGGAAAAATACTGCTGACTACAGGCAGCAAGGAGCTTGCCCTTTTCTGCAGGAAGGAGTCCTTGAGAAAAAGGCTTGTGGTGCGTGTCCTGCCAGGAATGGAGAGTCTGCGCCTTTGTTATGAGGCTGGCCTTGAAGGAAGGCAGATTATTGCCATGCAGGGGCCTTTTTCTGAGAAGATGAACAGGCTTTTGATAGAGGAATATGGTATTTCAGCCTTGGTTATGAAAGAGAGCGGAAGGACAGGGGGTGCCGACGAAAAAATCAGTGCGGCAAGGAAGGCTGGTATTCCCTGTTACGTTATTCGCCACCCGGAAGGACTTTCCCAGGATAAGCCGGAAGGAGGGCGGGGATCTGTGGCCGAAGATACGGCAGAGACCTCCTCTCGGGGAACTTCTGTGCTTACACCAGCTGCCACCTGTGATTTCCAGGGCGAGACCGCTGATTTTTCCGTGGTTTCTGATTATGACCAGCTTCGTCACCTTTTAGAGAAATATCTTTCTTCTCCACTATCTTTCAAAAGCTCTATAAAAGTCTCTCTTGCGGGGATCGGGCCCGGCGGCCGGGACTCCATGACAACCGCAGTTAAGAGCTGTCTTGCCCAGGCAGACTGTGTCTTCGGTGCCCCGCGGATGCTTGAAAGTGCAGGGGTCAAGGGGCTTTCCTATCCATATTACCTTGCCGCGGATATAATCCCTGTCTTGGAGAAGCTAGGTCGGTCTAAGCCAGGTCGCCTTAATGCGGTCGTTCTTTTTTCGGGGGATCCGGGCTTTTTCAGCGGGGCGGAGAAGCTTCGCCAGGCTCTTTCCTCTCTTCCCTTTATTCAGGTGGAAGTGCTGCCTGGTGTCTCCTCCCTCCAGTATCTTGCGGCTAAATTTGGACTAAGCTGGCAGAATTGGGCTATAATGAGTATGCACGGTCTTGCCGAGTCTGACTGGCTCCCCCTTCTTCAGACCTATGTAAAGGCCGGGCGTGATGTTTTTTTCCTTACGTCAGGGGCTGCCGATGTCCGCCGTCTGGGGGAGCTGGCTTCTCATTTCATTAAGTCCGGCATGATGACATCCTGTAGGATTTTTCTTGGCTACCAGCTTTCATATCCTGACGAGAGAATAAAAATCCTGAGCCCTGAGGAATGCCTTGAAGAGGACGGAAAGGGCCTTTATTCAGGAATATTGATTCCTGACACGGAGTAAAAAATGAGTGACAATAGAGAAAATCCTGATTTTTCGAAGGGGGCAGGGCAGCCCCAGACAGCTTCACAGCTCTCTTCCCTTACGCCTGGTATTCCTGACGAAGACTTTATAAGGGATAAGGTCCCCATGACCAAAGAAGAAGTCCGTGTCATTTCAATAAGCAAGCTCCGCTTGACTGAAAGTTCAGTCGTCTACGATATAGGAAGCGGCACAGGGTCTGTCGCCGTGGAGATCGCCCGTCTTTCTCCGTCGATTGAAGTGTACGCTGTGGAGATAAAGGAGGAGGCTGTCTCTCTGATAAAAAGGAATGGGGAAAAATTCTGCTGTCAGAATCTTCATGTGGTAAATGTCCTTGCCCCTGATGGGCTGGAAAAGCTTCCCCCTCCCACTCATGCTTTCATAGGGGGGAGTAAAGGCCGTCTCCAGGAGATCATGACCTTCCTTAAGGAAAAAAATCCCAGGGTAAGAATAGTCCTTACTGCGGTCAGCCTGGAGACTGTAGCTGAAATGCAGTCCCTGCTTGAAAAGTTCAATGTGACGGATGCAGAGCTGGTTCAGGTATCTGTGAGCAGGACCGAGAAGCTGGGAGGATACCATTTGTTTAAGGCCAATAATCCTGTATTCATCTATTCCTTTACTTTTCCGGGGGAAATGAGATGAAGCTTCCAAGAATTGTCATAGCTGCTCCCCGCAGCGGAAGCGGAAAAACCCTTGTGTCCATCGCTCTTATGAAGGCTCTTTCCCTGCGTGGAAAAAAAGTGGCAGCCTTCAAATGCGGTCCGGATTATATAGATCCTATGTTCCACAAGAAGATTCTGGAGCTTCCCTCCAAAAACCTTGATCTTTTTTTTACTGATGAGGATAGGACGCGTGAGCTTTTTTCTTTCGGCAACAAGGGAGATATCTCAGTAATAGAAGGCGTCATGGGTCTTTATGACGGTATCGCAGGCTATACGGGAAAGGCATCCAGCTATCATCTTGCCTCAGTTCTTGAAGCTCCTGTGCTGCTTGTGGTCAACACAAAGGGGACGGGGCTTTCCGTCCTGGCTGAGATAAAGGGCTTCCTTGCCATGGATGAGAAGAGGCTTATAAGAGGCATCATCCTGAACAATATGTCAGAAAGTCTTTTTACCTCTCTCAAGCCGGTGATAGAGTCAGAGTGCAGGCTGCCTGTGCTGGGCTACCTTCCCACCATGAAAGACCTTCTTGTTGAAAGCCGTTATCTTGGGCTTACCCTGCCCGATGAGATAAAAGATATAAAGCTTTCTGTGGAGAAAGCAGCCGCAGGACTCTGCCAGACTGTGGACATCGACAGAATCCTGGGCATAGCGGAAGCTGCCCCGGAGCTTGCCCCCACAGTTTCGAAGGCCTCGAAGTCCTTTGACGGGGCAAGTCCCTCTGAGGAGACAGCAGACTTCTCATTCCTTGAAGCGGATGGAGTATCCATGGGGGGAGAGGAGAAGGTCCGCATAGCCATAGCCCGGGACGAGGCCTTCTGCTTCTATTATGAGGATAACCTTAAGCTTTTGGAGTATTACGGGGCGGAGCTTGTTCCCTTTTCACCCATTCATGATCCTCTCCTTCCTAAAAATATAGACGGCCTTATCCTCGGAGGCGGCTATCCGGAGCTTCATGGTGATAAACTGGAGCAGAACCTTTCCATGCGTAATTCTGTGAAGGTGGCTTTGTCCCGGGGACTTCCTTCCCTTGCGGAGTGCGGCGGCTTCATGTACCTGCATCAGCGTATAGGTACTTCAGAAGGCGTGTTCAGGAATATGGCAGGGGTGATAGAAGGGGACTGCAGCTACAAGGGCCGGCTTGTAAGATTCGGTTATTGCCAGCTTTCCGAGGATACAGGAGCGTTTTCGGGTGACAGCGGTCTGAAGATAAAAGCCCACGAGTTCCATTATTTCGACAGTACTTTGAGCGGAGAAAGCTGTACTGCAGTCAAGCCTGTGACCGAAAAAAGCTGGAAATGCTGTCATACAGCAGAGGATCACTGGTGGGGCTTCCCTCATCTTTATTACCCTTCCTGTCCTGCCTTCCCCAGAAAATTCGTGGACAAGTGCAGGGCCTTCAGAAAAAAGAAGGCCTGCGAGAAAAAATATAGCTTTTTCCAGAACCGGGAGTGCGAGATGTTCCCCTGTCATCCCACGGATGATGTGGATAATTTCAATTGTCTTTTCTGCTTTTGTCCTCTCTATTTTTCAGGTGAAAAGTGCGGTGGAAATTTCAAATACACCGAAAAAGGGATAAAATCCTGCGTGAATTGTGATTTTCCCCATAAAAGGGAGAATTACGATTCTCTGATGAAAAAAATAGGAAAGCTGCTGAAAGAAAAGAATGACGGCCGGCCTTGAATCCTAAGTTCTATTTTTTTCTTTGTGATCTTTCTCTTTCAGCCTGATTTTCTATCTTTCCTGAGTTATAATCTTGTCCAATTAATCTTTTATTAATTCATAAGGAGAAACTAAATGGGACTTTTTGATATGTCAAAAGGTAACGGGGTAGGGTTTGCAAAAATTAAAAATACTCAGAATTTTACTAATGAGGACCTGCTGGATAAGCTTTCTGTAATCAAGGTCAGCTTCGGAGAGCCTCAGATGGGTGACATAAAAGGCACTCAGTCTGTAATGTACAAGAAGGTCACAGAGAAATTCGACGTATTCGTCCGGGTTGACGGTAAAAACGTCATAATGGGAAAAATCGGAACGGATGGGGTGAGCAGTGTCGCTACCGCAATGTCCATGATGGTGGATATGTTTGCCTTTGACGGTGCCAAGGATGAAGGTACTTCCTCTGCCGATCGTGCTGTGGATGAGCTTGCCGAGATCATAAAGAAGCTGGAGGACGGAGAGGAAGTCAAGGAAAGCGGGGTGACGTCATCCGTGAACACCTCCACAGGGGACATTATAGCCTTCTATATGGATCAGAAGATTCTTTCCATAAATCCTAAGTTCGATATTTATACGGAAAAGCATGAGCCTATGTATCATGTGGATGGAAATATCACACGCCTTAATTTCAAGATCAAGAATAAGGACGGTCTTGAGGTCGCCGAGATAAAGAAAAAGCTTATTGCTGTTCTTCCGGAGTATACGATCCTGCAGAATGGAAGTGAGACAGGTAAGCTCAAGAAAAAATTCAAGCTCACCAGCCCTGAGCTTGTGGGAACTCTCAATGGTCTGGAGTTCAAGCTGCAGGGAGACCTTATGGGCTTCAACTTCGATGTGCTTCTTGACGGTAAGAGCATCGGCCGCGTAGATACTGCCCAGACTATCTGGGCGGACTGCTATCGTATCCAGATTATTGACGAAAGCTATCAGGATCTTCTGATTGCCATCGCGGTCATCTGCGATAATGTGGTTGATTCTTCTAACAGCTGATTTTTCCTGCTGTTCCATAATTCAGCCGGATAAGTCGGCAGCCTTTGCCTCAGCCTTCTTGGCGGGGCAAAGACTGCCTGCTTTCCGGCATCCCTCCTCAAAATCCCCCTGACTTTCACTATTACTTAATCACTTGAAGTATTATTCAAGAAAATGTATAATTATGCAAAAATTCTAGCAGCTGGAGTAAAAACATGAACGAAAGCGTTTTGCTGGGAGACGAGGCTCTCGCTCTCGGCGCTATTCACGCCGGACTTTCCGCAGGATTCGGATATCCGGGAACACCATCAACAGAAATCCTTGAGTACCTTATTGATAACTATGAAAAGAAGGGAGGCCCCTTGGCTCAGTGGTGCTCTAATGAGAAAACTGCATACGAGGCTGCCCTTGGTGTATCTTTCGCAGGTAAACGTTCTCTTGTGACTATGAAGCATGTGGGCTTGAACGTCGCTGCGGATCCTTTTATGAACTCTTCTCTTCTTGGAATAAAGGGCGGTATTGTCGTTATCGTCGCCGATGACCCCAGTATGCACTCCAGCCAGGGGGAACAAGATTCCCGCTTTTATGCCGATTTCGCCATGATTCCCTGCTTCGAGCCGGTGAATCAGCAGCAGGCTTATGAAATGATGTTTGATGCCTTCGCTCTTTCTGAGGAGAAGCATGTTCCTGTCCTTATGCGTATGGTGACCCGCCTTTCCCACAGCCGGGCTGTGGTACATGCCCGTGCAGAGTCTGAGAGACTTGCCCAGAATAAGCTTTCTAAAGGCGACCGCCGGGAATGGATGCTTCTCCCTGCCCTTGCCCGTAAAAACTACGATGCTATGCTGGCAAAGCAGGAGGCTTTTACAGCTTGGTCAGAGGGCAACAGCTGGAACAAACTCGTATTGAACGAGAAAAGGAAAGACCTGGCCATCGTTACAAGCGGACTTGGAAGAAACTATTTCCTGGAGAATATCGAAGATTATAAGAAGCTTTGCGGAGAAAAAGGTCTGCCTTCTACCCTGCATATCGGTACCTTGCCTTTCCCCCGCGCCTTGCTGGACAAGCTGGCGGAGACGGCGGAGACAATCCTTGTCATAGAGGAAGGTATGCCTTTCGTCGAGAAACGTCTTTCCGGCATCCTGCCTGGAAAGAACAAGGTGGTGGGTAAGCTTTCCGGGCTTCTTCCTGCCAGCGGCGAGCTGAATCCGGATCTGGTCCGTAAGGCCCTGGGCTTAGAGCCTCTCTCGACAGCTTCTGATTATCTTGCTGAGAATAATGAGAAGGCATCCTCTCTTTGTGAGACCTTACCCGGTCGTCCGCCTCAGCTTTGCAAGGGCTGCCCCCATTTTGATTCCTATAGTGCCCTTAATCTGGCCGTCGCCGAGCTTAAGAAGAAGGCTGGCGAGGATAATGTCTGTGTCTGCGCCGATATCGGCTGTTACTCACTGGGTGCGGGTGCGCCCCTCAATGCCACAGAGACTATCGTGTGTATGGGAGCTTCCGTGGGAATGGCGAGGGGAGCTTCTCAGGCTGGTATAAAATATGCTTTCGGTGTCATCGGCGATTCGACCTTCATGCATTCCGGAATGACGAACCTGGTGGACTGTGTTTCCACAAAAACACCTGTTACCATAATGATTCTTGATAATTCCATCGTAGCTATGACAGGATGCCAGAAGACGATCATCCCTTCAAGCAGCTTCGAGCCTCTGGTAAAGGGGCTCGGCGTTGAGCCGGAGCACGTGCGTGTCCTTGATACAAACCCTTCCAAACATGAGGAGAATGCGAGAATCCTTGAGGAAGAGGCAGAGTACAGGGGAGTTTCTGTCGTCATAATGCGCCGTGAATGTCTTGAGGCATTCAGAATCAGGACTAAGGCCGAGAAGAACAAGAAGCTGGCCGGCAAGGCGAAATAAGGAAACATTGGAGGTTGTTATGAAGTACGATATAATTCTTGCTGGAGTCGGTGGACAGGGGGTTCTTTCCATAGCTGCGATTATAGCGGCGGCTGCAATGAAGGACGGTCTTTCTGTACGTCAGTCAGAGGTTCACGGTATGAGCCAGAGGGGAGGCGGTGTTTCTGCCCACCTCAGGCTTTCTGATGGTGAGATTGCCTCTGACCTTATTCCATGCGGAAAAGCAGATATGATTCTTGCTATGGAGCCTATGGAAAGTCTCCGTTATTTGTCTTGGCTCAGTGAGAAAGGTGTTCTTGTCACCGCCGCCGAGCCTTTCGTGAATATAGGCAATTATCCGGAGATAGATACCATTTATGACACTATAAAGGCTCTCCCCACCTCTCATATCGTTAAGTCTGCCGAGCTTGCGAAAGAGGCTGGTAATATAAAATGTGAGAATATGGTTCTTATAGGAGCCTCTCTGGAATATATGCCTGTAAGTAAAGAAAGCGTTCTGCAGGCTGTTCGCGACAGATTCGAGAAAAAAGATCCTGCCCTTGTGGAAGCCAATGCCAAGGCTTTGGAACTGGGAGCAAAAAGATAAGGAGGCAGCATTTTCAGCTGGTAAATGATTATGGAAAGAGAATTTTCTTACTGGGACAAAGAAGCGGAGACTATGAGCCGTGATACTATAGAGGCTTTTCAG
Organism: Treponemataceae bacterium; assembly: GCA_024680915.1. Taxonomy (GTDB): domain Bacteria; phylum Spirochaetota; class Spirochaetia; order Treponematales; family Treponemataceae; genus Treponema_I. The sequence goes on along the minus strand of JAILBN010000029.1, from coordinate 20,278 downwards.
CTTGCGGCTCTGAAAAAACAGGTGGCAAATGCTTTTAAGACTACTTTTTATAAGGAGCGTCTTACAAAAGCAGGGATCAATGGTCCTGATGACATAAAAACTTTAGCAGATCTTAGGAAAATTCCTTTTACGACAAAGCACGATCTTCGTGAGGTCTATCCTTACGGGCTCCTTGCCGTTCCTTTCGATCAGGTTGTCCGTATCCATGCGTCCAGTGGAACGACTGGAACCCCAACTGTAATTTACATGACGGCGAAAGATGTGGATATGGCCGCCGATACAATGGCTCGCGGCCTTGCCGGAGCCGGCTGTACCAACAAGGATACTTGCCAGAATATGATGACTTACGGTCTTTTCACCGGTGGTATGAATTTCCACTATGGTGCTGAGAAGGTTGGTATGACGGTTATTCCTACCAGCTCTGGCAATACTCTTCGTCAGATAAAATTCATGCATGATTTCGGAACCTCCGTAACCCATGCCACTCCTAGCTATATGCTTCATCTTAACCAGGCGATGAAAGAAAGCGGGTATAAACGTGAGGATTTCAAATGGAGAATCGGTATCTCCGGTGCAGAACCCTATTCAGAGGAGCTCAGGAACAAGATGGAGAAGGAGCTGGGAATAGAGGTTTATAACTGCTATGGCATGAGCGAGCTCAACGGTCCTGGTGTAGCCTTCGAATGTCAGCTCCGCAAGGGTATGCATGTATGGGAAGACCGCTACATAATGGAGATCATCAATCCTGAGACGCTTGAGCCGGTGGAGGATGGTGAGGAAGGCGAGCTTGTGATGACTATCCTCTGCAGGGATGCGATGCCCCTCCTGCGCTACCGTACCCGTGACCTGACCCATGTGATAACAGAGCCCTGTCCATGTGGAAGGACCCACCGCCGTATAGCCCGTTTCACAGGACGTACTGACGATATGCTTATCATAAACGGAGTGAATGTATTCCCCAGCCAGATAGAGGAAGTTCTTCTTAAGGAGAAGGGAGTTGGAGCAAATTACCTTATCATAGTCGAGAAGAAGGGCGATATGGACAAGCTTACCGTACAGGTCGAGGTTACTCCTGAGCTCTTCGCCGATGATGCCCGCATAATGAATACTTTGCGGGACAAGCTCAGGGAAGAGATGTCTGCCCTTATTACTATAAAACCGATCATCGAGCTTAAGGAGCCAGGATCTATTCCTCAGGCTGAGACAAAAGCCAAGAGAGTAAATGATCTCCGTCCCAAAGCCTAGGACTTTTTGAGTCAGGAGTTTACCTGGCTGCTGAAGGCTCCGCCTTTTTTATGGCGGAGTCTTTTTTTTAAATTTTAAAGTCGTTCAAATGAATATAATTGGATAATTGGAGATATTAGATGTGGAAAAATATCGTTGTTGTAAAGTAATATTTGTGATATAGTAATTATTTGGTATGATTCTTTGTCAAAAAGAATCTGTTTTTTTATACGGTTTTTCCGGATAAAAAATAAAACCAAGGAAGGAAAAATGAGAAAAAAAATTTTAGGTGGGGTGCTTGCTCTTTGCATCATTACGATGGTAATAAGCCTTTCGTCATGCTCAAAGAAGTACAGTGATGGTACTTACGCAGGTACTGCAGATGGCCGCAACGGACCACTTTCTGTCAGTGTCGTTGTTTCTGGTGGAAAAATCTCTTCAGTGAAAGTAACTGATCACGTTGAGACACAGGGTATTGCTGATGCCGCAATAACTGAAATCCCGGCAAAAATCGTTAAAGCCCAGTCAACGAAGGTTGATGTGGAATCTGGCGCTACAGTTACATCTGAAGCTATCATCAAGGCTGTGGACAACGCCTTGGTTAATGCGGGTGGCTCCTCATCAGCTTCAGCTCCTAAAGAAGCTTGGAAAAATGTCGCGATCAAATATAAGGCTGGTACCTACACAGGAACAGCTCAGGGTATGAATGGCCCTGTGGTTCTTGATGTGACCTTCAGCGACAGTGCGATCACAGATATCAAGATCAACTCCGAAAAAGAAACAGCTCACGTAGGTACACCAGCCTACGACATCATGTTCGCTGATGCAATCGCCGCCAACGGTTCCGGCATCGACGTTGTCTCTGGAGCGACCTTCACATCTCTTGCTGTCCGCAACGCTCTTAATGATGCGGCAAAGCAGGCCGGAGCTTCAAAGCTTGACGACTTCAAGAAAAATACCATAGTTCATACAGCCCAGGCTCCTATCGATGAGACCTACGACGTAATTGTAGTCGGTGCAGGTGGAGCAGGTATCGCTGCTGCCGCTCAGTCAGTACAGAACGGCTATAAAGTCCTCATAATCGAGAAGAATGCGGAAGTCGGTGGTAATACTGTTGTTTCTGGCGGTCAGTACCAGTCTGTAATGCCTTACCTCTGCTGGGAGCCGGACAGACCAGATGCAACAACAGGTGTTTATTCCGGTGATGGAAAAACCTATGAAAAAGTAAAGATGGCTAACGGTAATATCGCTGTCCTTAAGACAATCCTCAACTGGAGCGAGAAGCCTTTCGACCCGACAGGAGCAAAGGACTGGTTTGAGGCTGGTGACATCGAAAGACTTTCAACCCACGGTGTCCATCAGGAATATCTGCCTGTCCTGAAAGCCCTTAAGCAGGAAATCAAGGATTACCTGGCCTGGGCAGAGCCTCAGCTTAAGAAGGGAAAGAATGAGTCTGCTCTTACCCTGTTCTCGACAGTCAACCTCCATATCTTCCAGACATACTATGGTGGACTCCGTCCTAACGCAGATTTCACCAGCTGGATTTACGGAAATTATGACCTGGTCTGCCAGTTCATCAGGGATGGTCAGGATCTTAAAGACTGGCTGGTGGCTCAGGGATCCGCTTTCGACAACGCTACACAGCCTACAATCGTCGGTGCTCTTTGGCAGCGTGAGAATGATTATCTCAAGACAGGCCCGACTGCTATGCAGTGGGGAACCTACTTCAAGTATCCTCTTGAGACGATCAATGAGGCAGCTGGCGTAAACAAGATCATGCGCCGTACAGAAGCTAAGGAACTTATCGTAGAGAACGGTGTAGTGACAGGTGTTAAGGCAGAGATGTACGATGGCACCCAGGTTACAGCCCACGCTACGAAAGGTGTAGTTCTTGCTACAGGTGGTTATGCTGCCAACATCACAAAGGTTATCGAGACTAACGAATACTGGCAGAAAGATAAGATCACCAATAGGACTCAGACAACCAACCGTTCTTCTATGCAGGGTGACGGTATCAGGATGGGACGGGAAGCCGGTGCGGACGTGACAGGTCTTGAGTATACACAGCTTATGCCTATTTCTTGGATTGATAATGGTCAGTTGGCCTTTGGTGGCGGAAACTACACCGTATATATCAATCCTACGACAGGTAAACGTTTCGTAAACGAGACAAGCGAACGTGACGTTCTTTCTCTCAAAGAATTCGAGAACGGTATCGAGCGCAACAATGTGAAGGGTGTTTTCATCGAGATCGCCAACAGCACACAGCCTATCCAGGGACCATATCCTTATGGAAGACCAGGAAGCGATGCCTGGAAGAGTGATGTGGAGTGGCGTCAGTATGAGCGCACTATAGACCAGCTGGGAGCCTTGTTCAAGGAGCTGGGTATTACAGCAGATGCCGATGTCGTAAGGAAGGAAATAGAAGACTATGACCATGCCCTTATGACAGGAACAGAAAGCAGTCTGCCTGTCAACAAGACAGGATGGACAGCTCTTATCGGTGAAGCCGAGAAGAAGGCAGACGGTTCCTACGATGTATCCACATACAAACTTGATGGAGTTCCTCTCAAAATCAGGATTATGGCTCCTTCGACACACCACACCATGGGCGGTCTCCGTGTTGATATCAACCGGCATGTCCTGGACACGAATGGAAACATAATCAAGGGACTTTATGCCGCTGGTGAGGTTACTGGTGGTATACACGGTGGTAACAGACTCGGCGGAAACGCTATCGTTGAGATTTTCGTTTCCGGTCGTACAGCAGCAAACGCTATAAAATCCGATAACTAAAATATTCTTATTTCATAGCTTTTAACAAAAACTCCTGGTTCATATCTCCTTCTTGATATGGGGATGGCCAGGAGTTTTTTATATTTTTTTATTATCTCCAAAATTTTTTTTGTAAAAAAAGAAAAGATTTTGGAGATTTTTTCTTGCGTTAAAGAATATTCGGAAGTATAGTTTTATTAAGAGTAGTGTTGTATGGAAAAACTGAAACCTGTTATTTATGTCGATGCTGAAAAATGTGTGAACTGTCATAGATGCATTTCTGTGTGTCCTTCTAAATTCTGTAATGACGGTTCTGGCGATTATGTTAAGATTAATGAGCAGCTTTGTATTGGGTGCGGGGCCTGTATTTCTGTATGCACTCATGGAGCCAGATATGGTCTTGATGACTTTGACTCCTTCATGGAAGCCTTGCGAAAAGGGGAGAAGGTACTTGCCATAGTTGCTCCTGCTGTAGCTGCGAATTTCCGTGGTAAGGATCTGGAGCTGAATGGATTCCTCAAATCCATAGGTGTGAAGGCTGTTTTTGATGTTTCCTTCGGTGCGGAGCTGACTACTAAATCATATATAGAATACATCAAAAAGAACAATCCCAAGCTTATGATTTCCCAGCCCTGTCCGGCTCTTGTGACCTATATCGAGCTTTATCAAAGTGATCTCCTTCCTTATCTGTCTCCCGCAGATAGTCCTATGGCCCATACCTTCTCCATGATACGTCATTTTTATCCTCAGTACAAAGGTTATAAGATGGCAGCCATATCTCCTTGTTTCGCGAAAAGACGGGAATTCGATGAAAACGGCCTGGGCGATTTCAATGTGGCGATGAAGTCCGTGACCGATTACCTTGAGAAAAATAATATATCCCTTTCTAAATATCCTAAGGTTCCCTACGACAATCCTCCTGCTGAACGGGCAGTTCTTTACTCGACGCCGGGTGGATTAATGAGGACGGCTGAAAGATTTATTCCGGGCATCTCTGATAAAATACGAAAGATTGAAGGACAGCCCACTATGTCTGCTTATTTCAAGGAGCTGTCTGAATCGCTCAAAAAAGGAAAAGAATTGGCCTGTCCTGTGGTGGACTGTCTGAACTGTGAGCGTGGTTGTAACTGCGGAGCAGGAACTGTGAATCAAGAGCTTGGTCTTGACGAGCTTGAGTCGTATATCGAAAACAGAATGAAAAACAGGGTAAAGTCTTTGAAGTCAGCTACTTTTTTTGGACGCAGGAAGCTGGATAAGACGATTAACCAATTCTGGAGAGAGGATTTGTATAAAAGATCCTATAAGGACAGGAGCAGTGTTTTCCATTCCTTGATAAAGATGCCCTCAGAGAAGGAGCTTGAAAATATATATCAGCAGATGGGAAAGAAGGACAAAAAGGATTTCCTGGATTGTGGGGCATGCGGCTATTCGTCTTGTGAGGATATGGCAATAGCTATTTATAACGGAATAAACAAGCGCGAGAATTGCCACCACTATCTTATGAACGAGAATGTGAAGGTTCATGAGAGAGTTCTTTCCGAGAAAATAAAAGAAACCATAAAGGAAGTGAGCAACGTAAGTGTATCCAAGCTGGAGGAGAACGAGTCCAACGTAGGTTCTCTTGTAGGCCAGACCAAGGTTATGAGCGAGATAGTCGTAGATTCCTCTTCTGCCATAGAAGAGATGATAAAAAACATTAATTCCATAACTACTATATTGGAGAAAACCTTCACTGTCGTAAAAGAGCTTGAAGGAGCGACTGCCAGCGGAAACACAAACTTGACGGATGTGACCAACCTTGTGGCCGGAATTGAGCAGGATTCTCAGGGATTGGCGGAGATGAGCAAGATGATCCAGTCTATCTCAAGCCAGACCAACCTTCTTGCTATGAATGCCGCCATTGAGGCAGCTCATGCTGGTTCTGCCGGCGCCGGCTTCGCTGTCGTCGCCGACGAGATCCGTAAGCTGGCTGAAAGTTCCAGCAGCCAGGCAAAGAATATCCATAAGGTGCTTGATAAGATAAAGAAGAGTATAGATACCACCTATGATAAGACAAAAATCATGCAGTCGGATTTTGCTGAGATAGTCAATCTTTCTGATAAGGTGAAGGAACAGGAGACTGAAGTTCTTTATGCTGTCAATGAACAGAACAAGGGCGGTGAGCAAGTCCTTGCCTCTATCGCGAAATTGAAGGAATCCGAGCAGGCTGTTTCCGAAGCAGCTGACAACCTGCTCAAAGGTACTATGCTGATAAAACAGAATATAAAGGAGTTGGCTGAATAAGCCTTGCTTCTTCTTCTTTGATCAGCTTGCGGCTGTACTCAGTTTGTAGTACAGCCCTTTTTTTGCCATAAGCTCCTGGTGGGAGCCTTCTTCCGCTATTCCCTTGTTCGCTATATAGAGGATTTTGTCAGCGTTTCTTATAGTGGATAGACGGTGGGCGACTATGAAGGTGGTTCTTCCTTCTGTTATTATATCCAGAGCCTGCTTTATGAGCATTTCTGTCTCTGTGTCTATGGAGCTGGTCGCTTCGTCCAGGATGACCACTGAAGGATTTTTTAGGACTATTCTTGCGAAACTGATCATCTGCTTCTCTCCTGCAGAAAGCCCTGCGCCTCTTTCGTCCAGCTCATGCAAGTAGCCGCCTGGAAGCTTGTCTATGCACAAATCTGCATGAATCTTCCTGGCGGCGGCCATACATTCCTCATCTGTGGCATCCAGCCTTCCGTAGCGGATATTCTCAAGTATGGTCCCCTTGAACATGAAAGGATCCTGCATAAGGACACCCACCTTCTTCCTCAGGCTTTCCAGCGTTAAGTCCTTTACGTTGTGGCCGTCGATGCAGACGCTGCCTTCCTGCACGTCATAGAATCTGGTCAGCATGTTGATTATAGTGGTTTTGCCTGCACCGGTGGGTCCCACGAGAGCTATAGTTTCTCCCTTTTTCACATGCAGGTTCACGTGCTCCAATATGTTTACACCCTTGTCATAGGCAAAGGTTATGTCATTAAGGTCTACCTGTCCGTTCACTTCATTAAGTGTCTCGGCGCCGTTCTTGTCTTTTATGTCTATAGGAGAATCTATCGTGTCGAAGACGTGCTCCAAGTCGCTGGTAATCTGTGCCAGTTGTTGGATAATCTGGGCAATCTGGGTTATAGGACCTGAAAAAATGCTCATGTAGCTTGTGAAGGCGACGACTGTACCTGCGTTCATGGAAAGGTCTCCTGACAGGACAGCGGCCAGAGCGACTGCGAACATGGCCAAGGTACCTATATTCCAGAAGACTTCTGTCACCGGAGTATTCAGCTGGTTCACTTCCACTATATGCCTCCACTGGGTGGCGCATATTTCGTGTATATCCATGAGGATATGGCGGTTGACTTCCCCTCTGTTGCTGTTCTTTATGATTTTCTCGCCCATGATGGATTCCACTGCGAAGGCCGTTCTGTTCGAGTTATAGGCCCGGAGCCTGGAGAACATTTTTTTCACGACGGAGCGCAGGAGCATCACAATTACCATCATAGGTACGACAGATAGGATAACAATCAGCGTAAGCTTCGGACTTATAGCCAGCATGAAAAAAACTACCGTCACAATTTTCACTATATAAATCAGGAGCTGGACGACGGTGTTAGTGAAGAAGTTTGCAAGATTGTTCACGTATTCCGTTACACGGACTACGATTTTCCCGTTGGGCTTTGAATCAAAATAATCGAAGGAAAGCTCCTGCAGCCTGTAGAAAACGTCTTTCCTTATGTCAGCTATTATTCCATGTCCCAGTTTTCCCATAAGGGTCTGCTGTACGTATGTGACTGCAATCTCAATTCCTGCCAGAAGGACCATTCCTGCTATTATAAGGATAAGCTCCTTCGTGTCTTTGCTGTATACGGTCTCATTTATAATCCTTCGCAGCAGTACAGGTGGTATCATGGATACGATAGCTGCCCCCAGCATCAGGAAAAAAACGAAGATGAAAATTTTCTTGAAGGGCAGAATATACCTTATTATACGGCGGAACTGGTGTATATCGATTTTCGTGTAAATTATCTCATTCTGGAAATATGTGTTTTTTTGAGCCATTTCAGTTTGCCCTCCTACCTATTCTTTCACTGAAAGACTGATAATCATGAGCTGTTATTACGGAATCAAAATTCATTACGGATTTATTCTGCTCTTCCTGTATTTCATAAACAGCCGCGAAATGACCCTTCAAAGCCATAAGCTCCTGGAAGCTTCCCCTTTCCACTATCTCTCCGTCCTTCAGGTAGATTATCTCGTCACAGTCCACAACGGAGGACAGCCTGTGGGCGCTTATAAGCAGGGTTCTGTCTGGGTATTCCTGAGAAAGACAATTGAGAAGGTCTTTCTCAGTCTCTATGTCCAGGGCGCTGGTGGAATCATCAAGAATAAGAACAGGGGAATTCTTGTAGAGGGAGCGAGCTATGGAAAGCCTTTGCTTCTGACCTCCTGATATACCTATTCCTCTCTCTCCCACGATAGTGTCGTATTTGAGAGGCATTTTTTCTATGAATTCGTGGGCTTGGGCATCTTTTGCAGCCTTTATGGTTCTTTCCTGCTCATCACCCTTGGATTCTGCATAGACATCGTCTGTATACTCTATGTTTGAGGAAATTGTGTTCGAGAAAAGGAAGGCTTCTTGGAAAACGCAGGCAAACTCGCTTCTGAGTGTTTCCAGAGGGAGTTCCCGGCTGTCTGTATCAGATATTGTTATTCTGCCTCCTGTCAGCTCATAGTTCCTTAGGAGAGCCTCCAGGAGCATACTTTTTCCGCTGCCCGTGCTTCCTGTGATTCCCACCTTCTTTCCATAAGGTATATCAAGGGAGATATGGGAAAGTATCCGCTTTCCGTTGATTTCAAGGCTTATGTCATCGATTTTTATGTCAGGCTTTGAAAGTTGCTCTTTTGAGAGCTTCTGGGCGGCGGCCTCTTTTTCTTCCGCCTTCACGTCTTTTACCTTTGACGGACGCTTCATGAAATCCATCATTTTCAATCCTGCCACGTTCATCTGCTGCATTATGAAGATGGATGTGTTTATCTGAGTTACATACTGGACAATCTTCATTACGTAGTTGGCACAAGCTACAAGGAAGCCGACGAAAAACTGGCCTTTTATTACGAGTATGGCCCCGATGGCCAGGGTTCCGATGTAGGCGAACTGTTTTAGGGAACTGAAAAGCACCTCGAATTTCGCAGAAAGTCGAATCTGCTTCAGGTGGGAGTTTTTAAGAGTCTCGTTTGCTTTGTCAAATTTCTGCTTCTCAAAATCTTCGTTGGTGAAGGCACGGACAAGTCTTACGGCCTCTATGTTCTCTTGTACCGTCAGATTCATGCCGCTGTTGTTTTTCCGGATCGTAAGGTAATTTTCCCTTGCTTTTTTCTTGAATTTCTGTAGTCCGATTATGAAAAAAGGAGTAAGACAGCCTGGAATGAGCAGAAGCCATGGATTTATCTTGTAGAGCATAACAACGCTTATGGCGAGGACGAAGAGGGCATCAAGGATGTTGGGGTAGATGTGGCTGAAAAGATCCTTGTACATGATAGTGTCAGAGTTTATTGTTTGCAGAAGCTCTCCGGAGTTATATCCGGTTATTGTCTGGGAATCCAGCTCCATGAGCTTTTTGTAAGTTACTTCCCTTAGCTTTGTTTCCAGTCTTAGTCCCAGCACCTGGTTCAAGACGTTCCTTACATAGATGAGTACTAGTCTTATAAGAAGAAGTCCCAGGTAGAACAAGGCTATGTGGAAGAAAAGCTTGAAGGTGTGGACTTCGCCCGCTCGTCCATCCAGCAGGAAATAGAAAATATGCGTGCTGTCAGGAATATTCTCGCAGATCACGTAATCTATGAAAAGCTCCATTATGAGAGGGAGCAGCAGATCTGCAGTCAGGGCTATGAAGCTTAGAAGCTGTACGAATAGAGCGAGAGGTACATTACGCTTATAATAGTGCAAACCGAATGTAAATGGAGTCATATATAATAGGATGTGTTTTTTACAGAAAATTGTATATGTCAAAATTATGCGGAATGTTTACAAAAATCGACTTTGCATATATTGTGTTATTATGGAGCACTCTTATGTTATGCAGCAATGCGGCAGGCTTTACAATCCTCTCGTGTGGGATAAATACCCATTCTATCTTACGAACCGCATTCATTTTATCATAAACGGGACTGCATTTTACCGGCAGGAAAAAAAGCTTCTGAAAAATCATCTTTATATTTTTCCTCTGAATCCTGCCTTCAAGGTTTCCCAGGATCCACAAGACCCTGTTGACCACATTTATTTTGATTTCCTGTCCTATACCAACAGCTTTTTCGCTGATATCGTTGAGGTCGACGGAAGCAGCATTCCCGGGCTTCTTCCTCTTATGCAGTCTATACAGGATTCTTTTTCCTGCCGTGCCAGGGCTATGGAGCTGGGGCCTGCTTACTTCCAGACTCTCGTAGCCCTGCTTCGTGGATATATCCCTGTGAATACCTACAAAAGTCAGGTGACTCAGGCTGCGGTGGAGTTTATAAGTAAAAGTGATATAAGAGAGCTTACTGTCGGGGGTGTGGCAAAAAATATAAATGTGAACGAGGATCATTTTATAAGGTGCTTCAGGAAAGATATGGGCTTTACCCCTCACAAGTACATAGCGATGTATAAAGCTGACATAGCCACCAAGCTTATCATCCAGGGGGCGAATATTTCAGAGGCTGCAGATTCTTTAGGCTTCAGCTCCGTATCATCTTTCTCCACCTTCTATAAAAACGAACGCCATATGCCGCCCTCCGCCATCAGGGAAAGATACAACGGCATATGGTTCAATATGAGTGCTCCGTGAAGCAGGGGAAAGAAGCTGTTGACTACTGAAGGATATCAGTTATCTGCCTCTATGGTTTCTTTTATTGCATCCAGAAGCTGGCTGTATTCCGTAAATGCCTTGACGTCCGGATTGTCTTTTATGATATGCTCCGGAGCCCGGAACAAGAAGCCCTTTTCTGACTGCTTTATCATTCCCAAGTCATTGAAGCTGTCACCGGATGCTATGGTCTTGAAGCCTATAGACTGCAAAGCCTTTACGGCATGGTACTTTCCGTTTTCCTGCCTGAGCTTGAAGCCTGTTATCATTCCGTCTTTTCCTACTATAAGCTCGTTGCAGAAAATAGACGGCATCCCCAGTTTTCTCATGAGCGGCAGTGCGAATTGAGTGAAGGTATCCGAAAGTATGACTACCTGGCATATCTGCCTTAGCTCATCCATAAATTCTTTGGCTCCCGGCATGGGATCTATTTTAGCGATAGTGTCCTGAATTTCCTTAAGTCCCAGTCCGTGTTCTTTAAGAATCCCTAGTCTCCAGTTCATCAGCTTGTTGTAATCCGGCTCGTCTCTTGTCGTTCTTTTCAGTTCAGGAATCCCGCTTTCCTTGGAAAATGCTATCCAAATCTCAGGAACAAGAACTCCTTCAAGATCAAGACACGTTATATACATTTTTTTACCTCCAGACAGAAAAAATTGATTTCCAGCGCTGTTTCAGCACTGTGGCATTGTACCATAGGGAAGGACCAGGGGCAATGCTTATCGTCGTAGGGATCAGAATCTATATAAAAAAGAACTGTTTTTTCTGTTGACCTTAGTAAATCGCTAAATTATACTGCTTTATTGAAAAAAGATTTTTCTTTTTCTCATCAATAAAAAAGTAAAAAAAACATTAAGGGAGTTCTTTTTCAATGAGACGAAAAATTTTTTTTGTCTTGATTTTGGGCAGTCTTTTTTCTTTGATGAGTGCTGCCTATTCTCAAGAAGCATCAAGTTCTATGGATCTTGTCACCGATTTTACCTATTGGCCTGAGAATAAGCCTGTCTATGGGCAGACTTCCACTCATTTTGCTCCTGTTTCGGGTGTTTATGACTCTTTAGAGCTTCGTTCCACCTTTTCTTACCGTTATACGATTCCAGTACCCTTTGGTAATAATCCTCTTGTAAGCGGAAATAATCTCAAGCTTATAGGTGCTTTGGAGCTTACTCCTGTATCTCTCGCAATCGAGCCTTATCTGGAATTCACCCCGGTGGCATTCCTTGTGTTCTCCTCAGGTATGAAGGTCGGTTCCGGCTGGAGCTTCATCGGGATAAAGGGATTCGCCAACTATAACGATGCCACTGGAAAATATGACTCTGTGACTCCCTTTAAGGATTGGCGCCTTCAGTTCTGGATGCAGGGACTTTTCCAGTTCGATCTGGCAGCGATCCTCCCTGGCGACTGGAACCACGTAGTCACGCAGATTTCCTATAAGGCCATGTATACAAAGAGCACTGGACAGTCTGACGGAGAACCCTGGTGCTGGCAGGGCAGCGGAAGCCTGGTGAACGGCTGGGAGTATTATTCATCAGCTGTCCTTGGATATCAGATGCCTCTGATCATCCAGATGGCAGCCCTCCAGTTTGAGTTCAGCGGTTATTATTCGTACGATGCCATAAAGCCTGAGTACCAGCCCTTCGAGGTTGATTTTATGACAGTTCAGATAAATCCTGTGGCTATCTTCCAGTTCAATAAACAGCACAGTCTTACCTTCATGTTGAATTTCTCGACTAGAAGAGCTTTCGACAGAGCCCCCATGAATAATCAGTCTAATCTTGATCTTGTGTTCACAAGTTCAGAATGGTTCTTTAAGAGAGTGGCTTTCAGATATACCTTTAACTTCTGATGGACGAGTTACCCTATCTTATATCTCCGTATTTCTCAGGCGTTCTCAATAAGCTGGGAGCCGCGGCTGCCTCTGATGCGTCTGCGGCTGCAGCTTTTTCCTCTCTGAACCGGCAATGTACACCAGCCCAGGCAGAGAAGAATGTGCTTGAATGCGAGACGGAGGATCCTCTGGGGGCAAGAAAATATATGGTTACCCCCCGACTTGTAAGGCAATACAAGAACCGATGTCTGCTCCTGACTACCTGTCACTGTTTTTCTTACTGCCGTTTTTGTTTCCGCCGGAATTTCACTGGCAAGACGGCAGCTTTTATTTCTCCGGAGGAGATAGGAAGGGTCACGGAATGGCTTTCGAAGCACGAGGAGATTCAGGAAATCCTGATTTCTGGAGGAGATCCTCTTACTGTCTCCGACGAGAAGCTGGAGTCTCTTTTTTCAGAGCTTCGGAAAGCCAGACCTGGTATTCTTATACGGCTTTGTACTCGAGCACCGGTTTTCGCCCCTGAACGCTTTACACCGGAGCTGCTCTCCCTCTTGAAAGCTTTTCGTCCTCTTTGGGTTATTCCCCACATAAATCATCCTGCGGAAATTTCTGCTGAATGGTCAGCAGAAAGCTACAAGTGCCTTTTCAATATCGTTGATTCTGGTATTCCAGTGCAATCCCAGACCGTGCTTTTACGAGGCATAAATGATTCTCTTCCTGTGCTTACCGAGCTTTTCGAGAGCCTTGTCAAGCTGGGGGTCAAGCCTGGCTATCTTTTCCAAGGAGATTTGGCAGAAGGCACAGGTCATTTCCGAGTCCCCCTGGATGAGGGCGTTAAGCTCTATAATGCCATGAGAAAAGAGCTTTCCGGACTTTCTCTTCCGGTCTATGCCGTGGATCTTCCCGGCGGGGGCGGGAAAGTCAATATTCCAGCCACGCGCTTTATAAGGGATGGCAACAACTGGAAATATACAGATGCCTCCGGGAGAGCTTGGTTTTATCCTGTCTGATGACACTTATCCTTTGGATTCTTTCTTAAATTATACTGAAGTATTGCATAAATACTAAAGATAGTGTATAACAATCCAATAAGTTTCTTGTTGAGGAGGAAGTAATGGCAGAGAAAAACCGTATAGGTGATAAGGTTAGGCTTATTCGTGAGTCCCGCAAATTATCCGTGGAGGATGTTTCCGAACGCTCTAATCTTAGTGTTGAGAGTATAGAAAACATCGAGAATGGTGCCCTTGTTCCTGGCCTTACTCCTCTTATCAAAATTGCCCGCGTTCTGGGAGTTCGCTTGGGAACTTTCATGGACGATCAGGAGAACCTTGGTCCTGTTTTTGTCAGTGGGTCCAATGAGAAAGATAAAAAATTAGTTACTCGTTTTTCTGAGAGGAGTAATGCAGTTTCTTCTGACTTGGATTTTTATTCTTTGGCACAGAACAAGGCTGATCGTCATATGGATCCCTTCGTCATCGATATTTTTCCTCCTTCCCACGATGAGGTCAAGCTTTCTTCCCATGAAGGGGAGGAGTTCATTTATGTCCTCAGCGGAGATGTCGAGATTATCTATGGCAAGGATAAGTACAGCATGAAGCCAGGTGACAGTATTTATTACGATTCTATAGTTGCCCATCATGTACATTCTGTAGGGGGAAACGCTAAAATCCTTGCTGTGGTGTATACCCCGGCATAATTCTCTTTGCTTGCCTGTCATCTTGTTTGTGTTTTTTTATAGCCTTGCAACTTTTCCATATAAATGGCATTCTATGTAAAATATGGATTTTCCTGAGGTCATTTATTATACCGATGAGCTGAACGATGAATTCTCCACAGCCCAGATAACTCCAAGAAAAATTGATGCAAGCTACAAATATAGAGGGAAAGGCTTTTCTTGGACTTTAGCTCATATTTTCTGGTATAGGATAGTTGCCATTCCCATTGCTTATTTTTTCATGAAGATTAAATTCCATCATAAAATAGTGAATAAGCGCGTATTGAGCAATATGCATCATGAGCCCTTTTTTATTTATGGGAATCATACTAATGCCGGGGCTGATGCCCTTATCCCTACTTTTGTGGTCTCACCGAAATCTGCTTACGTTATCGTCCATGCCAACAATGTCTCTATGCCTGTTCTTGGACCTATAAATCCCTTTTTAGGAGCAATTCCCCTTCCTGACGATATGGCTGCTACAAGGAATTTTTTGGAAGTCATAAAGCTTCACATGCAAAAAAAACATTGTATCATGATATATCCTGAGGCCCATATCTGGCCGTATTGTACTTGGATCCGTAACTTCTCCGACACTTCCTTCCGTTATCCGGTACAATATAAAACTCCTGTATTCTGTTTTACCAATACATACCAGAAAAGACGCTTCTCAAAAAAGCCTCGTATGGTCACTTATGTAGACGGGCCTTTCTTTGCTGATCCTTCTTTGTCCCAGAAAGAGCAGCGTGGGTATCTTAGGAATTGTGTTTATAATGCGATGGTGGAGAGAAGTAAGAATAGCAATTGTGAGATCGTAAGATATATAAAAAAAGATTCCGATAATAAGTAAATGCCGGAATGTGGGTGGAGGATAAATGATAAATCTTCTTTTTTGTGGTAACTACAAGGTCTTCGATGGAATACTCACTTGCCTTCTTTCTGTTTGTAGGCGGACTGAGACAAAGGAAGCCCTTAATGTCCTTATTTTCACTATGGATGTCCATCATCTCAGGGAGGATTATACTCCCGTCACTGATGAGCAGATTGCATTCCTTACTAAGGTTCTGAAAGAATACAATAAAGACAGTTGCGTAACGAAAATTGATGTGACAGATATTTATAACAGAGAATTCGCTGACTGTCCCAACGAACAGTGCTATTGCTCCCCTTATACCCTTCTTCGCCTTTTCGCTGACCTTGTTCCTGAAGTTCCTGATAAAATACTTTATCTTGATGCCGATCTTCTTTTCAACAAGGATATCCGCCTTCTTTATGACATAGATATATGCTCTGATGGATATGAGTATGCCGCGGCTCCTGACCACTATGGAAAGATAATTCTTTTCTGGCAGCGAAAATTCATCAATGCCGGTGTGATTCTTTTTAATATAGCAAAATGCAAAGAGACGGGATTGTTCCAAAAGTCCCGCGAGGAAATAAAAAAGCATAAGCTTACATTCGCAGATGAAAGTGCTATTATCCGCAGCACTACAAGACAAAAGAAAATATCCCAGCGTTATAATGATCAGAAATTTTTGTACAAAGATACAGTGGTACGTCATTTCTCAAAGAGGCTTTTCTGGTTGCCCTATCCCCATACAGAGAACGTAAAGCAATGGAATATACCTAAGGTCTACAAGATTTTTGGTTATGAGAATTTCAATGATATTTTTTATGAGTATATTTATCTGAAAAAGAAATTCGAGGAGGAAAACCCCTGAAAGGGTATTTTTCTCCAATGACAGGTCTGATAAGGAAAAGCCCGGTTTTCCGAGCTTTTCCTTACCGCATGATCATACTTTGAACTGGTCTATTTGTGTTCCTATTTTCTGTATGGAGGACTGGACCTGCTCTGATATCTCTGAGAGAGCTGCACTTGTGTTGTTCATATCTTTTGCACCTTCCGACATCTCCTGCATACTTTCCTTGATTACAGTCGTCGTATCCTGAAGGTTGTGTATTTCTCCCAGAATCATCTTGTTTCCTGATTTCATTTCTTCCCCTGCAATTTTAACTTCGGCTGTGCTGTCGTTCATCATTTTCAGGGATTCAAGAATCTGCTTGGAGCCTTCCTGCTGTTCTTCCATCGCAGCCCTTATGTGGCGTACCAAATCATCTGTGTCCAGTATAAGCTTCGATACTGTGTCGAAGTTAGCCTTGCTCTTCGTTGAGGCTTCTACGACCTTGTTTATTGTGTTGATTATTACCTTAAGTTCTGCACCGATTCGCTTGGACTGAGAGGAGGAGGTCTCGGACAGTTTTCGTATTTCATCGGCGACGACTGCAAAGCCTTTTCCTGCATCTCCAGCATGAGCTGCTTCAATCGCGGCGTTCATGGCAAGCAGGTTCGTCTGGCTGGCTATACTTGCTATGGCAAGGTTTGCGTCCTGCAGGGTCTTTGACTGTACCGCTACTTCAGAAATCTGTTCATCCACAAGCTTCTGCTGATCTATTCCGTTTGTGGAGCTTTCCTCCAAGTTTTCGAAGGTTTCGGCCATCTTTTCTACGGAGCTGTTCACGGAGCTGATGTTACCTATCATTTCCTCCACAGCCGTGCTTGCGTTCGTAACTCCCTCAGCCTGTTTCTGGATCATAGTCTCCAAGCTGTTGATATTCTCCGCGATTTGGGCAACCGCCGCTGATGTCTGAGATACTGCGTTCGACTGATTTCCCACCTGTACGGCGACGCTCTCGATGTTGGAGAGTATCTCAGTTATTGCGCTTGCGGCATCATGGATCCTGCTGCCTAAATCTTTCTCAATGATTCCCAGGCCCTCTTTTGAATCCTGTATCTGGGATATTATGTTCTGGAGCTTCTCAACGAATTTGTTGAATCCAGTCTCCAGGCTTCCTATCTCATCTTTAGTGTTGACTTCAAGTCTTTGTGTAAGGTCTGCGTTTCCTGACGCAATCTGATTTATGGTTGAATCTACTATCGAGAGTGGTTTGACAAGCTTTTGTGTCATAACAAGGGAAAAGACTATCGCTACAACGAGGGTTATAATCATCATGACGATGATTCCCTTCAACATCTTGTCTATGGAAGTGAACAAATCATCCTTTTCTCCTAAGATTACGAAGTTCCATCCGGACTCCCCAATGATCGGAATAGACATGAAGAAATAATCGCTCTTTGATTCCAAGTTCAAACCAGTCTCTTCTGTCAGTGAATTTTTATAAGACGCTGTCGACGGATAGTCTTCGAAGATGTTTCCTTTAAGAAGTTTTGAAGAATCCTCATTCGTAAGATAATAGCCGTTCTTGTCGATGATGAAGGCCACTGAGCTTTGTGTAAGCTTTGTCCTTGATACGATTTTCGACAGATCTGTAAGGTGGATGTCTATACCTACGACTCCATTGAAGGCACCGCTCTTATCGTGGACTCCATAGCAGATACTTGTGACAAGATCTTTCGTATCTTCGTCTACGTAAGGTTCTGTTATTATGACTTCTGATGAGTTTTTCGCTGCGATATACCAGTCCCGGCTTTCCTTGTCATAATCATCCCCAGGAATCCAGCCGTCGCTGGAATAGGCCATTCCTCCGTCCTTCATAGGAATCGGGTCAACGTAGTACAGGCAGGCAAGAGATGAATTGTCCTTTATCATGTCGTAAAAATCTTTCTGGGCGTCCTCAAGATTAAATCCATCCGAATTGATGTAAGGCTCTGTCATTTTTACTATCATTGATGGCTTATCAAAGAATGATTCTATTGATTCTCTCGTTGAATGTAATTGGGTTAGTGAATTTTCTCGTATAGTATTTCTCAAGGTTTGGTTCTGTATCTGGATGACAGGAATCGAGACAAGAAGAATGGAGAAAAATACGATCGCTGTGTAACTGAAGATGAGTTTTTTCTTTATTTTCATAGATGCTCCTGTGCAGCCTTCTGAGAATATCGGTATCAAGGAGGCTGTGTAAAACGGTAAGTCTCCGATAACTAATGATTATACAGTCAATATCTCCATTTTGTAAAGTTTTTTTACTTTTCAGAAGCAAGGGTTTTTGCTATGGTCGTACTCGTCTCTACGTTCTTTTCAGCCACCTCATTTACGTTGTTCATCGATTTTTTTATGTTTCTCAGGACATCATCAAGGGAATCCACCCGTGTTTTCAGCATGTTGGAAAAGCTTGATATGCTTTGTATGGTCTCGTTCTGCCTGTTTATCTCATCCACGGATTTTTTTACGAATGAATTGGTATAGGATGCATCTTTTTGGAGTCCTTGAAGCGAGCTTGTTATCTCTGTCGTGCTCTTGCTTACTTCGCTTATTCCTCCAAGAATCTCCTCTATTGCCTCTACCGTGGAAAAAATCTCCTCATTGCTTTTGCTGGTGTAGTCCGCACAATTATTGGCGGAAGCTGTAGCACTTTCTACCAGTTCTGCGTTTTCGTTCAGCTTGTCAGTTATCTGTGTGGCGTTTTTTGTCGTTTCATCGGAAAGTTTTCTTATTTCCTGTGCTATCACCGAGAAACCCTTTCCCATGGAACCGGCATGGGCTGCTTCTATGGATGCGTTCATCGCCAGGAGACCTGTGTGCGCTGCTATCTGATTAACCGTGTCTACGAAATCCCGTATGGAGTTTGAAGATTCTTGAACCAAGCTTACGTCTTGGGCTAGCTTTTTTATCTGCTGTAGCTGCAGACCTACCATTTTCGTCATTTCGCTCATTTTTGATTTTCTTTTCTCAGCGATTTCTGCTATAGAATTGAGCTTCTGGGCAATCTGGTTTATTTCTGAGGAAGTAATGTCGATAGATCTGTTCTGCTTGTACACGGTGTCCTGCATTTTAGATGTCTGCTCCATGATTTGGCTGCTTGATTCCGTGACTACTATCGTGTGTTTGGTCAATGTCTCTGATTCTTTTGCCAGATAGCTGTATAGCTCATCTATGTCTGCTATTCCGGTATTAACATTATGAACCTCATCGTTAAGCTTTTTTCCGATTTCTAAGCCTTCGAAGCTTTTGGAGAGTACAGCCTTTATTGTTTTCAGGGAAGAGGCTGCTTTCTGCTCCCCCATAATCGCTTCGTTCGTAATGATTTTGTTCTGTTTCCATAGGAATACCAGTCCGTAAAAAGACGATATCGTGGCTATAGCTGAAATGACTATGGCTGTCAGAGTTTCTAAGAGGTTTGTCTCTCTAAGAGCGAAAAATTCCATGATCAGCATTATGATAAGCAGTATTGAGGCTCCAGTGGCATAAAGCCAGACATGATAGGAACGTGTTGCGAAAAGCTGGTTGAAAATGGCCATTACCACGACAAAACATGCGGAACGGTAAATTTCCAGAGGGGAAGTGCCCATACCCATGAAGAAAAGAATACCTGCTGTCGCTACGAGCATTCCCACCGTATCCAGGGTAACGGCTGTGTGGAGTTTGCTTTTCCTTAGCATTATGCAGGCTGTGATGAAAACCAGGAGGGATATGGAGGTGATGGCAAGCATGGTATAGGTGTTACGGAGTATTTGAGTCAGACTCAAGGTACCGAAACCGAACAAGAAAATGATATTTCCGTATATGATTACAGGAAGCTGCCCTTTCTCACTTGTGGTAAGCTTTTCGAAGATTTCTTCAGAAGGAAAGAAGAATTTGATGAATGCATTTTGTCTCACTATGTATGCCTCGTTTTGTCTGTTTTATCTGTAAATAGACCTACATGTCCTTTATCGGAAGTTTTTCTCTCCCGGTAAAGGATTCTTTCTTCCTGGCTTTTTATGGCCGGAAAACTTCTTCAAAGCATCGAAAGCATCCGGCCTTGTTCCGGGTCAGACTTTGAACAGGTCTATTTCTGTGCCTATCTTCCTTATGTTGTCAGCCATCTTTCCTGATATGTCTGAAAGCTCTGCTCCGGTTTCGTTTATCCGGCTAGCGC
>JAILBN010000026.1 GCA_024680915.1 Treponemataceae bacterium | reverse complement strand
TTGCCTGGTGGCCATAGCGGAGAGGTAATACCCGTTCCCATCCCGAACACGGAAGTCAAGCTCTCTTGCGCCGATGATACTGCTTTTCGCGGGAAAGTAGGTAGCTGCCAGGCTTTTTTATTTTTAAACACTTTTTTATAATTAAAAGAAATTGTTTGTAAGATTTCTTTTTTTCCGTAATGTGTGGAAATTGGTAATATGTACTGAGCTCGGAGGTTCGAGCGAAGTAAATGGCTTCACAGCTTTTTTATTTTTCAATCCTTCTTTATTATATAAATGGGAAACATAAATGAAAAAGATCATTGTTAATTTTATTACTTTACTTAATACCCTTTTTTTATTCATTAGTTGTAATAAAATAATGCCTTTGAATACTGAAAACTTTCTTTTTAATTCTTCAAGCTCAAAAGAAATTATTGATTATTCAGAAATAAAAAACAATTTGATTAGTAATGCAATTGAGAATATGTCTCTTAAAAGTAAAATAGCACAGATGCTCTTAGTGTCAGTGGATGGAGCTTGTAATACAGAAAATATTTCATTATATACAGGTGATTATCCACCAGGAGGTTTCCTTCTTTTCAAATTCAATGTCGATAGTTCTGAATATAAAGAAATAAAATCTTTCGCTGATGATTTAAAAAATACATACACATCAAAAAATCAAATAGCTCCATATATTTCAATTGACCATGAAGGAGGTGATGTTAATCGTTTAAAAAAAATTTTCCCGGAGCTTCCTTCACAAGAATATATTGCTTCTGTATTTTCGCTTTCTGATGCTGAGAAAATCTATTATTACCATTCAAAAATGCTGGAGAAAATCGGTCTGAATATTAACCTAGCACCGATTACAGAGATAAAAACCGTAGAAAATAAAAAATTTCTTGTAGACAGATCCTTCGGTAATAGAAAAAATGTTTATGAATATTGTAATTCAGCTTTATGGGGTATCTGCCAGAGTAATATTCTTCCTGTTCAAAAGCATTTCCCCGGGAATACAAATGATGATACACACACAGGCAAATCAGTAATATATAGTGATATGGATACAATAAAGAAACTATATATAGGTCCTTTTCAGAATATGCGGAACAAAAATTCATCTGCAGTTATGATGTCACATACAATTTTAGATGCTTTAGATTCAAAGCCTTCCTGTATTTCAGAAAAAACTGTAAATCTTTTTAAGGAAAACACGGGCTTTGACGGGCTTCTTTTTACAGATGATCTGACTATGGAAGCTCTCTCAGAAAGTGGATACCCACTAAAAAAAGCTATGCTTGAAGCAATCGATGCTGGTGTTGATGTTATTATGTTATCAATAACGAATTATATTAGAATTGTAGATAATATAATCAATGAGATTGAAGGAAAAGAAGAGCTCATAAAAAAAATCGACAAGGCTGTAGAAAAAATCCTTAATTGGAAAATTGACTGCGGTCTTATAAAATTAAATCTATTTTCCGATATTCCAAAGCTTTCATATGATATTGAATTCGCATATTCGGAAGAAGAGGAAAATAGCTTTTGGAAGTATCATGAACTTGCAGACAAACTTCTTGAGAATGTCCGGAATAATAATTAGGTTTGATTATGAAAAAAAATAAAGTTTCAGGGGAGATTCTTTTCGAACAGTATTATTCAGAGAAATTCTCTGACAGGTGGCAGCAGTTAAAGGAAGCTTTTGATTGTGAACCATCTTATTGTTCTATTAGCAGCCCTGTTTCTGGTGAACAATATTTCATGGATTCTGCAAGTGTTCTTTGCGCAGGCTGTCTCCCAGTAAAGGAGGCCGGTTCAATCCTTGATATGTGTGCAGCCCCGGGAGGTAAAAGTCTAATTCTTGCCAGGAGAATGTCAGCTTCCGCTAATTTGCACGCCAACGAGAGATCGAAAGATAGGTATTGTAGATTATCAAAGGTCTTGAAAAGCTTTCTTACTGAGGATGTTTCTGAAAGAATAACTTGTTCTTGTGCAGATGGCTCACTTTTATGCAAAAATATGAATAATCGTAACCGATACGACAGTATTTTGCTTGATGCACCTTGTTCCTCTGAGCGTCATGTTTTTAATGATAAAAAATATCTGGATCAATGGACGGCAAACAGGATAAAAAGTCTCTCAATGTCGCAGTGGGCTTTGATGTCTTCGGCTTTTCTCATGGTAAAAAATGGTGGGTATATATTATATTCTACATGTGCACTAGCTGAAGAAGAGAATGACGGTATAATACATCGTCTTGTGAAGAAGTATGAGAATGCATCAGTTTTGAGCATTGATATCGATGATAGAAAGTCGGAATTGGTAGAATTGATTCCTGGTTTGTCATCCTCATCCCTTCCTGATGCGGAGCGTACAGAATATGGATACAGAGTTCTTCCTGATATTTCAGATGGAGCGGGACCCATTTATTTCTGTCTGATAAAAAAAATATAGACTAAAATGTTTTTTTTAATATAATATTGGTTATGAGGTTTATATGGCTGATATTTTAAGCACCAAAGAGAAAAAGTTACAGCGTATCATTGAATCAGAAAAAATATTGAATGAAATACAGGATATGGATGTTCTTCTTGAACGTGTTCTTACTGAAGCGAGAGGAATAGTCCATGCAGACGCTGGTTCCATATTTATTATAGAAGACAATCTTCTGAAGATAAGATATGCGCAAAATGATACAAAGCAGAAAAAGCTTGCCTCAGGTCAGAAACTACCTTATAAATATTTTTCTTTCCCAATTGATGAAAAATCCATGTGCGGGTCCTGTGCCATTGAAAAGCAAATAGTTAATGTAGCCGATGCATATTCAATTCCTCCAGACAAAAAGTATTCCTTCAATAGGCAGCCTGATATTCTGTCTGGATACAGAACTCAGTCTGTTATGACAATCCCCTTGATCAGCTCCTCTGGTAATGTTCTTGGGGTGCTCCAGATAATAAATGCTCAGGATGAGAATGATAACATAATAAGCTTTGATGATGATGCGGAGTTATATCTTAAGCATTTCGCATCAAGTGCGGCCCAAGCCTTGGAACGAACCTATTTGACCAGGGAGATGGTTTTCAGAATGGTCGATATGGCTGGATTCAGGGATCCTAAGGAAACAGGACATCATGTAAACAGGGTCGCAAGCTATGCTGTGGAAATATATGACAAATGGGCCTATAATCATAATATTCCGTCTGAAGAATTTAACCAATTCCGTGACTCATTAAAAATAGCTGCTATGCTTCATGATGTAGGAAAGGTCGGTATTTCTGATGTTATTCTCCGGAAACCTGGTAGGTTTACAGAAGATGAGTATTCGGTTATAAAAGGCCATACCTTTATAGGTGCCAGTCTGTTCAAAAACAAGCAGTCTCCCTTGGATTGCATGGCTTTCGATGTGGCCCTGCACCATCATGAATGGTGGGATGGCAGCGGTTATCCAGGAAAAATAGATATAAACAAGATTGATATATATAAACCTTTGAAAAATCAGAAAGAAGGTCTGAAAGGGGAGGAGATACCCTTATCTGCTCGAATCGTCGCTTTGGCAGACGTGTTTGATGCCTTGTCGTCAAAACGAGTATATAAAGATGCCTGGACCGAAGAGCACGTCCTGTCTGAGATAAGAAAGAATTCCGGCAGGCAGTTTGATCCTGAGATAGTTGATGATTTTTTTGAAGTTTTTTCAAGAATTAAGGAAATTCAAGCTTCTATGCCTGATGCATAGAGAGTCTTCTCAATTTCTTTTGTATCTCTCTGTCTAGGCAGTTTGCGAATAGATTCACTTCCTTTTTTCCGAAGGTCGAGCTTTTTTCAGAGATAAGTCCGTTATCGTACAAGACTTTGTTGAAATTCCTTATCGAAAGCTTCTCGTGTATGTTCTCTGGCGTAAAAAGAGTTCCTCTGTCATTAATTGTTGTGATCTGTTTTTCTACTAACCTGCTCGCAAGAGGAATATCCCTTGTTATAGCGATGTCATTTTGCTGAATTCTCTCTACTATTATATTGTCGGCAGCGTCAGGTGTTGCGTCTGTGACGATCATTTCAAAAAAAACAGATTTGGGAATAGAGATATCTCTGTTTGCGACAAAGAAAGTTTTTATCTGAAGTCTTTTGGTGAATCTTATTATTATGTTTCTTGCATCGACAGGACAGGAATCAGCATCAACCCATATATTGAAAGAAGAATTCATAGATGAAGAAGTCATTACAGTACGGTGCTTATTTTCTCAATCATTTTCAGCGTCAGTTTTTCGGCCTCAAATAAATCGTCATTAGTCGGTTTTCCCAAAGTGTTAGAATTTTTCTTTTTTTCTTTGTAGAGCTCGTCGCAAAGCATTATACCAGTTAAAATCGACTGCTTTATTGGATCTGTCAGACCTGTACTTTTTTCGATTTGTTCAGAAACCTGTCTGTAGTAGGCAAGGAGATTCTCTAGATACGCAGTATCCTCTTTTGCTTGAATAGCAAAAGAGGTACCAAGTATATCAATCTGAAGCGTACCCATAGGTGTTAGAAGATATCAAATTGACCGTTTTCACCAGGTTTCGGTGAGAAACTGCCATCCGCTGCATTGTCTGTATCTGAGTCCTCGGATACTGTATCCGTATTTTCAGCCGCAGCGTTCTCTTCGGGTATTCTGATATCCATCTCAGCTACTTCTGTCTTAGCTGTATCATCGTTGATTTCAGATGAATTGTTAGTCGTCAAGACAGAAGTGCTGACTGTGTCCTCAACCTCATCAAGGCGGTTTAGTACACTCAGTATTCCTTCTTCAACCCGGTTCTGTTCTTTCTCGAATACAGAAACCTTGCTGCCAAGCTCGGCGTTATCTTTTTCGAGAAGATTAATTCTATTTTTCAATGCTGCATTTTCATTTTTAAGCTCAATGATTTTAGTCACAGCACTTTCTACTTTTTTTTCTAGGATATGAACCTGGTCAAGAGAAATCATTTTTTATGCTCCCAATGCTTTTTTCGCTGAGTCCACTACAGCTGTAAAAGCTGCGGGATCTTCAACAGCCATGTTGGAAAGGGCTTTACGATTGATTATAATACCTGCCTTATTGAGACCCTCGATAAAGCGTGAGTATGTAATATCCTGTGCTCGGCAAGCTGCGTTAAGACGTGCGATCCAAAGTGATCTCATATCACCTTTTTTATCACGGCGTCCTACGTATGAGTCGCTAAGTGCCTGTACTACAGCATCTTTTGCGGCTTTATAGTTTGTTCCTCTTCTTCCGCGGAAACCTTTAGCAAGCTTAAGAATCTTGCTGCGGCGGTTATGACGTTTTGTACCATCTATTGCTCTTGACATATAAAACTCCTAAAAATCCCTTAATCAACCATAGGGTAAAAGCTGCTTTCTTACACGTGCTGCATCAGCTTCGCTCAGAATACCAGAAGCTCTAAGGTTTCTCTTCCTTTTTGAAGCCTTTTTCGTCAGGATATGACGAAGATTCATCTTCTTGTACTTAATTTTTCCAGTACCTGTAAGAGAGAATTTCTTCGCGGCACTGCGTTTTGATTTCATCTTGGGCATCTTACTGTTACCTCATCATTTTTTAGCTTTCGGATTAAGTACCATGGACATAAACCTTCCTTCCATAGCAGGTGGCTTTTCCATAGAATACTCATCGCCGAGCCTTTTAAGAACTTCTTGAAGAACTACTAAACCGAGTTCTGTGTGTGCAAGCTCTCGACCACGGAAACGAACTGTCACTTTGACTTTGTTTCCTTCGTTCAGGAATTCTTGCACATGCTTTGACTTAAAATCAAGGTCACCGGCACCGATTTTGGGTTGCATTCGGATTTCCTTGAGTTTCAGCAGTTTTTGGCTTTTCTTGGAGTCACGGAGCTTTTTCTCCTGTTCAAACCGATACTTGCCGTAATCCAGTATTTTGCATACCGGGGGATTTGCCGTAGGCGCTACTTCAACAAGGTCGAGCTCATGCTCTCTAGCCATTTTAAGGGCTTCTATGGTAGGGACAATACCTTTCTGTTCGCCCTCACTGTCTATAAGTCTGATTTCCCGAACGCGGATTTGCTCATTAATACGCAAACCCTTTTCCTTATTGTCTGCCAACGATCCTCCTTCCTTCCGCCGTAGCGGACGTACAAAACACAATTTAGTTAAGCATTTTATAATATAATAACAAAAAAAAAGTAATAATGTCTAGTGGTATAAAGAGCTTTGTACCTTTCGCTTTTTTTTGCATACTTGTATTTTCTCTTTGTTTTATGATATTTTTCTTTTATGTATTTGTTTTTATTCACTGCGATTCCTCTGTATTATTTTTTGTTTCATGAAATAGAAAAAAGAAGGTATCTTATAAAAGGTTTTGGATATAATTTCTTTTGCGGTTCCGTAACATCCGTATTTTATTGTTTCATCGGATTTCTTGTCGCGACACCATACCGCCTGCCTGAATTCAATTTCAGCAGCAACTTCATATATTTTTTACTTTATGGGACTGTTTTCCCTGTCCTCTGCTGCCTTATTCTGTTTTTTCTCCTTGGAAAAAACAGCTGGTCCTTCAAAACCCTTATGCTCAGTGATGTAATTCCGTCTTTTTATACAGTATTTATCCCCTTCAGGGTTATTTCTTCATATGAGATCCATGATCATTTTACTTTGTTCATCCTGCCTTCTCTTTTTATATGTTGTTTTTTTCTTACCAGGAAAGTCTTTTCTTATATCATATTGGAAAAAGCTGTGCTCTGGAAAAAAATTCTTTTCGGAATCTTTACCAGCTTAGTGTGCCTGATAGTTCCTGCGATAGCTGAAACCCTGTACTTCATAGCTGCACCCCTTTGGTTACGTTGTGTGGTTGAGATTGGTCTCTTCCTTTTTGCTGTGGCTTCTGTTTTCCTTTTCAGGGGGGATGTATCCTGTGCTGCAGAGCGAATAGAAAATATTATGACTCTTCGCATCGTGCAGCCTGAGAAAAAGCAGAAGAAAACAAAAGTTGAGAAAGTCAAAGATAAAAAGGTTGAGCCTTCATCTGATCCCTCTGTGCTTGAAGATGTCGAGAATCCAGAGCCTGAGGTTCATGAGAAGAAAATTGATGAAAAGCCTGCTCCTGATGAACCGTCCAGAAATGAAACACTTGTTAAAGAGAGTAGCCCAGAAAAGAAAATAGCAGCAGCTGCTAGGTCAGGGAGTGAGAATTCAACCCGTAAGAAGGGAAAAAAGAACACGAAAAAAAAGAGATAGCAGATGTCATGAAATAAGCCATAAGCCTTAGTGGCTTCTGGCTTTTCTTGCCGTTTTAGAAAAAAAAAGGGTTGCCCACTTGTGAAGTCCTTTTGACTTCCGGGCAACCCTTTTTTTCAGCTATACCGTAGATTAGTCAAGATGTCCTGCTGAACCAAGAACTTCGATGTTCTTGTGCATGTACATTTTCTTGAGTTCGTCACGAGCAGGTCCCAGGTATTTGCGTGGGTCGAATTCGCTTGGTTTCTCTACGAATACCTTGCGTATTGCAGCTGTCATAGCCAAGCGGCCGTCTGAGTCGATGTTGATTTTGCAAACAGCTGATTTTGCAGCCTTGCGGAGCTGCTCCTCAGGAATACCTACGGAGTCAGCAAGCTTTCCGCCGTACTGCTCGATCTGCTTGACGTACTCAACAGGAACTGATGATGATCCGTGAAGAACGATCGGGAATCCGGGGAGTTTCTTCTCGATTTCAGCGAGAACGTCGAAAGCAAGTGGCGGAGGAACGAGAATTCCGTCAGCATTGCGTGTGCACTGCTCTGGCTTGAATTTGCAACGACCATGGCTTGTTCCGATGGAGATTGCGAGAGAGTCAACACCTGTCTTGGAAACGAAGTCCTGAACTTCCTCTGGTTTTGTGTAGTGGCTCTCTTCTGCGGAAACGTCATCCTCGACACCGGCGAGAACGCCAAGCTCACCTTCTACTGTTACGTAGTCTTTCTGGCTGTGGGCGTATTCACAAACTTTCTTTGTGAGGGCAACATTCTCATCATAAGGAAGAGAAGAACCATCGATCATTACAGAAGAGAATCCCATCTCGATGCATGATTTGCAAAGCTCAAAGGAATCACCGTGGTCAAGATGAAGCACGATCTGCGGGTTAGGACATCCCAGTTCCTTCGCGTACTCTACGGCACCCTGTGCCATGTAGCGGAGCAGAGTCTGATTTGCGTATTTACGGGCACCTGAAGATACCTGAAGGATAACAGGTGATTTTGTCTCTACGCATGCCTGGATAATAGCCTGAAGCTGCTCCATGTTGTTGAAATTGTATGCAGGAATTGCATATCCGCCTTTTACTGCCTTGGCGAACATTTCTGTGGTGTTCACGAGGCCAAGTTCTTTATAGCTAGTCATTTAAAACCTCCTATGTACTTAATCAAATAATTTACAAAATGATTCTAAGTAATTGATTGAAAATAATCAAGAGAAAACTGGCAGATGCCGATAATCAGTTTGACAAAGAATTTGCTTACACATATAATTAGAGAAATAGCAGGGGCTGTATTGTCGTCCTTTATAGGATTAAGCCTGCTTATCATAGGATAATTGCTATTTCATTCGGTTTTTATACTGAAAGGAGTGTTTGATGAAACAGAGCGGTAGGGTCTGCTTATGTCTTATGCTGGTGTTGTTCTTCTGTCTACCTGTTTTTGCACAGCCCAGCGATAAGAGTGTCGAAACTATTCTTATTGATGATTTTGACAGGCAGGATGAGATGGATTGGACTTGGTCCGTATTAGCGAGCAAGTATGTTCATGTTGGTGATGTTGAGAGTGACCAGTATCCCAAATACGGTTTTGTGGAAGGAATCCCGAATTCCTTGAGAGCTTATCGTGATCCTGAGGATGAAACGGAGCCTTTGGTTTTCGGTGTTCAGGTCTGGTATGACCGCAAGGGGGACAACTGGATGGAGATATTCCCTGCAGATAAAGAGACAGGTGAGCTTCATGAGATTGTTCTCTCTGGAAATGTCACACAGATTGATTTCTGGGTATGGGGTGCTAATTACCTCTATTCTCTTGATATGATAGTCAGAGATTGTAATGGTTCTGTGCATGTGCTTCCTGCGACTGTGCTTTCTTTCAACGGATGGAAGAATATCGTCGTTCAGATTCCCACATGGCTCAAACAGCAGTCCCGCTTACGTTCTATACAGGATAATATGAAATTCCTGGGCTTCAGGATTACTGCCGATCCTAACGAATATGCCAATGACTTTGCGGTTTATTTCGATCGTATAAGATATACTACGAATACTCTTAATACTATCTATGATGGTTATGATTTGCGGAATGCGGGTTTTGAGAGTCAGGGGAGGTAGCTGAATGAAGAAAATTGTTGCATTGTTTACCATTCTTGCTGTTTTTACAGCTGCTTTTGCGCAGCAGAGCACATACTCAAACGATCCGTCCACGGATGCTGATTCTGCACAGCAGTCTTTGCGTGAGATTTCTCTTGACCTTTTTGAGAGAGAGGGTTCCTGGAACTGTCATATTTCTCCGGACGCTGGTATTATAACCGGCAGACTTTTCGATGGGGGTCCTTTTTCTGATCTCGAGCCGGAAGGCAGAGCTGAAGAGACAAAGCTTCCTGAAGAAGTCAAAGATACTCCTAATGAGCATATGTATGGTGTGAAGGTTGAATTCTTCCATAGAGGAGTTAATTCCTTCTTTATTACAGCTGCTCGTCCTATTCCGATAGAAGGCATAGCAAAGACTGTTTCTGTATGGGTTGCAGGCCGTAATCAGGCTCATTCCCTTACTCTTCTTGTTCAGGATTATTTCGGAAACAGCTTCGAGCTTTTTATGGGCTCCCTGGCATTCTCCGGTTGGAGGAAGCTGACGGTTACAGTTCCTGTTTCTCCTGATGGTAAACGTGGCATCGTCCAGCAGAGTCCTTTCTGGGGTGAACGTCCTGGTCTGAGGATCGTAGGTTTCAGAGTGGACTGTGATCCAGAGACAGCTTTCGGTCAGTATTTTATGTATCTGGATGATCTTCGCGCTGTAACGGATCTCTATGCTGTAGAGAATTTGGATGCCGACGATCCTGTCGATAACTGGTAATTCTGTGTGCCCCGTGAAAAAACGGGGATACAGCTTTCTTTGTCGACTTGCAGATGGGTTTTGTGCTTTGTTTCTAACCTGATGCAAAGCTGCTTTCAGACCCGGGGAATGGAAAGCTTCCTTCGGGTGTATCAAATGCTGGAATAAAAGATAGCCTGTGCAGTTTTGGAGCTGTGTAAAACCAAGTTTTGTGGCTCCTTCCTTGCGCAGGTTTTCTTTTTTTCAAGAGGACTGCTTCTATCTGTCCTCCTTTTGTTATCTTGTTTTTTCTTGTAATTCGGGTGTGAACTTGTAAAAGCTTGTCCTTCCTTTTTTGTATACCCCTTCTACAGCTTCTGTCTTTTTAAGTAACCATAGTATTTTATAGTTTTGTTTCCCGCATCCGGTTTTTTCTAAGTCTTTCGCACAGAAAATTGTCCCCTTGCGTAGCTTTTGGGTTTCTTCCGGAAGTAAATCTACGTAGGAAGGAAGTCCGTTCAGAATAATGCTTTTTTCCATAGAAGCTATCCTGCGGTCTTTTTTGTACCAGTTCTTTTTGAAATGCCTGCTTTTATTCCTTAGCTGAACAGGTTCTTTAGTTCTTATTCTTTTTTCTATGCAGCTGACGGGAATTATTTCCAAGGTAAACCAAGGCTCTGCCAGTATGGGGTAGATGCCCATAAGTTCGTCAAAAAGATCGAGGAGGGAAAGATGCTTTGGGCTTTTCCTTCTGGATATGAAATTGTCCTCCTCGTCATAAAACTCAATTATAAATTCCTTTATAAGAGGATGGACTACGTGTATGGCGTGATTCTCCTTTAATTTTAGAATTTTCGGGAGAAGCTTGTGTAATCCCTTCGTCTGTATCTCTATGACAGTTTTTTCGGGGTCGCCGCAAAGTACGTCACATATCATGTCCCCCTCTGGAATCTCGGTCTTTCCACCGTATTTTTCTGCATAAAGTTCTTTCAGTTCTTTGTGAAGAGATGTCTCGTTATAGGTGTTGATCACTCTTACAACTATACATGCGTGTACTTTTAAAGTAAATATATCCTTCCCTTTGTGAGATTATCCCCCTGTTTTTAATTGACAATCAGTTTTTTTCGAATAAAATGGTATCTAAGTGGGAAATAGTGGAGATTAGTGGAAATTTGTGGTATGGAATTGCTTACAGGTGAGTATCGTAACACTTTGGATGAGAAAGGAAGAATACTTTTCCCGTCTAAGCTGCGGTCATCAATAACAGGAAATGTCCTCGTCGTTACGAAAGCAATAGACAGCTGCTTATGGCTTTATACTCCAGAAGAGTGGAAGACCCTGTCGGACAAAATCATGGGGTCTTCCTCGCCTTTTGATCCAAAATCAAAACTCGTCGTCAGGCATTTGATAGCGCCTGCTCAAGAGGTCGAGTTTGATAAATCGGGTCGTCTTTCTATTCCTCAAAGTTTACGGGAATATGCCGGACTTTCAAAGGACTGCGTGATACTTGGCATTAGCAGGTACATGGAGTTGTGGGATGCGGCTGTATATCAGTCTTATAATGAGCAGAATGCGTCTGCTCTTGCTGATGCCGCTTCAAGTCTGACAGATATCCACTTCTAGATGAGCAGGTAGATTATTTTTTTTTCTGCTCATCATTTTCGGAGTGTTATATGGAAATAGTCCATACGCCTGTTTTGTTGCGTGAGACTCTGGATTTGTTGTCTCCTGAAGGCGAAGCTTTTGAGAACAATGCATTTATGGTTGATTCAACGCTGGGGGAGGGTGGACACTCTGAGGCTTTTTTAACTAGGTTCAAGAATTTGCGTATAATCGGATTGGACGCAGATCCGAAGATTCAGGCACGGGCAAAGGAGAGGCTTATGCCTTTCGCTGACCGGATGAGTTTTCATCAGGGCTGGTTCAACGATTTTTATGCAAATTATCCGAATAGTCTGCCGAAGCCTGATCTCATTCTTTTTGACCTTGGGATTTCGGTCTTTCATTATGAATGCTCCGGCAGGGGGTTCTCCTTCAGGTATGATGAGCCCCTTGATATGCGGCTGAATCCTGATGCAGGAGAATCCGTGGAGTTCCTTGTGAATAGCAAGAATGAGAAGGATTTGGCGGACATAATATTTAAGTATGGTGAGGAACGGTACAGCAGACGTATCGCGGCCGCTATATGTGAAGCGAGAAAAATGTCCAGAATCGTTTCTTCGAAGGTTCTCGCCGATATCATATACAGGGCTGTTCCTGCACCTTATAGACATGGAGCTATCCATCCGGCTACGAAGAGTTTTCAGGCTTTCCGGATTGCAGTGAATCATGAGCTTGATAATATTCCGCCGGCCTTGGAGACAGCCTTTTCCGTCCTGGAGGTGGGAGGGAAAATGGGCGTTATTACTTTTCATTCCCTGGAAGACAGGATTGTGAAGAATATCTTTCGTGATCTGGCAAAAGCATGTATTTGCCCGCCAGAACAGGCTGTTTGCACTTGTGGTGGAAAGCCCAGGGCAGCCCTGATAACGAAAAAACCGGTTTGTCCCGGGGAGGACGAAATTGCTGATAATTCTCCATCCCGAAGCGCAAAGCTGCGTGTGATCAGGAAGCTGAGGGATGCAGATAAACCGTGAATAAGGAAGATGGTATGAAAAAAGTGAACAGAATCAAAAAAAACTTTATTTTATGCATGCTTGCTTTTTTAGTCCCTCTGCTTCTGGTGATGGGACTTTTTCAGGTTCATCGCTTTAAAGTGCTTCAGGCAGAGGTCGATGAGCTTGATGAGAAGCAATATTCTGTAATAGACGGGAACAGACGGCTTGTGGGAGAGGTGAGCCTGCTTGCTGGAGCGGATAGGATAGAAGAGACCGCTGTCGAAGAATATGGAATGAAAGAATCTGAAAGTGAAGATATAATAAGAATAAAAGTTGGATCAAAATGAATGGTGAATATGCAGAATCTCTTTTGACTGCAGATGAACTTGTCTCTGCTGTCAAGGGAGTCTCTCTTGGCGATAAGAATATAAGTTTTTCCTCGGTTGTGACGGATAGCAGGAATGCGGAGCCCGGCAGTCTTTTTGTAGCACTGGTCGGCGAGAAGCAGGATGGCCATGTCTATATCTCAAGTGCTGTCGATAAAGGTGCCTCTGTTATACTTGCGGTTGGAAAAAATTGGGAGAAGCTTCCTGAACTTGAAAGGAGGAATATTTTAGGAAGGGCTGCTGTAGTTGTCGTTGAGAATACACTATATGCTCTTCAGGCCGCCGCTGCCCGTTATGTCAAGAAATTCCCGGATCTTATAAGGGTTGGAATCACAGGATCGAACGGGAAGACTACCACAAAGGAAATTGCTTTGGCCGTTCTTTCTCAGAAGTACAAAGTCGTGGCTACGGAAGGAAATCTCAATTCAGAGACAGGGCTCCCTCTTTCTGTTTTTAAAATAAGAAAGGAGCATGAGGCTGGAATCTTTGAGATGGGGATGAATCGTGTGAACGAGATAGGTGAATTGGCTGAGGTCCTTTGTCCTTCTTATGCGATAATTACAAACATCGGGACTGCCCATATCGGAATTCTCGGCTCAAAAGACAATATTGCTGAGGAAAAGAAAAAGATTTTTTCGCAGTTCCATGACGATTCTTGCATGGCTTTTGTCCCTGGGGCGGACGAGTATGCTGCCTTCCTTGCGGATATACCTGTGGGGCATGTCAGGTATTTCGGGCGGGATTATCAGGATAATGTCAAGGATATAAGCGAAGGTGATATTGAGGGGACTAGGTTCAATTATTGCGGAGAGACGGTGAATTTTCCTCTTCCGGGAGCATATAATTTCTCTAATATGCTTGCTGTGATTGCCTTGGCCGAGGCTCTTTCCATTCCTTCGGAGAAAATAAGGGCTGGTCTTGAGAGTGTAAAACCTCTTTTTGGTAGAAGTCGGCTTCTCTCCGGTACTTTCTCTATAGTTCAGGACTGTTACAATGCGAATGCTGAGTCTATGGCAGAGTCTATAAGATTTTATGGGCAGAGCAAAGTAAAAGGGAAAAAAATATTCATTATTGGAGATATGCGTGAGCTTGGGAGTGTTTCTGCCGATGTTCATAAAGGAATAGGAGCGCTTGCTGCTTCCCAGAGACCTTTCGCTGTTTTCTTTGTCGGTTCTGAGATGGTCGCTGCCTATGAGGCGGCTTGCCTTTATTGTAGAGAAAAACAGCTGGAAATGAATCTCTTCTCTGAGGAAAATATAGAAGATGCTTCTGTTATTAAGGTTGCGGAGAAAGCCGCGGAGCTCCTTTCTGACGGTGACCTGGTTCTGGTAAAAGGCTCCAGGGGAGTGAGACTTGAGAGAGTAGTCTCGGTCTTGTGTGATAAGGCGGGTTTGTCGGTATGAGTACAGGGATATTCGCAGAAAGGCCTGTCATTCAGAAAAAAAGTGACATAGGGCTTATAGTTTCGATTATTCTTCTTATAG
The DNA here is from genome assembly GCA_024680915.1 of Treponemataceae bacterium. Taxonomy (GTDB): domain Bacteria; phylum Spirochaetota; class Spirochaetia; order Treponematales; family Treponemataceae; genus Treponema_I. The sequence goes on along the minus strand of JAILBN010000026.1, from coordinate 20,675 downwards.
GTCTGGGACTTATAACTCTTTATATAAGTTCTGCAAGCTATGCCAGCCGTTCCCAGGATAGTGAATTTTATTTTCTTTACAGGCAGCTTCAATATGTGGGTGGCGGTCTGGTGCTTCTGATCGCAGCCTCCTGCATAAGCATGAATTTCATTCGGAAATTCCTTCCCCTGTTTGTAGTGGTTGGCTTTGTGTTGTGCTTCCTTCCCTTCATTCCAGGATTGGGAGTCGAGAAAAACGGTGCCCGGCGTTGGATAGCCATACCCTTTATTGGAACCTTCCAGCCTTCCGAGCTTGCAAAAATCGCTGTAATCTTGTTTTTAGCCAATCTTTTTGACAAAAAAAGTGACAGGCTGGATAATCCTGCCGTTTCTGTCTATCCTGCGGCTTTTGGACTTTTCGCTTTCGTTATTGTAGTATTCCTTCAGGATGATTTTTCTACAGCCTTCTTTATACTTATGATCGGTTTTATAATATTTTTCGTGGCGGGAGTTTATCTCCGTTGGTTTGTAGCCTTCTGTATATTCGCAGTTCCGATAGCTCTTCTTTTTGTTTTTAGCGAGGAGTATCGTGTTAACAGACTTATCGCCTTCTTAAGGCCCGATTATGATATACACGGAATGAACTTCCAGCTGGCAGCCTCTCGCAGGGCTATTACTGCAGGAGGCTTCTGGGGCTCTGGCTTCGGGACCGGCCTTCGTTATGTGAGAAATATACCTGAGGCTCAGGCTGATTTCGTCTTTGCCGGATGGTGCGAATCCATGGGATTCTTCGGAGTTCTTCTTTATTTTTGTATATTGCTTTATTTCGGATCCAGAATCTTATATATCGTAAAACATGCAAGAAACCGTTTCGAGGCTCTGGTCGCTGTCGGCTGCGGATCAACTATTCTTCTTCAGTCGCTTATCAATTGCGGTGTCGTATGCGGCGCTCTCCCTTCTACGGGAATTAACCTTCCTTTCTTTTCATCGGGAGGTTCCTCTGTTTTGGTCATGATGATTGCCTGCGGGCTGTTGATAAATATATCAAGAAAAGAATTTGAAATTGTTTCGGAGAATTTATATGAGTGATGGTTTCGTTTATACTGAATATGGACGATATTTTGAGCAGGAAGAGAAGAAGCAGAAGGCTGCTGATAAGAAATTCAAGGTTTTGAAAATACTTGTGCTGGCTCTTTCAGCATTTTTGATTGTTAACGTTGTTCTTTATGCTGTAGTTTTTCCCTGTTTTTCACCGGCACATGTTGTTTTTTCTGGTCTTGAAAAACTTGAGGCCAACGATGTGCTTAAGCAGAGCGGTATGGACCTTGCTGTGCCATGGATGAGCTTTGATAAAAAAGAATTCGAAGCCCGTCTTGCCTCTAACCCTGCCTTGGATTCAGAAAGCATAAAGGTAGAGAAAAAATTCCCGGATCAGGTTCTTGTACAGGTTTCCGAACGTATTCCTGTCATTGTCTCTCTTATGAATATTGATGGTAGGACTCGTACTGTTCAAATAGATAAAAATGGTGTAGTATTTTCCTCTGCGGGTGCTTATGGCTTAGGTCAGGTTCCCTTGATAACAGGCCTTGAGCTTGAGAGAGTGTCAGAGGGTTTCCATATTTCTTCTGAGTACAAAGCTCTTCTTGATAGGGTAGCCACCATATCAGCGTCGAATCCTGTGTATTTTTCCGCCTTGTCGGAGATTCATGTACAGCCCCTTGCTTCTGGTGGTTATGAGCTGATCATGTATCCTATACATTCCCGTGTACGTGTCATTACTGACCATTCCTTGTCGGAGGAAACTCTGAGGTATATGCTGGTCGTTCTTGACATTGTTGATTCTTTTGACCCGGATGTCACCGAAATTGATATGCGCTACGGGTCAATATCGTATAAGAAAGCTGGAAGAAACAGTAATCCGGAGGATATTCGTGAGTGATGTGATAGTTGGTCTTGATATAGGAACTTCTGTTATAAGAGCTGTCATCGGCGAGCTTGATGAGAACGGTTCGCTCCAGATAATCGGTGTCGGTAAAGCACCGTCAACCGGACTGAGGAACGGTGTTATCGTAAATATCCAGGCAACGATGAGTACTATTACCACTGCCATTGATGGCGCGGAATTCATGTCAGGCAGGGAAGTTTCTTCCGTAATAACAGGAATTGGAGGTTCACAGGTCGAGGGCGTCAACTCCCGTGGTGTCGTTGCCGTCGCAGATCATGGTCGCAACACTCATGAGATTACACAGGAAGATGTCGACCGGGTTATAGAGGCCGCCAGTGCCGTAAAATGGCCTTTGGACAGAAAAATACTGCATATCGTGCCACAGACATATATCGTGGACGGTCAGGGTGGAATTAAGAAGCCTGTGAACATGCTGGGGGTAAGGCTTGAGGCTGAGGTTCATATAGTTACCGCTGCTTTTACTTCTATGCAGAATATACTCCGGTGTATAGGAAGGGCTGGTTACGAAGTCGATTCTGTCATGCTCAAGACTCTTGCAGCTGCTCAGGCTATAACGACAGAAGAAGAAAGAGAATTAGGCTCTGTGGTTATAGATCTTGGTGGCGGTTCGACGGATGCCCTTGTGATAGTTGATGGCTCCCCCATATGCACTGCTTCCGTTCCTTTGAGCGGCAATCATATTACTAATGATATTTCTATTATGCGCTCGATTTCTTTTGATATAGCAGAAAGAATAAAGAAAACCTCGGGTTGCTGCTGGGAGCCTTTGCTGGAAAGTGGTGAGATGGTAACGATTCCTGGGGTCGGAGGCAGACCACCTGAGGAAGTCCCTAGAATTAAAATCTGCCGTATAATTCAGCCGAGAGTAGAGGAAACTTTGGTGATGCTCCGTGATAAAATAGGGAGCATGGTCAAAGACAGACAGCTTTCTGGAAACGTGATTCTTACAGGAGGCGGAGCTCTCTTACCTGGAATAGTCGATGTAGCCTGCAATGTTTTTGATACCAAGGCTGTGCGAATTGGTTCTCCTGGCAATTTCGGCGGGCTTCAGGATGAGTACAGAAGACCGGAGTATGCTACGGCCGTCGGTCTTATTGTAAGTAATCTTGATAAAATTCATGGGACAGAAGTCCAAAAAAGCGAAAAAAATGGTGGAAAGAAAAAAGGTGTTTTTTCATCGATAGGAGACTGGTTCAAAGAGTTTTTTTAGGATAGGCTACTTTTCTTTTTTTTGTGCATGGGTTAACATATATAAAATGGGTGGAGGATATATATGGAGTTTTCATTAGTTGGAGACAAAACAGCAAGTCCGACTGTGATAAAAGTCATTGGTGCCGGTGGCGGTGGTTCTAATGCTGTGAACCGCATGATTTCCGCTGGTGTAAGTTCTGTGGAATTTATAGTCGTTAATACTGACCTTCAGGCTCTGAATGGTTCTAACGCTACTGTGAAGTTGGGCATTGGTTCTAAGCTTACTGGAGGACTTGGCGCAGGCGGAAAGCCGGAAGTAGGTGAGAAGGCCGCTCAGGAAGATACCGAGACTCTTGCGAACGTCCTGAAGGGAGCGGACATGGTCTTCATTACCGCTGGAATGGGAGGAGGTACCGGTACAGGTGCGGCTCCTGTAATCGCAAAAATCGCCAAAGAACAGGGAGCTCTTACCGTCGGTGTCGTGACCAAGCCTTTCAATTTCGAGGGCAAGGTAAAGATGCAGCGTGCCGAGGAAGGAATCGCGAAGCTTAGGGAGCAGGTTGATACTCTTATTATAATTCCTAACGAGCATCTTCTTAAGATCGTTGATAAAAAGACCCCTATAAAAAAAGCTTTCATGATTGCTGACGATATCCTTCGCCAAGGTGTTCAAGGTATATCTGATGTCATCACCACAGCCGGAGAAGTTAACTGTGACTTTGCCGATGTCCGTTCCTGCATGGAGGACAAGGGGGATGCAATCCTGGGTATAGGAGAGGGCAGCGGAGACAATCGTGCTATTGATGCAGCCTCTCAGGCTATAGATAATCCTCTTCTTGAGGATTCCCACATTGACGGCGCAAAGAATATCCTTATCAATATTACAGGCGGAGAAGATCTTACCCTTTCTGAGACAGCAGATATAATAAGCACTATTACTGCAGCCGCGGATCCTGACGTCAAGCTTAAGTATGGAACAGTCATCGATCCAGGATTCGAGGACCAGATAAAAGTTACCGTAATCGCGACAGGTTTCCCTACGGAGGCGACTATTGCCAGTGCTGCGGATCATCTCGGGAACCCTGCGGAGGGAGATAGGAAAGATGCTTCTTCTGATGGTAATTATGTTTCTCTTTCTGATTTCAAGAATATTGGTGGTAAGGATTATTCAAACAATCTTTTCTCCGGTGCCGGCAGCGGATCTCATCGTGATGATTTCGAAATCCCCACGGCTATGCGTGCGAATCGGATAAACTTAGGAAAGAAATAAGTTATGGAAGACGGTAATAGAGGCTTCAGTTCCATAATTACCGGTTTCTATGATGAGCTTGTAACTACGGAGCGAAAATCGCTTTTAACGGCGGAGACCTATCGTTCTTCTGTGGAGATTCTTGAGAAGTGGTGTGTGGAGAACAAGGTGCCACTGAATAGTATTTCTGTCCGCCATCTTACTGCGTATTTTGCTGCACGCAGACTGCAGGCCGATGAATTGACTGTCGCAAGAGATATTTCTGCCGTGCGTTCTTTTGGTGCTTATCTTGTAAGGAACGGAATATGGGAGAAAAATGTCAGTCTTCTTCTCGAGCGTCCCAAAACTCATCGTTCCCTTCCCCGTGTTCTTTCTGTTGAGCAGATAGAGCAGATTCTTTCTGCCATTGATCTTTCCACCCCTCTTGGAATACGGGACAGGGCACTTTTCGAGCTGATATATTCTTCTGGACTTAGGATCAGCGAAGCTTCTGCTCTTCTGCTTAAAAATGTGCATCTTGAAGAACAGCTTCTCTGGGTTCATGGAAAAGGGGACAAGGAGCGGCTGGTGCCCTTCGGAGGAGAGGCTTTGAAATGGGTTTCTTCTTGGCTTGATGAAGCCCGCCCCCTTATCGTCGGGTCCCGTACGGTTCCTTGGGTTTTCGTCAATTATCAGGGGAAGCAGTTTTCACGCAAAGGAATATGGAAGCGTTTCAAGGAATTGGAAGCTATGGTCGGACTTGATGCAAAAGTGCATACTCTTCGTCATTCCTTTGCGACTCATCTTCTTGCGGGAGGTGCGGATCTCAGGTCTGTACAGGAACTGCTAGGACATTCAGATCTTTCAACGACACAGATATACACCCATGTTTCGGCTGATGAACTTCAGGCCTATCACTCGGAGTTTTTCCCCCGGAATAAAAAAAACTGAGAACCGATTAAGGTAAACAACCGATATTAGCGATAATGAAAAAAGTTAGCGGAGGTCCTGTTATGAAAAAAAAATATGTCTACTGGTGCGGTATTTTTTGTGCCCTTTCTGTTCTTTGTGCTTTCCTCTTTGTTTCTTGCGGGCCGAACGTGAATTATATAAAACGGGTGCAGTCTCTGGAGGAGGATGTTTCCAGTCCTACGACTATTGATGAGCTGAAAGAGGCTATACAAAAATATGAAGAGCGGGTTGAGGACATAATTCAGGCTGATGCCCAGACTGGAATCTGGTGGAAAATCCTTGCGACAAGATATATGGACAAGGAGATGTATGGGGAAGCCCTGGATGCTTTCAGAAACGCCGTCTCCTATTATCCGGCCAATCAGAACCTTTATTACTGGATTGGAGTTTGTGCCGGATATATGTCGAAGGCTTCCCTTGATTTTGATGCGACCGGGACAAACTCTAAACAGACCGAATATCTTTCTCTTTCAGAGTCTGCCTATAAACGGGCTCTGGAGCTTGAGCCGACCTATGCCAGGGCCCTCTATGGCTTAGGAGTGCTTTATACCTTCGAGCTTGATCAGAGCGACAAGGCCATACCTCTTCTTCAGAAGCTTCTGACAATTGATACTAAAAATATCGATGGTATGTTCGTTCTTGCCCGTGCATACTATATGAATTATGATTTCCAGGCTGCCATCGATATGTACGATGAAATTATAAGGGTTTCCTCATCGGATGCCAGTCGTGCGGAGGCTGAGACTAACAAAAAGGTAGTACTCAATGCGTTGTACTCAGAATGATGAGTTGGTGCTGAGGGCTGCTGTTGCCCGTTTGTCCTTTCTTACCCATGGTGAACGTCTTTCTCTTTTAAAAAAACTTGACAATGTGTCTGCTCTCGCATTACTTTCTATAGATGATCTTTGTGGAATTGTTTCCAGAAAGATCAAAAAGAAAATTCCAAGTATGTCTGAGATTGTTCTCCGGGCAGAAAGGGATGTTCTTGTGATGGAGCAGTATGGTATTTCTATGCTTTTGCCTGGAGATTCTCTGTATCCTGAGAAGCTTTATGAGATTTCCCAGTCACCCTTCGCTCTTTACTGCAGGGGCTGTCCGGAGATTCTCTCTTCAGAATCTATAGGAGTCGTAGGAACAAGACATCCTGATGGCGAAGGTCTGAAAGCTGCTTTCACCTTTTCAAGGGATTGTGCCTCCCATGGAATGACTGTGGTTTCAGGGCTGGCATTCGGAATAGATTCTGCCGCCCATAAGGGTGCTTTGGCAGCAGATTGTGGCAGGACGATCGCAGTCCTTGGATGCGGTATTGATACGATTTACCCTGCGGCGAACAAAAGCCTTGCGGCCGAAATAATACGAAGTTCTGGTTGTATCGTCAGCGAATATCCACCGGAGGAACCTGTCAGGAAATGGCAGTTCCCTGAGCGTAACCGTATTATTTCAGGTCTTTCTTGCGCGACTATGGTGATACAGGCTCCTGAGAAATCGGGTGCTCTTATAACAGCTGATTTTGCCCTTGAGCAGGGGCGGGATCTGTGTGTTCATCCCGCTGCAATTTCATTTGCAGAAAGACAGAGGGCTTCCGTCAAAAAAACTGGAGGTTCCAAGTCTGTGAAAGAGGTATCGGATGTCTTTTCTTGTCCATCCGGAGTTCTTCGCCTTGTGGAGGAGGGCGCTCCAGTAATATCTTCCTTCCAGGAGGCAAAAGAGCTTGTCTCTGGCAGAATTTATCAGGGGCAGCTTGATTTGTTGCCGCCAGACGAGAAAAACTAAGTGTTTAATATATTTTCATAATATAAGAGGTAATATGGCTTCTTCATCCGTAAAGAAAAAGGCAGAGAAAACAACAGAGAAAGCAGGAGAAAAAGCTGCGAAATCTTCAAGAGTAGCTGCCACAAAGAAAAAAACAGTGTCAAAAAAAGCTTCTGCTAAGGGAGATAAAAAAACGACTCTTGTTGTCGTTGAGTCTCCTGCCAAGGCAAAGACAATCGAGAAGTATCTTGGGAAGGGCTATGTAGTGAAAGCATCCATGGGGCATTTGATAGATCTTCCCAAATCGCGATTAGCTATAGAAATCGATAATAATTTCCAGCCTGAATATATTACCGTTCGTGGCAGGGCTGCAATCCTTAAGGATCTGGAGAAAGAAGCTAAAAAAGCATCCCTTGTTCTTCTGGCAAGTGATAATGACCGCGAGGGAGAGGCGATAGCGTGGCATCTCTACAATGATTTCGAGCAGAAAACAAATGCTGCCGTACGACGTATCGTGTTCAATGAGATAACCCCTGTTGCCATTAAAGATGCTGTAAAGCATCCCTCTGACATAGACGAGAATAAGGTGAATGCTCAGAAAGCCCGCCGAGTACTTGACAGGCTTGTGGGTTATAATCTTTCGCCCCTGCTTTGGAAAAAAGTCAAGAACGGGCTTTCTGCAGGACGGGTTCAGTCTGTCGCCCTTAGGATGATATGCCAGAGGGAGCGTGAGGTTGAGAATTTCATACCTGAGGAGTATTGGACTCTTAACGCTGAGTTTTCGAATGGCAAGCAGAAAATAGAAGCCCAGCTTGCTCTTTACAAGAATAAAAAGCCTGATCTTAAGAATGAGGGCGATGTAAACAAAATAATTGAAGCTATAAAAAATGAATCTTTTGTTATAACTGACATAAAAGAGACGGACAGGACTGTAAAGCCCAAGGCTCCCTTTACTACGTCAAAGCTTCAGCAGGCTGCCGCTACCAGACTGGGATTTACTTCCAAGAAGACGATGCAGCTGGCCCAGCAGCTTTACGAAGGTATCAATATCGGCTCCAGCCGGGTAGGTCTTATAACTTACATGCGTACAGATTCTGTGCGTATCTCTAAGACAGCGATTGAGGATGTGCGTGATTGGCTTTCTTCCAACTATCCTTCTGAGCTTCCGGAATCTCCTGTTGAGTATGCTGTGGGTAATAAAGCTCAGGACGCCCATGAGGCCATACGTCCCACCTATACTAAATATACTCCTGATTATGTAAAGGAATTCCTTACCCGTGACCAACACAGGCTTTACACAATAATTTGGGAAGCCTTCGTGTCCAGTCAGATGAAGAACGCAAAGAGCCGTACTACCAGTATTGATATAAAAGCTGGAGATGCTCTTTTCCGTATGACAGCCGGGAAGATTATCGATAAAGGCTTTTATAGCGTAATCAAGCTCCTCTCGCCAAAAGAAGAGACCGGCGGTTATATCCCCGACGTCAGTACAGGCGATCTTCTGAAGACAGAGAAATTTGTCCCGGAGCAGCATTTCACTCAGGGCCCCTCCCGCTATACGGATGCATCCATCGTCAAGATACTTGAAGAAAAAGGAATAGGCCGGCCGTCTACTTATGCTCCTATAATCTCCGTCCTTCTTGAGAGATATTATGTTAACAGAAGCAACAAACAGCTGGTTCCGACCCCTCTCGGCAGGATGATAAACGATATCCTTGTGGAGTCCTTTCCAGACGTGATAAACGAGAATTTTACGGCTGATGTGGAGACTCAGCTTGATGACGTAGAGGAAGGGAAAAGGGAGTGGCCTTCAATGATGAAGGATTTCTTCTTCCCCTTCAAAGAAAGACTTGATAGCCTTATGGCTACCCTTGAAAGCGTGAAGGGGTCTATGGACGAGCAGACAGGGGAGATCTGTGAGCTATGTGGAAAACCCATGCTGAAGAAATTGGGGCGTTTCGGCTATTTCCTGGCATGCTCAGGCTTTCCTGCCTGTCACAACACCAAGTCTGTTCCTCTCGCAAAATGTCCTCGCCCGGGATGTAATGGAAAGATCGTCGCAAGAAAATCTAAAGGAAGCAACAAAGAATTCTACGGCTGTACGAATTATCCTGCTTGTGATTTTATAACATATTTCAAACCTACGAATTCCTTGTGCCCTAAATGCGGTCAGTTTATGGTCGAGAAATATGACAAAAAACATGGATCCTTCAAATCCTGTATAAATCCTGCTTGTAATTATCTCCATACTGCTGATGATGACGATCCTGGAGAAACGGAGCTTTAGCCATGGATGAGAGGGAAAAGCTTTTTTCTGTAGAGGATGCGGCAGAAGAATTCCTTGTGTATCTTGGAGGCGTAAGAAGTCTTTCTCCTCATACTGTAAAAGGGTATAGGAATGATTATGAGAAGCTTGTGGAGCTTCTTGCCTCCCAGCTTCCTCCCTCTCCCTGTCGTTTGGATGGTAGTCAGGGAATTTCCTTGTCTTCTGTGGAGCTTGCTCATCTAAGAACTTGTCTTGGGTGTCTTGTCCGCAGAAATGCCGCTCCTGCCAGTATAAACCGGTTTGTGGCTGCCGTAAGAAGTTTATTTGCCTATTGCCGCCGTCTTGATTATATTTATAATAATCCTGCTCTGGAACTGAGGACAGTAAGAATGCCTGTGTCTGTTCCCAATTTTATGACTGAGAGTGAGGCGGATGAACTTTGCGGTATGCCAGAGAAGAAAGCTCTTCTTTGGCCGGCAAGAGACAAGGCTCTTTTCAAGATGTTGTATTCGTCAGGGTGCCGTGTCTCTGAGATTGCTGGTTTGAGATTGTCTGATTTCAGGTCTGATTACCGATCCGCTATAGTGAGGGGAAAGGGAAACAAGGAAAGGAATGTGTTTTTTTCCGATGATGCAGTGGATGCTTTGAGAGTATATCTTCAGGAGAGGAAAGTCCTGCTGAAGAAAACCTCGCCGGTGTCTTCTGTTTTTGTCTCTCAACGGGGAAAGGCTCTTTCTGTCCGCGGTATATACGGAATAGTTGATCGTTATTCATCTGTCGAAGGAACGAATCGGCATGTGTCGCCTCACTCCTTTCGTCATTCGTTCGCGACCAGTATGCTTAATGCGGGTGCGGATATCCGGATAGTGCAGGAGATGCTTGGGCATTCTAGTATTTCTACGACCCAGCGTTATACCCATGTTTCAACTGCCAGATTGGTAGATATATACAACCGTGCCCACCCGCACGGAAAGGAAAGATAGATGAGTTATCCACAGGTTCGCAGTACTACTGTTATTGCGGTTAAAAAAGATGGTCATGTCGCTATGGCTGGTGATGGACAGGTGACAATGGGCGAGACAGTTATGAAAGGTAACGCCCGTAAAGTCAGACGAATGTATGATGGGAAAGTACTTACAGGTTTTGCAGGAGCTACAGCCGATGCTTTCAATTTGTTTGATAAGTTTGAAGCCAAGCTTGGAGAATATAATGGTGATATAACGAGGGCAGCGGTGGAGCTAGCCAAGATGTGGCGTACAGACAAGGCTCTGCGTAATCTGGAGGCCCTTCTGCTTGTCGCCAACAAGGAAAAGATACTTCTTATCTCTGGTAATGGTGATGTCATAGAGCCTGAGAACGATATCCTGGCGATAGGGTCCGGTGGAAACTATGCCTATGCGGCTGCCTTGGCCTATACCGAATCTTCGGATTTAAGCGCAAGGGAAATTGCCGAGAAGAGTCTTAAGATTGCCGGCAGTATCTGCATCTATACAAATAATCATATTACGGTAGAGGAACTCTAGGATTATGGAAAATACAGAAGACACAAAAAAAACACCTCTGGAAGAGCTTACTCCTAAGGAGATTGTAAAGCAGCTTGATACATATATCATCGGACAGCAGAAGGCAAAAAAATCGGTGGCGATCGCACTTAGAAACAGAACCCGTCGACTTAAGCTGCCTGAAGATATAAGGGATGAGATAGCTCCTAAGAATATTCTGATGATAGGACCGACAGGCGTGGGTAAGACAGAGATAGCCCGGCGGCTGGCGAAGTTGTGCGGGGCTCCCTTCCTCAAGGTTGAAGCCACGAAATATACTGAGGTTGGTTATGTCGGCCGTGACGTCGAATCCATGATTCGTGATCTTATGGCTGTAGGTTATAACATGGTCAAGGCAGAATTCCAGGAGAACCTGAGGGCTAAAGCCGCTGAGAAGGTTGAGGAAGCCTTGCTGGATCTTTTGCTTCCTGGAAGCGGACAAAAAAAGCCCGCGAAAAAGAATCCTGATAATGGAGTCAAGCAGATATCCGATTTCTCTGTTTCCCTTGGTAATATCTTTGAGAATGCTGAGAAGCAGCAGGCAGAGGATGTTGCGGCAGAAGAAAAAAGCTCTGATTCAGCGGCTGCTGGTAATATGAGTGAGACCAGGGAGAAATTCCGTGCCATGCTCAGAGAGGGAAGGCTTGAGGACCGGCAGGTGGAGGTAAGCCAGAGACGTCAGGCTCGTATTCCCTCTTTCGAGATTTTTGCTGGTGGAAACATGGAAGAGATGGAGTCTGCCATGCAGGGGATCGCAGCGATGATTTCAGGTCCTTCCGGTGGGGCTAAAAGACGTTCCGTAACTGTAAAGGAAGCTCGGGAGATCCTTATGGAAGATCAGCTGGACAGGATGACAGATCCCGACAAGGTTGCGGATGAGGCTCGTAACCGAGTTCAGCAGATGGGTATAGTATTTATTGACGAAATCGATAAGATCGCCACGGGTGGTGGATCGTCCAGAAGTGGGCAGGATGTTTCCCGGGAGGGAGTGCAGAGGGATATACTCCCTATAGTTGAAGGTTCAAACGTCAACACGAAATTCGGCGTGATAGACACGACCCATATCTTGTTTATAGCCGCCGGCGCTTTCAATGTCTCCAAGCCGAGTGACCTTATTCCGGAGCTGCAGGGTAGGTTCCCTCTCCGTGTGGAGCTGGATTCCCTGAACGCTGAGGATTTCAAGAAAATACTCACTGAACCAAGGAATGCTCTTACCAAGCAGTATATAAGTCTTTTGGGGACGGAGGGTGTCTCCGTGAATTTCACAGAGGAAGCAATAGACAGAATGAGCTCTCTTGCTGCTGATGTGAATGCCCGTGTGGAAAACATAGGTGCCCGCCGGCTCCATACCATAATGGAGACTCTTTTGGAGGATCTTTCCTTTGAGGCTGATGAGCATAAGGGCGAGACTATCGATATAACGGCAGACTATGTGGACGAGCGTCTTAAGGGTGTCGTCCAGGATCAGGATCTTTCAAAGTACATCCTTTAAGTTTTTGCCGCCAATAAAAAAACTCCGGTATCCTGCTCATATGACCTGTAAGGTGGAGAGCTTTGGTATCCGGAGTTTTTTTTCTGCTGTTGGTCTTGATAAAAGTCCCTGCTTTTAGAAAACCGCCCGGGTCTTTATTTATTCGGGGAAATACTCAGGATAATGAGCCTTTATATCTTCTACATCCACATGCAGTCTTGACAGGTGCTTCTCAAGAATCTGTTTGGCCAGGGCCGGGTCTTTGTCTGTCATTGCCTTTACAATGGCCCTGTGATCATCCACGATTTTTATCTCTTTTACCGAGTACAAGCTCATAGACCGTAATCGGTCGAAATGAACGTTCATAAGCTGGACCATATAATAGCACTGCATCTTGTTGCTTATTCTGTAAAGAGCCTCATGGAATTTGTTGTCGAGCTCCATTATTTTCTCGATGGTCTTGCTGGCAAGGTAGAAGTCCTGAAGTCTTATGTTGTCTCGCATTTCAGCAAGATCCTGCTCCGTTGCGATTCTGCATGCTTCCTCGATTACGGCACATTCTATCGTTCTTCTTACGAAAACAGCTTCTTCCACAAGCTCCAGATTAATTCTGGATACAGAACAGCCTCTTTGAGGCAGGATGTCGACGATTTTTGAACGGGAAAGTTCAAGCAGGGCTTCGTGAACAGGAGTCCGTGATACATTCAGTTCTTGGGCTATATCCTGCTCGCTTATCATGCTGCCTGGTTTAATCTCAAGCTCGACTATATTTTCGCGTATTGTCCTGTAGGCATATTCCCTGCTGGATTCATTGGAATATTTTTGTAAAACTTTCAATTATCGGCCCCCTTTCTTCCTTCTTCCTTTTATAACAACAGGCAACAGGATAAGAAAGCCTGTCTGGATGACAGCTTCAACCACAGATTGAAGTAGTATTTCCGCAACATTGTAATCACTATTACTCATTGGAACAAAATTAGTGCAAAATTTACCTAATGCGTAGCAAGCGCAGGCTATGGCAAGAAACCTGATACTTTTATTCTTTAAGGAAACAGCCTCGTCACCTTCTTTCTTCATGTAATTGACCATTACTTTAAGTCCGATGAAAAACAGAACAGCTGCGGCAATAAAGGAAGCTATCGCCAGTATATTGAAAACCAAAATATAAGACATATCTACATTATACCCTTAATAATACAATTAAACCAAGATGTTCCTACTTTAACTATAGGGAAATTGTACTATTGACAGTTGATTTTTTTCGATTGTAAACTATCTATAGTGAGTAACTAGTATGCAAGTATGCAAGTATGATAGCTTACTCAGAGAAAAAAGTAAATATAGATATGTAAAACAGGAGGATGGCATGTCAAAGAAACTGGACGGGCCACAGCTTAAGGTTGGCTGGGGAAAGCATTTTTCCCAGTACTGGCAGCTATATGCTCTTATGCTTGTGCCTATAGTCTATTATATCATATTCAGATACATTCCAATGGCTGGAAATATCATTGCCTTTCGAAAATACCGGGCTGGTGGAAGTATCTTCGGTGTAGAGTGGAGCGGTGTCAAATATTTCAAGCAGTTCATTCGTGACCCCAGTTTCTGGCGTGCTTTCCGTAACACTCTCGTGCTGAATATCGTATATCTCATATTCCGTTTCCCTCTTACCCTTATTTTTGCCCTTCTTTTGAACGAGATCCGGAATATCCACTGGAAGAAATTCGTGCAGACTGTTTCTTATCTGCCTCACTTCATATCAATGGTTATCGTTGCCGGTATGATCCGTGAGCTTCTTTCCACCAACGGACCTATAAACCACTTGATAGAGTATTTCGGAGGAGAGACTATTTCTTTTATTGCTCTTCCTGAATGGTTCACCACCATATTCGTTGCGTCCGGTATTTGGCAAAGCTTAGGCTGGGGAACCATCCTTTATCTTGCGGCAATGTCGAATATAAATCCTTCTCTTTATGAGGCTGCGGAGGTTGACGGTGCGGGGCATTTCCAGCGAGTCATCAATATCACCATACCCTGTATCATGCCTACCATTACAACTTTGCTTATTCTTGATATCGGTGGTCTTGTAGGTTCTGGTGGTTCCTTCGAGAAGGTCTTCCTGCTTTATAATCCTATGACATACGAGACGTCAGATATCGTTTCGACATATGTTTTCCGTATGGGTCTTGGTTCGGCCAACTATAGCTATGCAACGGCTGTTGGTTTGTTCGAAGGTATTATCAACTTCGTTCTCCTTACTATAGCGAACTTCATCTCAAAGAGAACGACGGAAAGCAGCCTTTGGTAATAGGAGAGAGCAATGTCTGATTTAGCAGTTTCCATTAAGAAAAAAAGAAATGCGATGTATAGAAGGGAATCTCAGGGATATCGTGTTTTCACTGTGTTCAATACGATAATTATGATTCTTATTTGTGTCGCGACCTTATATCCGTTCTTATATTTGGTGGCTCAGTCCTTCTCGTCTGAGGCCGCGATTATGCAGGGCAAGGTAAGTATAATACCTGTAGATTTCAATATAACCACATATATTTCTGTTATTCAGAAGGGTGATTTCTTGAACTTCTATAAGAACACTATCATCTATTCTGTCATCGGAACCGTATGTGCCATATTCTTCAGCTCCTGCCTTGCTTATCCGCTTTCAAAGCCTGCTCTGCGGCTTAATAAGTTCTTTACGCCTTTTATTATCTTCACCATGTACTTCGGCGGAGGACTTATACCTAATTATGTGCTTATGATCAGGCTGGGCTTACGTGATACTGTCGCGGCATTCATCCTTCCGGGTATGATCAGCACCTATTACGTTCTGCTTATGAAGTCCTTCTTCTCTGGTACTCCCCATGAGTTGGAGGAAGCAGGTGAGCTTGACGGTCTTTCGAAGATAGGAATCTTCTTCCGTATCGTTCTTCCTCTTTCAAAGCCTATCATAGCGACCATGGTTCTTTTCTATGCTGTAGGTTATTGGAATAACTGGTTCACCGCCTTCCTCTATCTGGATTCCAAGGACAAGTGGCCTGTAGCCTTCTATTTGAAGACTATTATATCCGGTGCCTCCACTTCTGCTGATCCAGGTGAAGTCACGGCGGAAAAGATGCAGATTGCATCCAATATCAAGGCTTGTTCCATGCTTTTGATGGCCCTGCCTATCATCTGTGTCTACCCCTTCGTCCAGAAGTATTACGTCCAGGGTATGATGCTTGGTGGTGTGAAAGAGTAGTTCTGTCTGTCCGTCAGTAATACGGACTTTAGTCAATATATTATCCGGTGCAGGTGCTTTGCTGCTGAGACACCGGTTAATTATAAATCTTAGGAGGAAAGACTATGAAAAAGTTAGCAATGATTCTTGTTGCTCTTTTGATGGTTGTAGCTCTTGTCGCTGGTGGAAGAAAAGAAGCCAACACAACTGCTGCTGCAACTGGTGAAGCCAAAGGTTATACCTATGGCGAAGGTGTTACATTCCACTCTGACGAGCCTGTAACATATACAATGTTCTTCAGTGATGCTTCTTGGTATCCAATGGTTGATACATGGAAGACTGAAGGTTTGTTCAAGGATATCGAGGAACTTACAAACGTTCATCTTGATATCACATCTTATGATTCATCTGTATACACAGACAAGATTACTCTCGCTATCAATGCTGGTGATTCTGCTTACATCATCCCTAAGGTATATGATGAGTCCAAGTTCGTTAACGGTGGCGCTGTTGTCGCTGTTTCTGAGTGGACAAAATATATGCCTAACTTCACAGCATTCTATAACAAGTACAACATGAAAACAGATGTTGATACAATCGTTAAGGAAGATGGTAAATTCTACCGCCTGCCTGGTATGCATGAAGCAGCTATGCAGGACTATACAATCCTTCTCCGCAAGGACCTCTTCGAAGCTGCTGGTATCAACCTTGAAGAGCGCGAGAAGACATGGAATTGGGATGACCTCTATGATGACCTTATCAAAGTTAAGGCATACATGGTTAAGCAGGGCTTGATCACAGATAAAGACTATGTATGGTCAGACCTCTGGTGCGGTTCTGAGTCAGGACAGGGCACAGGTGGTAACCTTCTTAAGATCATCGGTAACTCATACGGAATCAACGCCGGATGGGCTCTTGGAAACGGTGTTCAGTTCGACCACGACAAGAATGAGTGGTACTTCGCAGCTGGCAGCGAGAACATGAAGAAATTCCTTGCTCTCGTTAACAAGTATGTAAAGGGTGGAATCCTTGATCCAGAGACCTTCACACAGGATGATCAGACAGCTACAGGTAAATTCTACAATGGTAAGACAGCTATCATCTCCGTTAACCGCGGTCAGTATGAGACATTCCGTTCTGGTCTTGATGCAGGTATCGGCGCAGGAAACTACGAGCTTTACTATGCAATGACTCCAGTAGGACTTTATACATACACAGCTGAGTCTTCACGCCTTGAGAACGGTGTTATGATTGCTACACGTGCTCTTGACGAGCTTGGGGAAGCAGAATTCATCAAGATGCTTCGTTTCGTAGACTGGTTCTGGTATTCATCAGAAGCTTACAGCCTCTACAAATGGGGTCCTGAAGGAAAGACATGGCACTGGGAGACAGATGCTGAGACAGGTGTAAAAGTTAAGAAACTTCTTCCTGGCTTCAAGTGCGGTGGTCTCGGAATCGCTGGTGCTGAGGATGATGTTGATATCCGTCTCAAGTGGGGTTATGCTGGTGGTAACTTCTGGTATGCTCATACATTGGCTGAGGTTTCCGACAACTTCGCTCCTTACCTCCAGAGCTTCTATGCTCGTCTGTCAAAGTACAGAACAGCAAAACTCCTTTCACCTGCTGTAAAAGCTACAGAAGACGAGAGCGAGCAGCTTAACCTTTGGGGAACACCACTCAAGGACAACATCGCAGCATGGTCACTCCAGTTCATCACAGGACAGAGAGACCTCAACAAAGACTGGGATGCTTACATCAAGTCTTGTGACACACTCAACAGCAAAGCTATCGTTGACCTTACAAACGAAATCTACAAACGTGATAACTAAGCTTCAGTGTACGATGTTTGCAGCCGCTTATAGCGGTTGCATCTGACCAAAGACCGTCCGGACCTTTCGGGCGGTCTTTTTTTTGTTTTCGGTGCCATTTTGAACGGTTTTGCTTGTATTTTCGGTGCCATTTTGAACGGTTTTAGTTGAATTTTCGGTGCCATTTTGAACGGTTTTGCTTGCATTTTCGGTGCCATTTTGATACACTTTAGGTATGAAATCGGAATATGCCGTGCGCAAAATCGATAAAGCTTTACTCGAATGGAAAAACGAACAGGATAGAAAACCCTTGTTGTTACGCGGTGCCAGACAAGTTGGGAAAACCTCTACAGTTCGTCAGCTTGCCAAATCGTTTAAGCATTATGTCGAAATCGATTTTTTGAATTCTGAAAACGCTGATATTTTTGCTCTATTTTCTCAGAATATTCCTATAAAAGAATTGTGTCAGAAAATTGCGGTTATAAAGAACATCCCGATAGAAGAAGGAAAAACACTTCTTTTTTTTGACGAAATTCAGGCTTGCCCGGAGACAATAGAAAAACGACGGTATTTTTACGAGCAGATTCCTAATCTTCATGTAATTGCCGCAGGTTCTCTTTTAGAGTTTTCTCTTGAAGAGTTGCCGTCTTTTGGTGTCGGGCGAATTCGATCTATTTTTATGTATCCGCTTTCGTTTGAGGAGTTTTTAACTTTTCAAAATTTGAATGCACTATGTGATGAAATGAACAAAGCCTCCCCAGGGAAGCCTCTTGATGAAATATTTCATAAGAAACTTCTGCAGGAACTTCGCAATTTTTTGATTCTTGGTGGAATGCCAGAAGTCGTTTCTAATTGGTGCAAAACGCATGATTTCCTTATATGTCGGCAAATTCAGAATGACCTTTTGATTTCATATCAAGATGATTTTTCAAAATATCGTAAGCGTGTACCAGTTTCAAGAATACAGGATGTTTTCCGTTCTGTTGCAGAGCAAGGACAAGGAAAGTTCGTCTACAAAAGAGCAAATCCTGATCTTCGAACAGAGCAGATAAAAGCCGCCCTTGAAGTGTTGATTCTTGCGGGGCTTGTATATCCTGTTACTCATACTGCTGCAAACGGAATTCCTCTTGGAGCGGAACTTAGGGAAGATTATAAGCGAATGATTTATTTTGACACAGGACTACTACAAAGGCAGCTAAATTTAAAAGCAGAAGATATTCTGGTTTCAGAAGATTTTGATGTCATCAACAAAGGTGCGATTGCAGAGACTTTTATAGGAAACGAACTGATGAAAGCTGCTTCGTTTTATGAAAAGAATGAATTGTATTGTTGGCACAAGGAAGAGCCTGGTAGCAATGCAGAAGTTGATTACGTAATTCAAAGAGGGAGTGAGATTATTCCTGTTGAGGTGAAGGCAAGCAAAAAAGGTTCGATGCAAAGTTTGCGTCAGTTTCTGACACTAAAGGAAAAGCCTTACGGCATACGTACATCGCTAGAGAATTTTTGTGAGTATGATGATATAAAAGTCTATCCATTGTATGCAATTAAGAATGTGTTCAATGTGATAGAATGATTTTTTTATGAAATAACAGAAATCCCATTTGCCGCATAAGACTTTTCAGTCATATTTCGTGATACAAAAAATTAGACCGTCCGAGCTGCATTGTCCGGGCGGTCTTTTTTTATCCAAAAATTGTGCTCCAATCTTCGTCAGAATAGTCACAGTAATGCAAATCCTGTTCGAATATAGTTTTCTCTTTAGGAAGGTGGAACAGTTTTGCAACCTGTTGTAAATCTTTCTTTTTTAGGTTATTGCCATGATATACAAAGAATTGGTCTGAATCGGAATGATAAACGACACGCCCGCGTGGAATAGAAAAGTATTCAGTTCTCAAATGGGCGGGCAAAATAGATAAAGAGCCCTTCTTCAATTCTTCCCAATAGTCTGCATGGTCTTTTGTTCCGGTGATAGCGTTGCCGTAGTGTATTCCTTTGGAAAGCGGAACTGCGTGTGAAAACATAACACTCCCGTTATAGAACCAGAAAATCCCGATGAAAGGTTCTTCGTTATTCATTGCTTCATATCCTGTCCAACAGTCTTTTGCAAATATCTTTCTGAAAGAACATTTCATCCTGTGACAGGCCATTTTTCTCTGCTGCCATTGCGAAAATTTTGCCACATGTCCGGGCATCATCAAGAGCATTGTGCGCATCGTAGACAATTCCGAATTGTTCTGCCAGAAAGGTGAGCGCGTGGCAATTAAAATCTTTCCATGTCCTTCGGGCAATCTGGAGCGTACAAGCGTAATTCGCGTTGGGAAGCGGCATTCCATAATAATTACAACATGAGCGGATAACGTCCATGTCAAAACGGGCATTGTGCGCTATGAAATTGATTTGCTTTTTCTCATTTTCAGACGTGCCAAGAAACGGCTCGATGATTGTTTGCCACACTTCCGGGAATTGGGGCTTATCACGCACGTCGTCGTAGCTTATATGATGAATGTCTATGAATTCCGGCTTAAAATACATTTTCGCAGGCTTTATAAGTGAGTAAACGCTGTCTTTTTCCTTTCCGTCCACAAAACGAACAATGCCAACCGAACATGCGCTGTTGTGGTAACCATTAGCGGTTTCAAAATCAATTGCAAAGTATTCCATTTACTAACCTCGTGATTATAGAATAACATGGATGGACTATCATACCGTGATAATTTCTTGCGTATATTTTAATGATTTTAGCAAATTGTAAACTTGTTCACTGTTTTCTAATATTTGTTTATACATAACAGCTATAGTGTATTTTTTGTTCTCAGAAATAGTTATTTCTATTTCGATATGATATTCATAATGGCCAAAACAATGGTCTTTCTTTCCGAAAAGGCTGAATACCATGGATTGAAATCTCTCTTCTGCAATAATCTTTTCTTCTTCTGATATCTGGAATTGTGCTTCTGGTGTCATTTATTCTTGTTCCTCTTAATTTATAGGTCTTCAATAAAACAAAATTCCCAACGGATACAAAAATCTTTTTCTTGCATTCGTACAATATCTTCAAAAGAGAAGATGTTACCGTCAATTAAATCCCGACGCATATAAGGAGAAAACTTAAAATTCTTTTCTTCTTCTGAAAGATATTTTGAATATTTTTCATAATTCCATGCAAGGCTGATGTCTTCAGTTTGACATCCTCGCATTGGTTTGTTAAGGAAATCCATGGCTAATGTTTCTTCGCAATCATCTCTTAGGCAACGTTTAATCATTTGTAAAACTTGTTCGTCTAAAATA
>JAILBN010000021.1 GCA_024680915.1 Treponemataceae bacterium | reverse complement strand
AACATAAGTCAGAATTGACGGAATTATTCCATAAGCAAACAGTACCGCCATTGAAATCATCATGTCCATAAACAGCGGTGCTTCAAGCACATTCTGAAAAAACGTCGCTATAAGATTATCAAGAATGCCAGCAACCAGCACTACAATGCCGATTTTTAATACTTTCGTCGTTTTTTCGTTCATAGCTTTTCCTTTTTTCTTAGGTGTAAAAACTGTCATGCCGTATTCAGTCCACCATTCTTTTTGTCATACTGACACATTCTAGCACAAAAATCCGCCTGAACAAAGTTTTTTTGGTATTGCACAGGCGGATTCGGAAGATTTTATAAAATCTCTGATAAACGCTCTTTATATGATGATTTAGAATCTGTAAGTTGTTCCAAGGGTAAGGAATACGTTTGTATTGTTTTCATATCCCTTAACCGGAATACCCGTTAGACCAAGTTCCATCTTGAAATTCCAATGACGATTCTCTTCATTAATTCCTGGCTGGAAACCAAGCCTTATGTCATACGGATTGAAACATACTCCAGAGTCCGAAAAACCAACGCCAAGCCCGTACTGAACATAGAAAGACCAGAACCAGAAAGAACCAAAAGCTTTAATATTTGTTGATGACACATTACCGCCACCAGCAATTGCTGCAAGAAGAGTAGGCATCTCATAGCTCAAATGAATACCTGCATCCCAACGAAGATTC
Organism: Treponemataceae bacterium; assembly: GCA_024680915.1. Taxonomy (GTDB): domain Bacteria; phylum Spirochaetota; class Spirochaetia; order Treponematales; family Treponemataceae; genus Treponema_I. Next base: position 6,317 of record JAILBN010000021.1, on the reverse strand, counting down.
TCCGTAATGTTATCACGATACGCACTTCGAACCTCGAAGCTTGTCGTCACAATACCGAATCCTACATCTGCCTCAATCCTAAGATGGTCTTTGTACCAGCTGTTTCCCCCATCCTGCGCGAAAACCATCGCAGAAAGCCCGACAAGTGCAATAAGAACACACACTATCTTTTTCATAACAAAGCTCCTTTTTTTGAGCGCGTATTTATTAAGTTCCGCGCTCTCTTTTCGTATTTGTAGTTTTATTATGAGATCACCTCCGCGACACTTCCAGTGAGTTTCTCCCACTGATTTTCGGTGCGTAAACTCACTGAAAAATATCTGATACCTAAACAATGCCATTTTTTTCAAAGTATGCTATACTATCGCTATGACCGAAAGAAAACTGCCGATTGGTATTCAGACATTTCAGGAAATCCGCGAAGAAAACTTTCTCTATATTGACAAAACAGATTTTGTTTATGAACTTGCATCCAGAGGAAAACCTTATTTTCTTGCCCGTCCACGTCGTTTTGGAAAAAGTCTTTTGATTTCGACAATCAAGGCATATTTCGAAGGCCGCAAAGAGCTTTTTGAAGGCTTGAAAATCGCAGAAAAAGAAAAGAACTGGATAAAATATACAGTACTCCACTTTGATTTTAGCAAAAACGGCTATTCAACGCACGAAAAACTAAAAACTCAGCTAAACAAGCTTCTGTCATCCTTTGAAAAACAGTATGGAATTATTCCCGACACAGATGACGAGCCTATACGTTTTGACACAATAATTGAAACTGCTGCAGAGAAAACCGGGAAAAAGATTGTTGTCCTTGTAGATGAATATGACAAGCCTATGCTTGATGCCCTGAATACGCCGGCTTTTGATAAAAACAGAATGCTGCTCCGCGATTTCTTTGGAGTTCTAAAAGGGGATGACCAGTATTTAAAATTTGTTTTTATTACCGGTATTACAAAGTTTGCAAAGGTAAACATTTTTAGCGAGATGAACCAGCTTGCCGACATAAGCATGAGTGAAAAATACGGGACAATCTGCGGAATTACGCAGCAGGAGCTTGAGGAAAACTTTAAGCCAGAAATTAGTGCGTTTGCAGAGCATTATGGTAAATCCGAGGAAGAAATTCTTTCACTCTTAAAGCAAAAATATGACGGCTACCATTTTAATTCATTCTGCCCGGATATTTACAATCCTTTCAGCCTTATTAATTCTCTGGAAAATAAAACACTTGAATCCTTCTGGTTTCAGACAGCAACACCAGCGATGCTGTTCACGCTGATTGAAAACTCAAACTATGATCTGACGAATATTCTTGATGGTGTTACGCTTGATTCTGATTCTTTTTCAGATTATAGAGTTGGCGGTGGTTCAATTACTCCAATCATCTATCATTCCGGATATCTTACAATCAAGGATTATAACAGGGATTCCGATTTGTACACGTTAAAGCTTCCGAATGAAGAAGTAAAAAACGGCTTTTTGAAATATATTTTACCACGTTATACAAATATCCCGGAAGACAGGCTTGGACTTTCTGTAGAGCATTTTAGAAAAGCAATTGCCGGACGTGATATCGATTCCTTAATGAAGCTCTTTTCTGCCGCAATTGCGGACCTTCCTACAAGGCGAAGCGGAAACATGGAATACGCATATCAGGTGGCTTTTCATGCAATGCTCCGCCAGACAGGTTTTGATGTAGAAAGTGAGATGCAGGTAATTGGCGGTCGTGTTGATGTAACGCTGGAAACAAACGATACCGCGTATATTTTTGAGTTGAAAATGGACGACGGGAAACCTTTCGATGAGGTTGCAGAAATAGCTCTTGCTCAGATAGAGAAAAAAGGATACGCCGCCAGATTCAGTGCCAGCGGAAAAAAGATTTTCAAAATAGCTCTTGTTTTTTCCACCGAAAAAGGCGGAGTTACCGGTTACAAAATCAGAGAAGATTAAGGCATAAAAAACGCCTGTCAGAGCAAGACACCCGGACAGTCAAATGTTGTTTTTAACAAGCGACTCTCAAACTGATACTGGCTGCAAAATATCAGTTGTAATTATTGGCGTGTATAAGTTTTTCCGTCCATATCAAACGAACCGTTTTTTATAGTGATTGTTTCTGTTTTTGGCGTATCTAAAGCTTCAAGAGGAATAATTTGAAAAACGGACGGCTTGAAGGATTGTTAATCAACAACCCCGCCGCAAGCAGCGAGGTATGTTGGTTCTCAAAAGATATTATACTCGGGTTTAATACTTTCTGATGCGACGCAAGCGTAGGGGTATTAATCCCTCGGTACAAATAACAAACCGCCAGAATGAAGATTTTATTGTTTGGTAAAGACTAAACCATCAGGGTCTGTTAAAGTATTACCATCATCAGATAATGTCAAAACCACTGTCGGGTTATAGTCTACAGTTACATCTTTACCATTAACCGTATAACTGGTAATACCAAATTTACCTTTGTATCCATATGACACCCAATGCTGCCCAAGAGCATCTCCTTGATTGAAGTCAAAATAGCTATTAATTGCTATGAATTCGCCTGACAATTTTATAGAAGAACCTGAACTTCCACCAGTCGTAGAAGACGAATTATTTACAGGGTCCTGACATCCAACCAAAGTTACTGACATACAAGCCAGAACCAACATCATAAAGAATACAAAAATCTTTTTCATCTCAATCTCCTTCTCCGCCATTTTTTTCTTTTTCAGACGGTTTATGACTTTATTATGCGGTCACTTGCGCGGCAATTCCAGTGAGTTTCACCCACTGATTTTCGGTGAGTCAACTCACCGATTTTTTGCCTGATGTGTTTTACTTTCCTTTTGTGCCGAATCATGACATAATTTTTTTATGCAAATTGCATACTCCTGTATACAATTTACATAAAAAGTGTTATACTTAAATTATGGTAGTACAACGGACAATAAAAACCAAGCTTGAAAATCTTTTAAGAACATTTCCAGTGGTAACTATGACCGGTTGCCGACAATGTGGAAAATCGACATTTCTTAAGAATCTTTTGCCATCGTATACATATATATCACTCGAAGATATTGATGTACGACAGCTTGCAAAGGAGGATCCTAGACATTTTTTATCTGTATACAGAGAAAGGGTCATTCTAGATGAGATTCAACAGGTTCCGGAGCTGCTTTCGTATTTGCAGACCCATGTGGATTTAGTGAATAAATGCGGAATGTATGTGCTTACAGGCAGTCACAATCTGCTTCTTATGCAGTCAGTTAGTCAGAGTCTTGCAGGAAGGACGGCGTTGCTTACTCTTGCTCCTTTTTCTGTAGAAGAGCTTCGTTCCGCAAATATGCTTCCTTCTTCTATAAATCAAATGCTTTATACAGGCAGTTTTCCACGCATTTACGACCAGCATATTGAGCCATCAGATTTTTATAGCTCATACATTCAGACTTATGTAGAAAGAGATGTCAGATTAGTCCGAAATATAAGTGATTTTTCATCATTTACAAGATTCATAAAGCTATGTGCAGGACGATGTTCCCAGATACTGAACGTAACCCAGCTTGCGGAAGATGCCGGTGTTACCCGAAAAACGGCAGAAAACTGGCTTTCGGTTCTTGAAACAAGCTACATCATTTATTTTTTGAGGCCATACTACAAAAAATTCGGCAAACGCATCATAAAAAATCCAAAGCTTTATTTTTATGATGTTGGACTTGCGGCTTCTTTATTGGGAATAAGCGATGCAAATCAGATTGAAGCTTTCTATATGCGTGGTGCTTTGTTTGAAAATTTTATTGTATCAGAGCTTCTAAAAAAAAGGCTTTTTGCAGGCAAGAACGACGAGCTTTATTTTTGGCGTGATAGTAACGGTGTTGAGATTGATTTAATCGAAGAAGATAATACCGTCTTGCATGCCTATGAGATAAAGGCCAGCGAAACAATGAACACGGCTTTTTTTTCAAACATTAAAAAAATAAAAGATATTGCAGGTCTTAACTTTAAGAATACTGCGGTCATTTACGGTGGAGAGCGAGCTGTTCCAGCAAGTGATGATTGCGGTGCATATATTCCGTGGAGGGAATTATAGGATGATGGCTCGCATTAAAAACTCACCGATTTTTGCCACCTTGTAAACGGCGGGCGTTTCCGCTAGAATACCCTTCATGAACCTGTCGGAACTCAAAAAAGAGCTTAATCCTGAACAATTCCGAGCCGTGTCCACTACGGACGGGGCCTTACTCATAATAGCCGGAGCAGGAAGCGGAAAAACCCGCGTCATCACCTTCCGCATAGCCCACATGCTGGACACAGGCATTCCCCAGAGCGCCATCCTTGCCCTCACCTTCACCAATAAGGCTGCCAGGGAAATGGAGGAAAGGGTAAAAGCTCTTACGCAAAAAAAACTCCAGAATCTTACGGTCTCCACCTTCCATGCCTTCGGAGTGCGCATACTCCGCCAGGACATAGACAAGCTGGGCTGGAGGACGAATTTCTCCATCTACGACGACACAGACAGGAACCAGCTGATTAAAGAGTCAGGCCGGGAGCTGGGCTTCACAGCTGACGCCCTGGACGTATACAGCATAGGAAACCTTTTCTCCAATATAAAAACCGGTAGAAAAACCTGGGAAAGCGCCAACGACCAGTACAGACAGCTTTACGAAAGCTATCAGGAGGGGCTTAAGCTATATAACGCTGTGGATTTTGACGACCTTATAGGCCTTCCCATAAGGCTTTTCAAGGAGCACCCCGATGTTCTGGCCCGCTACAGGGACCGCTATAAATACATAATGGTGGACGAATTCCAGGACACCAGCTTACAACAATACGAGTTCATGCATCTTCTGGCGGACAAGAACGTGGCCGTGGTAGGGGACGATGACCAGTCTATCTACAGCTGGCGAGGAGCCAACTACGAGAACATAGTCATGTTCGAAAGGGATTTCCCCCATGTTCAGGAAATAAGGCTGGAGCAGAACTACCGCTCCACAGAGACCATACTGGCGGCGGCCAACGGAGTCATATCCCACAACACCAACAGAAAAGACAAGTCCCTGTGGTCTGGAAACGGCTCCGGAAAGCCCATAGAAATCTATATGCCGGAGAACGAAGCTGATGAAGCTGACTTCATATCCGAGACAATACAGAGCATCTGCATGGAGGAAAGGCGCAACTACGATGATTTCGGCATTCTGATAAGGGCCAACACCCTGTCCAGAGCCCTTGAGGAATCCTTTCTGGAGCACAATATCCCCTACACCATGTCAGGCGGCACCAGCTTCTTCCAGCGCAAGGAGATAAAGGACGTAATAAGCTACCTTAGGGTCTGCGCCAACCACGATGACGACATAAACCTTATACGCATAATAAATACCCCCCGCCGGGGCATAGGCCGTACCACCATAGAACAGCTGAACTCAATAGCCGCAAGCAGGCACTGCTCCCTTTGGGACGCCATCGAGTCTGTCATACGCTACTGCAACGGCTACGTAAAAACCGGCGATGAGGAGCTTGATGCTGAGGCTGAATCAGAGGCAGAGGACAATAGGGATTGGTTCAAGCTGGATAGCTCGCCCCAGGAGGAGGGGTCACCGGAGTCAGCTGTCTTCAGACTGGGGGCGAAAACCGTGGCAGACCTTCAGGCCTTTCATGATTTGATTGTGAGCCAGCGCAGCCAGCTGCTTTCAGGGGGAAAAGGTCTTGCCAAAAAGGTCAGGGCAATGATTGATGAGGTCAACTACTGGGATTTTCTCCTTGCGGAGAACCCAAAGAGCGAGAAGGCAGCCCGCTTCAAGTTTCTTAATATAGAAAGCCTTCTTAACTCCATAGAGATGTGGGAGAACAACCCGGACAATTTCGATGCGGGTCTCTATGCCTACCTTAACAGGGTCACACTCCTTTCCAGGGATGACATGGAGGACGACTCCCTTAAGGGGAAGGTCAACCTTATGACCATCCATGCCTCAAAAGGACTGGAGTTCCCTGTGGTTTTCATAGCTGGCTGCGAGGAAGGGATAATCCCCCACGCCCGGAGTCTTGAGGACGGAGAGGGCGGTATAGAGGAAGAGAGGCGTCTTTTCTATGTTGCCATAACCCGGGCCCGGGATAAGCTTTTTCTTTCGTCATGTCGTCACAGAAGACGGATGCAGTCAGTGATAGAATGCACTCCCTCCCCCTTTCTGGACGAAATACCGCCCCAGCTGGTGGAGTATCATGAGCCCCAGGGAGAGGTCTCGAACGAGGATGCTCTTAAATTCCTGGAGAATATGAAGAAAAAATTCATAATGTAGGAAAAAAAAAGCCTTTCTGCAATAAAAAAAGCCTTCCTGTTTGAAGTGCACCCC
>JAILBN010000016.1 GCA_024680915.1 Treponemataceae bacterium | reverse complement strand
CATTTTAGTAAGGCCATAAATAAAGTCTGCCTGATGATGGATGCGGAAGATTGTGCTGGATTTGTAGAAAACGTTGAAAAGTACATGGCAGATTATAACTCAGGTCATTTTGACAAGAATTATAAACCTACCAAGAAGAATTCATATGGAATAATAAAGCCCGGTATTGCATGGGGTGTGTTCGGTCTCAGTTATAATGCGGATATAAAGGTTTATTTTAATTACGAGATTATTGGTGGAAAACCCTATTTCAGTATGCTTATGGATCAAGGAGAGGATACTTCAACAGGAGATACTTATTCACCTATAATGACTATGTACTTTACTCCATCCCAGCTGGAAACAATACTTGAAATTACATCACCGGAAGTTATAAGTGCATATATCAAGGAACTTGAAGAAAGTGCCTATTCCTTTGACTACGAATTCTGATAAAAGACAGGCTCTAGGATATTAAAAAAAGCTGCCCGGTAATTTGGTGCGATGCACACAAGTGTCGGGCAGCTTTTTTATGCTGGAAGATTTATGCTGGGAGAGAGTTTATTTTTTCTTTAAGAGAGCTGCAAAGGGATTGTATGTCTCCCCGGCTTCATCATCCTGCTTTGCAAGGAATTCTTCTGCAGAATTGTCCTGTTTTTTTGTAGTTGCCGGGCGAAGTGAGATTCGATGTCCTTCTTGGTCAATTTCTTTTATAGCTACTGAAATTGATGCTCCTGTTTTGTATAATTTCCGAAGATTTGTTTTTCTGTCAGCATCTTCTATTTCAGAAATATGTAGTAAGCCGTCAATTCCAGGCTCCAAAGTTATGAAAAGACCAAAATCTGATATCCTGGAAATTGTTCCCGTGACTTTGTCATCTGGGGCATAGCGTTCGCTGACAGTATCCCACGGGTCTGAAAGAAGAGCTTTCATGCTTAGTGATATACGTTCCGTAGACCAATCTATACGTATTATTGAAGCTTCTATTTCCTGTCCGACAGAAAGGACCTCGTTTATATCATTGATACGGCCCCTGGAGATCTCAGAAATAGGGAGTAGAGCCTTAAAGCCTTCTATCTCAACAAAAGCACCATAGCTTTGAAGAGAAAGGACTTTTCCTTTTACTGTCATGCCTGTTTTAAGTTTCTGTTTCAGTCCTTCCTTGTATTCATTATACTTTTCTTCTTCAATAGCACGGTTGGAAACAAGAATGTTTCTGCCATTTTCTTTAAACTCCTGAATAAGGAAGGTCAGCGTTTTTCCAATAAAAAAAGATGCTTCCTCTTTTTGTCGGAAGCCCATCTGAGAATAAGGACAGAATGCCCTGCTGTCTCCTATCTTGATTTCGAAACCGCCTTTTATCTCTTTTTCCACATGTCCTTCCACAGGGATACTGTTTTTCCATGCATTTTCCAGCAAACTCTTATCAGCCTTATCCCCGGAGATTTTTGTCGTGAAACGCATTTCCCCACGCTGTTCACCTAAAAAATACACTTTTATGGAATCACCTTCTTTTACGGTTATCTTCCCTTGGTCATCGGTGACATCCGCAATGTCTAGAACTCCTTCACTTTTTGTATTTAAATCTAGAAAAACGCAGTCATCAGTTACTGCAACAATTTTGGTTTGTATTTCCTGTCCTATTTCAAGGGTCTTCACTTTTTTCCTCCTTCAAGCCATGCAGCTATGCATGCAAGAAAAGCCACTTATATAGAATAACATTATTTTTCAAATTATTGAACATAAAAGAAAAGAAAAATATGGTGTTTTCCTTCTGAGCTAAGAAAATAATTTTTGTCTTCAATTATATTTTTTTTCTTTGCAAAATAATCAGTGTTATATCGTCATCGTAGGGAACACCTTCAGCAAAGGTTTGGAGTTCGTTCATGATGGAATTCAGTCTTGTTTGTGCGGATGTGGAACCTGCATTTGCTATAGCCTTAGAAAGCCTTTCCCTGCCAAATTGTTCTCCTGAACTGTTTACGGCTTCCGTAATGCCGTCTGTGTATAGTACAAGAGCATCTTCTGGAGCTATTTCGAAATGCTGTGTCGGGAAGGAGACTTCCAGTCCACGGATACCTATCATACCGTACTGAATTGAAGGAATTTTTGTCTTTATCTCAGTACATTTTTTTGTTTTGTGAGTATAAAGAAGAGGTATGGGGCTGCCTGCATTTGTTAATTCTGCATGACATGTCGCTCCTTCTGGAGCATTGTCGACTCTAAGAAGAAGTCCTGTAAGATAATTCTCTATATCACCTTTTGCAGTGATTACTCCTCTGTTTATATTCTCCATGACGACACTGAGATTTTCATGGGTTTCCCCACTGTACAGACCATCACGGAAATTCTGGGCTATGATATTTTTACAAAGCATAGTAACCAGACCAGCAGCGATTCCGTGTCCGGAAACATCAAATAAAGAAATTCCTTCCAGGACATTTCCTATATGATAGACGTCGAACATATCGCCTGATATTCCTGTCGCCGGTCTTGTTTTCATCGCAAGATCCCAACCATCAATTTTAAAATCGGGTTGTTTGAAGAAAGCTTCTTGAACATGGACAGCGAAGTCCATGTCTGCCTTGGTCTGCTTTTTTTCATTCTCTAGTTTTTCATTTGATTCCGAAAGACGGATTGTCCTTTCTTCAACTTCTTTCTCAAGATTTGTGTTTAAGTATTCTACCCTCTTGAAAATCTCATTGTAACGGAATGAAAGAATGAACATAAAGGCAAGAATTACTCCCTGCCACCCCAAGATAGTTAAAAAAGGTACGTTATCTAAGTGGAATATCGAATGGATTACCACATCCAATGGTATGGCAACGATAACCGGAGAAAAACCTGCGATCAGGACATATACCTCTTTCTGATTTTTGAGCAGTGATTTGAAAACAGACTCTATTCCGAAGTATATCTGCGCACCTATGAAGAGAATCAGAACGGGCTGAGCCTTCATAAGGGAGACAAGATCTGAGATTGATAAAGTGATTATTATCGGGATTACAAGTATCGCCAACCGTGTGATATTCAGATTTCTCGAATCCTTTTCATGAAGGAATTCCCGCATGTAGGACGAAGCGAAGTAGGCCGATATATATGCAGGAATTGCATAAAAGAATTTACAGAAAACAAGATATGAGGGGAAAAGACCTTCCATGAAGGTAAACTGATCTTGGAAAAAAGGTGTAAGGAATATTGCAGAGAATAAGTTAAGCATTGCATGAAGCAGATATTCCTTGAATTTTCTTTGGACGTAAAAGAAAATATATAGAAGAGATATAAGTATAAGAGAGAAAGAAAAGGAAAAATTTATAGTCGAGCAAAAAAAGGTTGATTTCTCTGCCTCATAGGAAATTTCATCATAACTTCCGAAATATATGGTGGAGGGAACACATCCTAAAGCTTCTACCCATATTTTTATCGCTAGAACATTTTTTCCTGTTTTGTTGAGAATTGTTTCAGGAATGTAGAAACCTCCTGTTTTATAGCCAGAAAGAAACTGGTTTGGAGGCAAGGATCCCAGTTGTCCTATTTGATTTCCATTGACGTATATAGATCCTGTATAAAGTATCCTTTTTGATAGAATACCTGTGGTTATGTCCTGTAGATCCTCTGGAACTTGAAATTCTGCCCTGACCCAAATATATCCGGTCGAATCAGGTATAAGGGAACGAAGATCATTTTCAGCAGATGTTTCCAGAAGTTTGAAGTTTTCGCCAGACATGAGGGTTTCAGGAATACTTCCGTCGTCTTCACCCTGAATCCACTGCCAGCAATGTTTAAAATATATTCGTGATAAGGAATCGTCTTTTTTGTTGCACCCCACCAGTATACTAATAAATATGAGAATTGCGATTACTGAAGAAAAAAATATTCTCTTCTTAGATACATGGAAAAACCGCATAAAAACAGTATAGAATGTTTTTGTAAAAATTGTAATCTCCATATACTCCAATTTCGACATTTTTTAGAACTTTTTCTTAAAAATTTAAGAAAAAATTTAGAAATTGAGAGTATTCGCTTTATATTACTTCATTTCTGCTTTCAGAAGGTCTATGTTTTTCCTTATCAAGTCGCATCTTTGCGCCACGCATTCCACGGAACGCAGAGGATCAGAGGGAGTGTTGAAAACATAGTCCGTGAGTTTGTTTATGGTCGTGGAGGCTACATGGAGTCTTGTGTCACTTGCTGCATAGTAAATGAACACATCTCCGTTATCACGGGCTATGGCGCCATTTGTAAAGACTACATTGGAAACATCACCGACTCGTTCCCATCCCCTTGGACCTATCAGAAGGCCTCCTGGTTCTGCTATGACTTTTGAGGGATCGTCCAGAGCCGTGGCAAAGGCGTATATTACATATCTTAATCCTGCCGCAGTATTGCGGACTCCGTGGGCAATATGAATCCAACCTTTATCAGTTTTTATCGGAACGGCACCTGCCCCGTTCTTTGATTCTGTGATTGTGTGATATTTTCTTGCGCTGGTTATTTTTTCCTCGTCTATTACTGCTTTTGTTATATCGTCACAAAGACCAAAGCCTATGCCGCCGCCGGAGCCTGTCTCTATGAAATCATCCATAGGACGGGTATAAAAAGCATATTTTCCATTTACGAATTCAGGGTGAAGAAGGACATTCCTTTGTTGGGGAGAATTAAGTGTTTTCAGATCTGGAAGGCGTTCCCAGTGCTCTAAGTCCTTTGTGCGCACTATTCCGGCGGCGGCGACAGCGGCAGAAAGATCCTTTGATGATGTATCCTTACTTTCTGAGCAGAAGACTCCGTAGATCCAGCCGTCCTCATGCTTGGTAAGACGCATGTCATATACGTTTGTTTCGTTCGGCTCCGTGTCGGGAAGCTGAATCGGATAATCGTGGAAACGGAAGCCGTCTACCGGGCTCTCACTTTCTGCTACGGCGAAGAAAGATTTACGGTCGGCACCTTCTACCCTGGCTACAATGTAGAATTTTCCGTTCAGCTCTATGGCACCGGCATTAAAAACCGCATTTATGCCGAGACGTTCCATAAAATAGGGATTTGTCGTCGCATCAAGATCATATTTCCAGAACAGAGGGATGCTATCTCTTGTAAGTACCGGATACTCATATCTTGAAAAAATTCCATTATAGAAATCTTTGTCTATATTGTTTTTACGGTTGAGGATTGCGTCCTGTCTTGCTTTTTCTACGAAATATGAAGGGTGGATCATGGTAACTCCTTTGTAATTTTTCGCGACAAAAGTATCCAAGGGATGGAAAAAGTGTCGTAAGCATGTTGGTTGAACTTTGCAACTAACATGCTTTATATTAAACTTTTTTTCAGGAAAAAACAAGGTGTTTCCAAAAATACCGATTATTTGTTTTTATGGCAGAAGCTCCTGGATAGAAGGGGGTATACCCATAAAGGAAGGGATGAATTAAGTCGTTTTATATGTGGTGAGCCATCGTTTTATAGGGACAGTCCAATCTTCTTCCGAGCAATTTTCCAAAACGAATCGCTCGAAGAGAATCTGTATGTATGAGTGGATACTTTGTTTTACTCCATCGGACATTTCTTTATTTTCAGAGAAAAGGTTATCAATGAAATAAACCGCATCGGTCAGTATGAAACGTCCTTTTAATATTTCTGTCATCATGTATATAGCCGAAGGTATGCAGTTTACGCTGTGTTGTTTTACATAAAGTACTGTTTCTGTAATCGTTATGGCAGATTTGAAAATTTCTTGAGTGTAGAATTTCGATTCTTTCTCATCCTCTAGATAGGAATTGAAAATTTCCCTATAAAGGATCCATGACATAATCATTAGGGAGACATGAAGGCTTGGAACGCACATAAAGTGTGGATCAAGGGCATGCAGCATACGGAAATGTCTGTCTTTCCTATAATTGGGACGATTCGTGGTGGACATTCTGAAAGCATAGATGTCGTAGGCAGTCTCATAGCAGTTTCTTAATTCATTGATAATTTTAACGGCTATCTCCGAACTTTGTTTTCTGTTGAATTTTGATATACAGAAAGAAAGAGGTCGCGCCATGGAATGGATAAAATCCAAGTAAATGGAGATATATCTGGGTGAAAAGGGGATGGTCCTGTCCAATACATTGTCTACTTGCACGACTGGGGTTTTTCGAAATCCTGCTTTCACACTGAATTGCGGAATAAAGAATTTCTTAAGTGCTGTATGGAAGCATTTTATAAAAGGCCAGAAAGTCTTTCTGTTGAAAATGACGAAGAGATATGTTTTTATTGCTTTGTATTCTTTCAAAGAAGGATAACTATGGCTATTCATTTAGAAGTACCTTTTTGGCAATAGCTACTGTTCCCATTGCATCTTTCCCATAATAGTCGGCTCCTATTTTTTTTGCATATTCCGGGGTCAGCACAGCTCCTCCTGCTATTATCACGAATTTAATGTTCTTTCCCTTTTCTGCCTCTTGTTTTTCCGTTTCCCTGAGCATACGGATTGTGTTCTCCATGCTGAGGACAGTCGTCGTCATAAGTGCGCTGAGTCCGATAAGGGTTATATTTTTTTCAAGGGCTGTCTTTATGATGGTTTCAGGAGCCACGTCTTTCCCTAGGTCTATTACTTCGAAGCCATAATTCTCAAGCATCGCGCTGACTATATTTTTCCCGATGTCGTGAATATCGCCCTGTACTGTAGCCATAAGGATACGCCCCTTGCTCTTGTTCTTGCTTCCGCTGCTTTCAATGTGTTTTTTCAGAATGGCAAAAACTTTTGAGACTGTATCCGCACTTAGCAAAAGCTGAGGGAGGAATTTTTTACCGGAGGCATAATCTTCTCCTACATCGTCAAGAGCAGGGACTATATAGTTGTTCACTATGTCCATGGGTGAAAGGTTTTCCAGAAGCTTGGTGGCTTCTGTCTCCGCTTTTTCGGAGTAGCCCTTTACAATGGCCTGGAAGAGTGGGGATGCTGAGGAAGCTGGGGCAGGAGGCTGAGAGTTGTCTGCTGAGTCTGTTGTCTTTGTCTGGTCCGTACTTTGCCCGGCTGCAGAAGGAGAAGATCCGGGGGCTGCAGCCGAATTTTGTGGCAGTGTGGCAGTTGGTGCTGTCGTTCCTGCATATGAGCTGATATAGTCCATGCAGTTTTCATCAAAGGCATATACAGCCCTGTAGGTTCTATAGGAATCCAGCATGGACTGAGAAAGCGGATTGATGATACAAGCTTCCAGACCTGCGCTCAAGACCATACTGAAAAAATGAGAGTTTATTATGTCCCTGCGGGGCAGACCGAAGGATATGTTTGAGACTCCTAATATGGTTTTTACACCTCTTGTGGAGGGGGTTTCCTGAAGCAGTCTTATTCCGCGTATAGTCTCGGAGGCTTCTTTTTGTTGGGATGATACGGTAAGGGTAAGCATGTCTATGAAGATATCCTTTCGTTTTATTCCGTATTTTGCTGCTTCCTTGACTATGTTCTCTGCTATTGCCAAGCGGCCTTCTGCTGTGGGAGGAATCCCCTCCTCATCGATACATAGAGCCACAATGCTGCCGCCGTATTGTTTCACCAAGGGGAATATAGCGTCCATTACTTTCTGCTTGCCATTGACAGAATTGACGAGAGGTTTGCCGTTATAGCGGCGCATCGCCGCAGCCAGGACTTCAGTCTCACTGGAGTCTATTTGGAGAGGGCATGTAAAAGTTTTTTGAAGCAGAAAAACCGTGTCGGACATGACTTTTTTCTCGTCAATTCCAGGAAGTCCTACATTCACATCGAGGACATGGGCTCCTGCCGCCAGTTGTTTTTCTGCCTCGTCCAGTATGAATTGTGTATCACCAGAAAGAAGAGCTTCCTTGCATTTTTTTTTGCCAGTGGGATTTATACGTTCTCCTACAATGACGGCTCCGGCAGGACCTCCTATGCGTACAGTTGTATTACCGGAACATACACAGGTGACCTCTTTTCCCGGGGTGCGGGTGTTTTCTGCCTGGCGGGAGGTGAGTTTTCGGCCTGTTACAGCATCTACAAGAGCTTTTATATGGGCGGGGGTGGTTCCGCAGCAACCACCAAGGATACTTGCCCCTGCTTCATAATTCTTTTTTTGGGATTCTGCGAATTCTGCCGGCAGTACTTTGAAAACAGTTTTACCATTCTCAAGGATTGGTAGTCCGGCATTTGGCTGTACCATCACTGGTATAGAAGCTTCTTCTGTGAATTGTCCAATGAGTTTCTCAGCGATCTCAAGGCTTACTCCGCAGTTCATGCCGACCACATCTACTCCCAGTGCCTCCATATAAGTCACGACTGTAAGTGGATCTGCTCCTGAGAGGGTCCTCAGATTATCCTGAAAGGTTATTGAGGCTATAATCGGTAGGGAAGTATTCTCTTTTACGGCCAGAACAGCAGCCTTTACCTCATACAGGTCACTCATGGTCTCGATTATGGCAAGGTCAGCGCCTGCTTTTTCTCCGGCAATGGCAGCTTGTGCAAAGGATGTGTAAGCTTCTTCAAAGGTCATCGTCCCTGCTGGTTCTATAAGCTTTCCGCTGGGCCCTATATCAAGGGCCACGAATTTATCACCGGCATCTTGTCTTTGTGAGGCATCCGGGCTGCGCTCATATTCTTCTATAGCCTTTTGAACAAGAGATATCGCTTTTCTTATGGCGTCTCCTGCGGAGAATGGAGCCCCATGCATCTTTATGGGGGTGGCTCCGAAGGTATTCGTCGTAATCAGGTTTGAGCCTGCTTTGAGGTATTGCAGGTGTATATCTTGGATTATATCAGGATGTGTGAAATTCAATTCCTCTGGAATCTTATATTCCGTAATTCCAGAGGCTTGAATCATGGTTCCCATTCCTCCGTCTGAAAAAATCGGGTATCCTTTTTTTATTCTGTCCTTAAGAAATGTTCTGAAATCCATATTTGCCATCTGCGTTTCCTTAAGCGTCGGCTCAGGCGTTTACTGCCTTGACTATGCTGTTTATGTTCGACACTATCGCCTCTGCAACATTGGGCTTGTTCATCGTGTAGATGTGGATGCCGCGTACTCCGTTTGAGATCAGGTCGATTATCTGGTCTGTCGCATATGCGATTCCTGCTTGCATAAGAGCTTCAGGACTGTCTTGGAAGCGGTCTACAATCATCAGCAGCTTGCGGGGAATGTAAGCGTTTGAAAGCTTTATCATGCGTTTTATCTGCGAGGGTTGTGTTATCGGCATTATGCCGGCAAGAACAGGAACATGGATGCCTTTTGATTGCAGCCTGTATAAAAAGCTGTAAAGCATGTCGTTGTCGAAGAACATCTGTGTGGTCAGGAAGTCGCAGCCGGCCTCCACTTTATACTTTACGTTGTCTATATCAATATCGCGGTTATAGCTTTCAGGATGTCCCTCCGGATAACATGCCCCTCCGATACAGAAATCACCATTTTTTTTCAGTTCCGCAACAAGATCCGATGCATGAGCAAAGCCTTCTTCTTTCCACGCATCAACGAATCCCTCTGGCATATTTCCTCTTTCATCTGCTTGAGGAATATCCCCTCTTAGGGCGAGGACATTCTCAATTCCTGCTTCAGCCATCTTTTTGGCTGCGGCTTCGATTTCTGATTTCGAGGCACCCACACAAGTAAGATGAGCAAGAGCTGTTACTTTACCCTTTGACTGAAGCTCTTCTGCTATCTGGACTGTGTTTCTTTTTGTACTTCCGCCGGCACCGTATGTGATGCTCATGAAATCAGGATTGAAGGAACAGAGTTTCATCGCTGCGTTTATGACAGATTCATATGAAGACTGTTTTTTAGGTGGGAAAATCTCAAATGAAAGAGAAAGCTTTTTCTCTTTAAGTATGTCTGATATTTTCATTACGTATTCCTTAAAAAAACTGCAAATTTAATGTGTCAAAAGGGAGTCTTTACTTTTTAACGACCTGTCGGCAGCTTCTTTGTTCTTTTATGAAGAAACTGACAGATGCTTCAGGCATAATATAAAGGTTTTGCTTTCTTTTGTGAAGAACCCGGCAGATAGGTCGGAATCTAAAATTTGTGCAAGGTAATAGCCTCGACAGGACATATTTCGTGACAGCAGAAACAATGCAGGCATTTTTTCTTGTCGGCGATAGACACGTATTTCTGTGAATTCGGTAAATCTGCAGGGGCAACCTCGATTCCTTTGGAGGAGAAGCGGAGCTGATGGGCGGGGCATATTTCTATGCACTTGCCACAACGAATACACTTGTTTTTGTCAAAGCGGGGAGTCTTTACAAATACAAGTGTCGCCAAAGAATTCAAGAAGCCAGGCAGCATTTTTTGCAGGGTAACGGCTGCACTTGCTTCTTTTACGATTTTAAAGGAAGCGGGCTTCAATTCTTCTGGAGTGCATCCCAGGGTTTTTATCTCATCCGTAGATTTCAGCCAGATTCCTCTGTTCAGAGCCTCCTCCAAATTTGGAATTTGGTGAGGATTATAGCCTACGATTGAGGAGCACACCCAGTCCAAGGCAAGAATATTGTCGGATGCAGCCAGAAAGCCCAGTTTTACAGGATCTCCGTTGCCTGGGCCGCCTTGTCCTTCCATACCGACTATTGCGTCCATTATCGAATACTGTGCTTTTGCGGCTAAATTCAGGTCAGTGATGAATGCTGAGAAATCTTTTTTGTCTGAGAACCTATAGTGGGTCTGAGCTTTTTTTAGTCCTACCACAAGACCGAATAGGTTCTTCATAGCTCCTGTATAGGACATGAATTGATGTGTCTTAAGCTTTGAAAGAGAAACAACTATGTCGGCTCTTGCAAAAGCTTCCGCAAAGTCAATTTGTTTTACTATACGTCCGTCCGGACACTGTACCGTCACAGATGTATCGAAATCGACCCATTCTCCTCCGTTGTCCTGAACAAGAGACAACATTCCCGTGCCCTTTGCGGCAGAAAGAGAACTTGCGACAGCCGGGGATTCTCCTACAAGAACTTTTGCAGCTCCTAATTCCAGAAACAGTTTTACGGCGGCACCGACAACGACAGGATGTGTGCAAATAGCAAACTCAGGCTTCTTTGGCGAAAGAATATTCGGCTTTAAAAGAACTGTTTTATTTTTTACGTCAGGTGGAGGAACTAGGGTGATAAGCTTCTGAAGTGCCTTGTATACGTCATCGAAGTTATATTCGTGGCATTTTGCAAGCCCTGTGATAGTCGTCATAGTGGCAAGTATATACTAATTGTATATTTCTTGTGAATGGAAAAAAATCCGATTTTCATGGTAATTATATGAAGACAAACAGAAAAAGCTTTCCAGGGGCGTTACGGGGGCGGGAAGCCCCCGTAGAGGGGGTAGCGGACAAGTCAGGAACAAAGGAGGGAGCCTTAGGTGACCGAGTATGTTTCTGACTTGGGAGCGAGGGGGATACACAAAGAGCGCAGGACGTGAAGTCTTGCGCTCTTCCCCCTTTCTTTTCCAGAAATTATCGTCTATAGAAGTTTATAAGACAACCGTCAAGGATGATGTTCCTTTCGTCCCCTGTCATATCTCCTGTGGAAAGAACGAACTCAGATACTGCACCTGTCTCAACAGAGACAGCATAGGCTTTTATACAGTCGGAGGCATCTGCTATTTTGTTACGGATGCCAGGAATGAAAATAAAGTCACCGTTCTTGAAGGGCAGTTCTTTGTCAGAGCCTTTGAAGAGGAAAGGAATCATTCCCCAGTTTATAAGGTTGGAGCGGTAGCGTTTTGTAGCGTATTCTATGGCTATATTGGCTGAGCCTCCGAGGACACGCTGGCATGAGGCCGCCTGCTCGCGGGCAGAGCCGTCTCCGGGTTTCACGGCGAAAATGGTGCTGCCTGTCTGAGCTTCTGCCAGGGCGTCTGCCAGCTCTGGGTGGGCTTTGTTAAGTGCGGCAGTCGCTGCTTCTGCCTCTTTGACGAAGTTTTCTGTCTTGTCCCTTACGGCTTTTGCGCGGCCTACATATTCAGGATCCTTCCTTGACAGAGTGAATTCGGCAAGTCCAAGAGGATTTGAGCGGAAGGAGGAGGTTTCACCTGAAGGAATAAGCTCATCGGTTGTCGTGACTGGATCGTGAATTTCAGATACGACTTTGAGGAGCAGGTTATCCTTAAGCTCTGGAATCTCAGGCCAGTCCTTGATATTGGGTCCGAACTGGATTTCTTCCTCCGGATGGGCGATTCCCTTGCTGTCATAAACGCGGTTCTTGTAGATTGAACTGTCGAAGGTATAAGCCCGGGGCTTTACGTTCTCGCTGCAGTATTCCGCGGAGGCCAGGAAGCCTTTGTTTGCGGCTGTTGCCGCAATAGAGCGGGCATCCATAAGTGCTACTGAGGCTATCTGGCCATTCTGTATTTTAGAGCCTTCCCTGTTGGGGAAGTTCCTTGTGGAGTGACGGATACTGAAGGCGTTGTTGGCGGGAGTGTCGCCTGCGCCGAAGCAAGGACCGCAGAAGGCTGTCTTAAGGACGGCTCCTGTCTCCATGAGGGATGCGGCTACTCCGTTCTTTATAATCTCCATATAAATAGGCATACTTGCCGGATAAACGCTCATGGTGAATTTTCCGCTTCCTATGGATGCTCCCTTCATTATGTCGGCGGCGGCGCAGATGTTCTCGAAGCCACCTCCTGCACATCCGGCTATGATTCCCTGGTCAACGTAAAGCTTTCCGTCCACCAGCTTGTTGTGAAGGTCGTATTCGACTTTGTCTCCGAAGCTTACTTTGGCACGTTTTTCTGTCTCTGTAAGGATGTCGTCAGTATTCTTTATTACGTCATCGATGGTGTAGACGTTGCTGGGATGGAAGGGCATAGCGATCATAGGCTTGATTTCGCTTAAATCGACCTCGATAACACCGTCGTACCAGGCATATTCCGCAGGCTTGTCCGTAGCCGGTGCGGAAAGTTTTTTGTAGTCTCCGGGTCGTCCGTGGATTGCAAAGAATTCTTCGGTGGCACTGTCTGTTTCCCAGATGGATGAAAGACAGGTAGTCTCCGTGGTCATTACATCTATTCCAATCCTGAAGTCTGCGCTCAGGTTCTTGATTCCGGGCCCTATGAATTCCATGACTTTATTCTTGACGTAGCCTTTCTCAAAGACAGCTCCGATTATGGCAAGAGCCACATCTTGGGGACCTGTCCCCGGCCGGGGGGAGCCTGTAAGGTAAACTGCTACTACTTCCGGCTGCTTTATGTCGTAGGTTTTTCCCAGAAGCTGTTTGGCAAGCTCTCCGCCACCTTCACCGATAGCCATGGTTCCCAAGGCGCCATAGCGGGTGTGACTGTCAGAGCCAAGAATCATGGCACCGCAGGAGCTGAGCATCTCCCTTGCGAACTGATGGATGACAGCCTGGTGGGGCGGAACATAGATTCCTCCGTATTTACGGGCGCAGGTAAGTCCGAACATGTGGTCATCTTCATTTATTGTGCCGCCTACGGCGCAAAGACTGTTGTGGCAGTTGGTGAGCACGTAGGGAATGGGGAATTTTTCCAGTCCTGAAGCCCGGGCTGTCTGTATTATTCCGACAAAGGTTATGTCGTGGGATGTTATTTTATCGAATTTTATTTTCAGGTTCTCAACATCGCCTGATGTATTATGTGCCTGAAGTATTCCGTATGCAATGGTATTCTTCTTGCAGACTGAGCAAGATGCTCCCTGTTTTTCACCTTCTTCCTTTGAGATGAATGGCGAGGAGCCTTTTCCGCTGTAGAAAGCTCCTTCGTTCCTTAGTTTTATCATAGACAGGTCTCCTATGTTAGGAAGTATAGCAAAAATACAGAGGAACAACAATTGATGATTATCTGTCAGTATAAAAGTACAATCCGAATACAGTGAAAAATTTACCCTGGCTTCAGATTTATCTTTTCATTGTTTCATCTCTTTTATACAAAAATGATTTATCGCAAGGATGGATTGAAAAGCCCCGGTTGATTCTTTCTCCTTATTCTTAGAGTATTTTATAGCCACAATCAAAAGCTCAAAAAAAGCGTGGATTTTTCAATTTTTAAGATTATTTTAAGGTTTTTTGTTACATTTATAATAGTGTTTTTTAAGGGAGACAAAATGGCAAGAAAAATAAACCTTGGTTCTTTTACGGTCGTAAAAGATGATGATTCTATCGTTATATCTGTGAAAAATGGGGATGTGAAGGGAGCTTCTTATCTGCCGGATAATTATACTTTCGATGATTTGTCTAAGAAAATCGCACTTTTGATCAATAATTCTGTCGTTTCCAAAAGCAGCAAGAGTAAATTAACCATAGATCTTAACAAAGAGATAATAATCATTGATGGTAAGATAACTCCTCTTCTTGCGAAGGAGACAAAGCTACTCAGGTATTTCAGCGAGAATTGCGGAAGGATTATTTCCAGGAATGAGCTTCTTGAGAACGTATGGGGCCGCTCACCTGATTCTGCAACAAGAACCCTTGATGTTCATATTTCCAGGCTTCGCCAAAAAATGGGAGATATGAGCGATGCTCCTAACATAATTCAGACTGTTCACGGACTGGGATATAAGTTTGTTCCTCCGTCACATTTTATATACTGATATATATCAGGGGCGGCATTTTTTAGTCTGTTGCGGATTTCCTTGAATGTCTATATAATAAGGCGATTTCCGCGTCTTGCTTAGTGTTGGCTGCGGTTTGCACGATATGTGCGATTTTTGCGGTGCGTAGGGCGGAATCTATCGATTTTTTTCAGGGAAGTAAATATGGCTATAAACTGTGGTATCGTTGGTTTGCCCAATGTCGGTAAATCAACCATTTTTTCAGCACTTACGGCTGCTCCTGCGGAAGCAGCGAATTATCCTTTCTGTACTATCAATCCGAATATCGGTATTGTGGATCTTCCAGATTCAAGACTTGATTTCCTTGCCGAGAAATTCGCGACTAAGCGCAAGGTTCCTGCGACTGTTGAGTTTGTGGATATCGCGGGACTTGTAAAAGGCGCGTCAAAGGGCGAGGGACTTGGAAACCAGTTCCTTGCCAACATCCGTGAGGTGGGTGTTATCGCTCATGTAGTCCGCTGCTTCGAGAATCCTGATATCGTCCACGTCAATAATAAAATTGATCCTGCTGATGATATTGAGACGATTAATATAGAGCTTGCCTTCGCTGATTTGGATACTGTCAACCGGCGTATAGAGAAATGCCAGAAAGCCGCCCGTGTCAGTAAGGAGGAGGCTAAGAAGGCCGAAGTAGTCATGGCCGCTATAAACAAAATCAAGCCTCTTCTGGAGAACGGTAAGCCGGCACGCCAGGCAGAGCTTACAGATGATGAGAAAGAGGCTGTTTATGACTGTCATCTTATCACTATGAAGCCCCAGATGTATGTCTGCAATGTGGATGAGGATGGTGTTAAGAAGGGGAATAAATACATTGATACGGTAAAGTCAATCGCAGAGGCTGAAGGCTCTGACGTGGTGGTCATCTGCGGAAAGTTTGAGGCTGAGCTTGCTGAAATGGGCAGTGCCGAAGAACGCCTTGAGTTCCTTGGGGAGCTTGGGCTGAAGGAAAGCGGCCTGGCCGTTCTTGCCCGTGCCGCCTATCATCTTATGGGGCTTCGTACCTTCCTTACTGCAGGACCTGATGAATGCCGCGCTTGGACGATTCACGCAGGCGATACCGCACCTAAGGCGGCCGGCGTTATCCATACTGATTTTGAGAAGGGCTTTATAAAGGCAGAAGTCTACAGTTTCGAGGATCTTGTTAAATACGGAACTGAGGCCGAGATCAAAGCCGCCGGAAAATACCGTATAGAGGGAAAAGAATATATTGTTCAGGATGGAGACGTGGTCTTCTTCCGTTTCAACGTTTGATGTTCCCTTCAATAATTTTTTTTGAAATCAACTGCTTGAAAGTTGAATTTTTTTAACCGTCCGGTCGTATAAGTTAGATTGGACGGTTTTTTTATGTGGATATGGGCTCCGTATGGTGACTTTTCTCGTGTGATTCATATAAATAAAGCCTTCCGGGGGTTATGATGAAAAGTAAAGATAGTTTGTTTATATCCCGGAAAGAGATTTTTTCTGCTTTTGTTTTTTTCTCCATGTTTTTTTTCAGTTGTGGCTGCTCCAATCTGTTTGAGTCGTCCTCAGGAATCCTTTCGTTCAGAAAGGCAGAGGAAAGTGATTTGACTATAGTCTCTTGGAATCTTCAGACTTTTTTCGATGCTGCTTCCTCTGGGAATGAATACGAGGATTTCTTAGGGAAAAAATCTAAATGGACAGAAGAGAAGTATAGGGAAAGAGTTGAAAAGCTTTGTTCATATATGACATCCATGAAGGCCGATATTTTCTGTTTTATGGAGGTGGAGAATATGGCTGTAATCCAGGACATCGCTAATACCCTGCAGACAGGTATCTCCGGTATGAGCTGGCCTTATGCTCTCTTTTCTAAGGAAGAGGGGGCATCTTTAGGCTGCGCTGTTTTTTCCCGTTATGAGCCGGAATCCTTTTTTGCTCATGATTTGAGCTGCAAAGCTGCTGTCCCGACAGAAGCTTTTTCCTCCTTCGCGGCCGGAGACCCCTTGTCTCAACCAGCCCTACGCCCCCTTATGGAGATTCGCTTTTCTTTCAGCAGCTCCGATCTGCAAGGAGAGAAGAAAGTGGCACTTTTTGTGGTTCACTGGAAATCAAAGTCGGGAGGAGCTAAGGAAAGCGAGGTTTGGAGGAATTGCCAGGAAGCCCTTCTTGCCGGCCGCATAGAAAAGGCTCTTTCCGACGGATATTCAGCTGTCGCCTGCGGTGACTTTAACAAGGATTTGGCAGAATTCCGTTATTCAAGAAATCCCGGCAGTATAGATTTTAAAGGCAGTTTTCATCATGTTACGGTGTCATCGCCTTGGTTTGATTCCTCAGATTCGGGCTCCTATTTTTATCAGGATGAATGGAGCCGCATAGATCACTTTTTCTTTGCGGGCGATGTGTCTTGCAGCTCTTTTCATGTTCTTTGTGAGGGTGATTACGTCACCTCCGGCGGAATTCCCTATGCTTATGATGTTTGGACTGGTAGAGGTGTTTCTGATCATCTTCCTGTTTTTTGTCAGCTTTGCTTAGAATGAATATTTTTCTAGCCAACGGTAATATTGTTTGTTATATTAATTGTGGTACCTGTAGGATAATTCAGATTCTTAGATATAATCGGTACCGGCCGGGGCAATTGTCGCTCCTGCAGTTTTATAGGAGGTTACCATGGCTGTAGTTTCTTTGACAAAGGATACTTTTAAATCTGAGGTATTGGAGTCTTCCGGTACTGTTTTCGTTGATTTCTGGGCATCTTGGTGTGGTCCCTGCAGAATGACGGCACCTTTCGTGGATGCAGCATCAGAGGAGCGCACTGATGTTAAGTTCTGCAAGGTAAATGTGGATGATGAGCCAGATTTGGCAAGTATGTTCAATATAATGAGTATACCTACCCTTATGGTTTTTAAAGATGGAAAAGCCGTAAAACAAGAAATGGGAGCCAAGGACAAAGCCGGCATCCTTGCCATGCTCGCGTAGTAATCAAAGGGTCAGTTCAGCCAGCTCGGCATTGCATGCCTCAGCAAGCTTTTCCCCGTTCACCGCGATCTGCATACCCCGCTGGCCTGCACTGACATATATTTCGTCAAACAAGATAGCTGTTTCGTCTATATAAGTCTGATATTTCTTTTTCATTCCCAGGGGAGAGCATCCTCCTCTGATATAGCCAGTAAGACCGAGAAGCTCCTGAGGTTTAACCGGGTTGATGTCTTTAGATGAGGTAAGGGATCTAACTTTTTTTAAATTCACGGTTGTTTCTGCAGGTACACAGAAAACATAAATCTCATTTCTTTCATTTCTCATGACAATCGTTTTGAAAACTTGTTCCACTGGAAGCCCTGCTGCTTCAGCTGCATGAATGGCATCAAGTTTATCCTCTGAAAATTCATATTGCTTCGTGCTGAAAGGTATTTTCTCAGTCTCAAGTATTCTCATGGCGTTGGTTTTGTTCATGGGAAAAGTATGCCACTTTTTTTCTTTTTTGTGGAGTTCCTAATTAATATCGATATCAGATAATATTTTTCTGGAAGGGTGTAAATTTTTGTGGTAAACTTAATACTATCTTTATGAAGCCGTTGGATAAGTACGGTGTTATGGAGCGTATTATGATCGATTATGCAGAAGGTTCAGGAAAACAGTACCACACTGGAGTAGGGCCTGACGACATAGGAAAATATATAATTTTACCTGGGGATCCCAAAAGATGTGCCAGTATCGCATCTCATTTTGATGATGCCAAGCTTGTGGCCGACAGTCGGGAATATGTGACTTATACTGGAACCCTTGAGGGGGTCAAGGTAAGTGTTACCTCCACAGGAATAGGAGGTCCTTCTGCTGCGATTGCTATAGAGGAGCTTTCAAAATGTGGCGCTCATACCTTCGTAAGGGTAGGAACTTGCGGTGGTATGCAGAAGGATGTGATGAGCGGGGATATCGTAATTGCAAGTGGTGCAATCCGTATGGAAGGAACAAGCCGCGAGTATGCGCCTATTGA
This sequence comes from Treponemataceae bacterium, assembly GCA_024680915.1. GTDB lineage: Bacteria > Spirochaetota > Spirochaetia > Treponematales > Treponemataceae > Treponema_I. The sequence goes on along the minus strand of JAILBN010000016.1, from coordinate 36,202 downwards.
GTATCCTGCGGTAGCGGATGTGAACGTGCTTAATGCTCTGATTACAGCGGCCAAAACTAAAGGTATTCCGTATCATGCAGGTGTGGTTCAGTGTAAGGATTCTTTTTTCGGGCAGCATGAACCGGAAGTCATGCCTGTAAGTTATGAGCTGCAGAATAAATGGGAAGCTTGGCTTCGGATGGGGTGTCTGGCCTCTGAGATGGAATCTGCGGCGCTCTTCATAGCGGGAAGCTTTCTTCATGTCCGTGTGGGATCTTGCTTTCTTGTGGTAGCTAACCAAGAAAGGGCAAAGGCAGGACTTTCAAATCCACAGGTTCATGACACAGAGCTTGCTATCGTCACAGGAGTCGAGGCTCTTAGATTGCTTATTAAGGAAGATGGTAAGCTGTCGGATAAGAGAAAGTAACCTGTCAATGTTTTTATAAAAGAGAGCGGAGAGGCTTATATGGTTCCTTTTTACGGGGTAGTGATTCTTTCTTGTGTAATGAGTATGGTTACGCTGGCTGTGGTTGTTGGGAAAAACACTATCCTTGATAAGGGTAGCATACGCTGGTTCAGAATTACCTTTATACTTGTGATGGCGGGGGCTGTCTGTGAGTTTTTGGGAGTCCTTTTCAATAATATTGGAAGAATTCCCTCTTGGCTTTTTGTTTCTGTAACTCTGCTCGAATATATTCTTTCCCCTTTCCTGACTATTTTTCTTGCTAAAAGCTGTGGTGTAAAGGTATCCTTGAAGCCTGTCATAATCCTGATGGTCTTTCATGGGGCCATTGAGATTGCCATGGCTCCCTTCGGTTTTATCTTTTCTGTAAATAGTGAAGGACATTTTGAGCGAGGAGCCTATTACTGGATTTATATCGTTTTCTGCGCGATATCTTTTCTTTTTATACTCTTTGTTTTCGTACACTTGGGAAGAAAGGTCAAAGCAAAGAACTATATGACCCTTGTAATGATTTCCCTGACTTTCCTTTCAGGACAACTTGCTTCTATATTGTGGGAGCATATTTACAGCGGTTATCTTTCAATCTGTTTCACAGCAATCCTACTATATATATTTACCCAGGATATTCTGCGGTGCCAGCTTATCGAAATAATTGACCAGGAGAAAGAAAAATCAGCTCACGATTCTCTTACTGGAGTCGCAAACCGGTCACTTTATGAAAGAAAAACAGGAGTAATCAATTCAAATATTCAGGCTGATGCCCAGGCTATGCATTTTGCGATCTGCGAATGTGATCTGAACAATCTCAAGATAATAAACGATACTTACGGTCATGAATCAGGAGATTTCTATATAAAATCGTGCTGTAAAGTTATTTGTAATTTCTTTAAGCACAGTCCTGTCTTCCGTACAGGGGGCGATGAATTTGTCATTATTCTTCAGAATGAGGATTACGAAAGATATGACGAAATAAAAAGAGATATAAACGAATTCGTTCTTGCTCAAGTCAGGAAAAAGAGTTCTATCCTTGAGAAAATATCATTTGCGGCCGGTTTTTCTAAATTCAACAGCAAGACTGACAAAACACTGGGAGATGTCCTTAACAGGGCCGACTTCGAAATGTATATCCATAAAAGAAGCATAAAAGCTGAGACGCTTTAGGTTACGTTTTATATCATGGTTTCAGAGACTTTAGGGTTTTTCTTCTTGCCATAAGTGCCTTCAAATGACATAGTATCTTCATGTCTGGAAAAATACATATCTTGTATGAGGATAAGTTTATAACCGTTATAAATAAGCCGGAGAATATGCTGTCCGTATCATATCCTGGCTCCAGGGGAAACACCGCCCTGGATGTGCTGACAGAAATCCGCAGGAAAAGAGGACTTGTTCATGGAAGTTTTCGTCCGGCCTCTGTGCATCGTTTGGATAAGGATACATCGGGAGTCATGATGTTCGCATTGTCTCCAGAATGCCGGCAGAAAGTTATGGACAACTGGCAGAAGCTTGTCATACACCGTTATTATATAGCGCTTGCTGAGAACCCTGCGGCTTCCTGCCTGAATGAAGAAGGCGTGATAGATCTTCCCCTTGCAAAAAATGCTATGCACCATTCTTATGTCGCTGATACGAAGAGAGGTGGTAAACCTTTGAAAAATGAGGTTCAGGCTGTCACCCATTACAAGAAGTTGTCTGGAAACGAATTTTACACCCTGTTCCAGCTGGAGCTTGAGACTGGCAGGACTAATCAGATCCGTGCCCATCTGTCTGCGATGAAGCATCCCATAGCAGGGGACAGGCAGTATCGGTCTCGTACGGATCCTTTCCACCGTCTTTGTCTTCATGCCCGTACACTGGACTTTATACACCCCTATACGGAGGAACATCTTGCTTTTGATGTCCCGGAACCTGCTTCCTGGCATAGGATAATTAGCTGAAAAATTGAAATAATTCTTTATTATAATGCAAGTTTCCCTTGATTTGTCGCTTGACATCCATAAAAGCTTGTAATAACATACTAGTATGTTAGAATTGAACAAGAGATTTCTTTTTTCTGAAAGTTGGAAAGATGCAAAAGTTTCTCTCCCTTCATTTAATGTAGATGAAGTGAATAAAAAAACTTTCGAGGCTCCGGAATGGCTTCATTTTGGTGCAGGTAATATTTTCCGTGGTTTTATCGCTGTGCTCCAGCAGAGATTGCTGAATGAAGGACTGGCAGATAAAGGAATAATTGCGTCAGATACCTTTGATTACGAGATATTGGATAAAATTTATGCTCCCCATGACAATCTCTCCCTGCTTGTTCTTATGAAAGCAGATGGATCCTTGGAGAAAGAGATTGTTGCATCAGTCTCAGAGGCTGTACATGCTGATTCATCTGATTTTTCTTCATGGGAGCGTATGAAAACGATTTTCCGTTCTTCTTCCCTGAAAATGGTCAGTTTCACTATAACAGAGAAAGGATATTCAATAACGAACATGGATGGCAGCATCAATAAGCTTGCTTCTGCCGATATGCAGTCAGGTCCTGCCCATCCTGTACATGCCATGAGTATCGTTACCGCTCTTGCTTATGAAAGATTTTGTAATGGAGCCTATCCTATAGCATTTGTCAGTATGGATAACTGCTCTCATAATGGCGAAAAACTCAGTAATTCAGTTTATGCCATTGCAGAAGCTTGGTTCAGGAATGGTTTCGTCTCTAAGGATTTTGTGGAATGGCTTCATGACGAGAAGAAAGTAGCTTTCCCTTGGTCCATGATTGATAAGATTACCCCCCGTCCGGCGGCTGCTGTTCAGAAACAGCTGGAGGAAGCTGGCATCGTTGGCATGGATCCTATAACAACTTCAAAAGGTACCTTCATCGCTCCTTTTGTGAATTCTGAAAAACCTCAGTATCTCGTTATAGAAGATTCTTTCCCTGCCGGCCGTCCTGCTTTCGAGAAGCTCAAGGATTGTGGCGTTTATATCACTGACCGTGATACTGTGAACCGCACGGAGCAGATGAAAGTAACTACATGCTTGAATCCTCTTCATACCGCATTGGCTGTGTATGGTTGTCTTTTGGGATATAAGTCTATAGCTGAGGAGATGAAGAATCCTCTTCTTGTAAAGCTTATAAAGAAAATCGGATACGATGAAGGATTACCTGTAGTTGTGAATCCTGGTATATTGAATCCGCTTGATTTCATCAATGAGGTCGTGGAGGAAAGAGTACCGAATCCCTATATCCCTGATACTCCGCAGCGTATAGCTACTGATACTTCTCAGAAAATACCTGTCCGCTATGGAGAGACAATAAAGGCTTACATAAAAGCCGAAAAAAATATAGATTTCATGATAGGAATTCCTTTGGCGATTGCCGGCTGGTTACGATATCTTATTGCTCTTGATGATGACGGGGCGGAGATGGCATTGTCCTCCGATCCTATGTTGAATGAGTTGAAATCAAGTTTGAAGGATGTTGTTTTCGGAAAACCGGAAACTGCCAAGGGAGTGCTGAAACCCTTGTTGTCGAATCCTGTTATATTTGGAGTGGATTTATATTCTTCCCCATATTCCGTAAGACTTACGGATAAAATTGAGGAGATATTCTGTAAGCTTATTTCTGGAGTAGGTTCTGTTAAAGCTGTTCTTGAAGAATACTTGAAATAATCCCTCAGTGCTTTACTTTTTTTGGAGGTTTTGAAATGAAAATGACTTTTAGGTGGTTCGGGACAGGCTTTGATTCCGTTTCGTTGAGCCAGATCCGTCAGATTCCGGGTGTTAAAGGCGTTATTACCACCTTGTATGATAGTGTTCCAGGAGAAGCTTGGGCTGATGAAAAAGTAAAAACCTTAAAAGCTGAAGCAGAGAGTCATGGACTGGAGATATCAGGTATTGAAAGCGTCAATATACATGATGATATAAAAATGGGAAATGGCAGACGCGATGAATATATCGAGAACTACATAAAAACACTGGAGGTTCTTGGAAAAAATGATATCCGTCTGGTCTGCTATAACTTCATGCCTGTTTTTGACTGGACCCGCAGTGAGCTTGCCCGCGTATGCGAAGATGGTTCCACGGTTCTTGCCTATAGCTCTAAGGCTGTTGATTCAATAAAGCCGGAGGAGATGTTCGATTCAATAGATAAAGATTCTAACGGATTTGTCCTTCCTGGCTGGGAACCTGAACGCATGGCAAAGGTAAAAGAGCTTTTTGACCTGTACAAGGGCATGACCAATGAAAAGCTTTTTGAGAATCTGGTTTATTTCTTGAAGGCAATAATGCCCGTATGTGATAAGTATGATATCGATATGGCGATACATCCTGATGATCCGGCATGGCCGGTTTTCGGGCTTCCCCGTATTATCACCTGCAAAGAGAATGTAGTACGCATGCTTAAGGCTGTGGATAATCCCCATAATGGGCTTACTTTCTGTACCGGTTCTTATGGAACGAACCGTAAGAATGATCTTTGCGAGATGATCAAGGCTGCTACAGGACGTATCCACTTTGCCCATGTGAGAAACCTTAGATTCAATACAGCGATTGATGATCCAGTTCAGGATTTCCAAGAGTCCGCGCATTTGTCATCTGAGGGCAGCTTCGATATGTTCAAGATTATCCGTACTTTATATGAGACTGGCTTTGACGGGGTTATCCGTCCGGATCATGGTCGTATGATTTGGGGTGAGAAGGCTATGCCTGGTTACGGACTCTACGACCGTGCCCTTGGTGCCTGCTACCTGCAGGGTCTTTGGGAAGCCTGTGAAAAGACTATAGACCGCAGCGGTGTGAAATTATATCGTTAATAAACAGTCCTGGCTGATTGATGTTCAGACAAATGCGAAGATTCAAGCAGCAGCTTGAAGAAAAAGAGTGTATTGAAATCCTGAAAAAAGAGTCTCGCGGGGTTTTATCCCTGCTTGGTGATGACGGTTATCCTTATGGAATTCCTTTAAGCCATTGGTATTGTGAAGAGGATGGAAAAATCTATTTTCACGGTGCGAAAGAAGGTCATAAAATTGACGCCATCAAGGCTTGTAACAAGGCGAGCTTTTGTGTGTTTGATAAGGGGTACAGAAAAGAGGGGGACTGGGCGCTTAATATAAAAAGCGTGGTGGTCTTCGGAAAAATCAGTCTTGTGACTGACGCTGAAAAAGCAAAAGAAATCTGTACGAAGCTCTGCCGTAAATTTACCGATGATGAGGAATACCTGAAAAAAGAATTGCAGAATGCCTTGCCCCGGGTGCAATGTCTTGAGCTTGTCCCGGAACATATTAGCGGTAAACTGGTGAATGAATCTTGAAAGCGGGTTTGTTCAAACCAATTTTCGACCATAAGAGGTGAAATCTCTTTTATCGGTTCAAAATGCTTTAAATTCCGTGTCACCAAAATTATATTGTTAGAAATTGCGATAGAGGTAAGTTGAGTGTCTTGGAAGTCCATGGTTTTCATTCCTTTGACAGAAAACTCCAAAATACCGTATTGACTAGAAGGCTTTTCAGTCATATACTTTTTGTCAATCACACAGAAATACCGGGGTGTGTATCGTGTAAGACGGTACTCTGAGATTATACCCGAAAAAACTGCCGTATGGCGGTTTAACCTGATCCGGATAATGCCGGCGGAGGAAGTATGAAAGCTCGTCTTTTAACATTTTTCCTTTTATTTTCAATTGTTTCTTTAGTGTTCGCGGCTGGTTCTCGTGAAGCAAAGAAAAATGCTGCTTCTAATGAAGTGGTTATTTACGCCCATGACTCTTTTGCCTCAGAATGGGGTGCTGGTCCTGCTCTTTGCGAGGCCTTCGAGAAAAAAACAGGTATCAAAGTCAACATGATATCAGTAGGAGATGCTGTGCAGGTCCTTTCAAGGGCTATGCTTGAGAAGGATGCTCCTGAAGCTGATGTTCTTATCGGTCTTGATAACAACCTTTATTCAAAAGCTAAAGCCGCGGACATCCTGGAAGCATATAAGCCTTTGGACGGTGAGAAGTACATTGATGATGAACTACTTATGGAAGGCGGATGGCTCTTGGTTCCTTATGACTGGAGCAGCTTCGCTATGATTTTCGATTCAGAGAGCGGACTTGAGGCTCCTACTTGTCTTGATGACCTCACAAAGGATATCTACAACAAGAAAATCATTCTTATGGACCCAAGGACAAGTACACCAGGTCTTGGTTTCGCAGCATGGACTCTTGCCGTTTATGGTCTTGATGGAGTCGCTGATTACTGGCGTAACCTTAAGGCGAATATCCTTACTATGGCCCCTGGCTGGAGTACAGGATACGGCCTTTTCACAGAAGGTGAGGCTCCGCTTGTAATAAGCTATACCACAAGCCCTGCTTACCATGTAGCATATGACGAAGGCGATAAATTCGTGGCTCTTGAGTTCACTGACGGTCATACATACCAGACAGAGGGCGCAGGTCTTATGAAGAATGCTCCTAATAAAGAAAACGCGAAGAAGTTCCTTGATTTCCTTATCAGTACAGATGCTCAGGAGATTGTACCCGAAACACAGTGGATGTACCCGGCCAACAATTCTGTAGAGCTTCCTGATAGCTTCAAGGTCGTTTCTGCAGTTCCTTCAAAGGTTCTTACAGTTGATCAGGATGAGCTTGATAAGGCTGTAGAGATTATATTGGCTGTTCTTGCTGAAAACTAATAGATGAAGCAGTTTACCGCTTTTTGCGGTACGGTTCTTGCTGTACTGCTCGTCCTGTTCTTTTGTGTGACTGCAGTCTCCGCCTTTGCACCGGCTTTTTCCGATGACTCAGGTTCTGCGTACGGAACGAGTAGTTCAGCTGACACTTCTTTTTTTAAACGAATTACGGCAATAAGGAATATCCTTTTTTATACGATAAAACAGGCTTTCCTTTCCACGGTGGTGGCAGTCATTATAGGGCTGCCCGCCGCCTTTTTCACAGCCTGCCGAAAATTTCCAGGCAGGCGTTTCCTTGAATCCCTATCTTCTGTATCTTTGTGTATACCCCCTCTTCTTATAGCCTTGGGCTACGTGATTTTTTTCGGTATGAACGGGGTTTTCAACAGGGCTGTCATGGCTCTGATCGGAGTTAAAAATCCTCCCATTACCTTTCTTTATTCTTTCAGTGGAATAATTATTGCCCACGGCTTTTATAATTTTCCCGTGATAATGAGGACTGTCTCTGATACCTGGAAAAATCTGCCGGAGGATGAGTACAATGCCGCAGTCCTTTCTGGTGCCGGAAAGTTCAGGATATTCCGCACCATTACTCTTTTTCAGCTTGCCCCTTCCGTTGCTGCTGGTGCAGTAATCGTATTTTTATATTGCTTTTTCAGTTTCATTATAGTCCTGCTTTTCGGACAGGCAGGTGGCTCCACTATGGAGGTGGAGGTCTACCAGGCTGCTAGGAATACCCTGGACTTTAAGTATGCCGGCCAACTTGCCCTTACGGAGACTGTGGCGGCATCCGCTTTTGTTTTATGCTATGTTCTTCTTGGAAAGAAAGGTCGCAGAACCCATGCAGGTGTAAGTACTATTCAGCCTAAGCCGGTACGTGGAGCCGCAGAGATTGTCGGACTTTCTGTCACAGGCCTTTTGATCCTTCTTTTCTTATTGCTGCCACTGGCTGCGATTGTTTTTACGGGAGCCGGAGAGCTGCTTAAGATTATGGGACAGAAAGGTTTCCCTGCAGCTCTTTTGAATACTTTATATACCTCTTTGAGCAGTGCCTTTCTTTGTGTTCTTACTGCTTTTTTCTTTGCCTGCGTGGCCCGCAGGGCAGATCCCCACGGGAAAAGCGTGGTTTTCAGGATTATCCCCCTCCTTCCCATGGCTATTTCATCGATTGTAATAGGATTCGGACTGACCAATCTGCTTAGAAAATTCCACATAGCAGGTTCACCTTTTCTCCTTGTAATTGCTCAGGCTTCTTTGACCTGGCCCCTGGCTTTTCAGCAGATTCGAGGAGCTATGGAGAGGATTCCTTCCTCCGTGACGGATGCGGCTTCCTTGTTGTCTCCTTCAAGGTTGGACGTTATTTTCCGTATTCAGCTGCCTCAGGTAAGGAGGGCCTTGTTCTCATCCTTTGCCTTTTGTGTAGCCTTGAGTGCTGGCGATTCAAACCTGCCTCTTATTCTGGGAATCCCCCGTTTTGCGACCCTCTCTTTGTTTACATACAGGCTTGCCGGATCCTATCGGTTTTCTGCGGCCTGTGCTGCTGGAACTATATTGATTTTTACCTCTATGGCTCTTTTTGCCCTTTCTGATTCTATTTCTGGAAAAAGCCGACCTAAAAAAGGCCTGTCAAACAAAGATTTTTTGTTCCGGAAGAAAAATTCTGTTGAGGGAATATAGGAGGACTTATGTTTTTTAGTGCTGATAACCTGCATATGGACTGGGATGCCCTTTCAATAGATTTTTCATGCTGTGTCGATAAAGGACAGATGCTGGTTATCGTGGGGCATTCCGGCAGCGGCAAGTCCACTATATTGAAAATGATAACGGGACTTTTGCCGGCAGGGAAAAAAGCCCGTATTATGCTTGATGGTCAGGATATTACAAAGCTTCCTTCTGGAAAGCGTCATATTGGAATGGTTTTCCAAAGTCCTGCGCTTTTTTCCCATATGAGGGTTATAGATAATGCCGCTTACGCTCTTGCCGCTGCCGGAATGGGCCGGAAAGAGCGTTACAAAAAGGCTTCGGAATGGCTTTGCAGGTTCGGTCTTGAAGGCTTCGAGAAACGCTGGCCGGATTCTCTTTCCGGAGGAGAGGCTCAGAGGGTATCCCTTGTCCGTACCCTTATCGCAGAGCCCAGACTTGTCCTTTTTGACGAGCCCTTTTCTGCTCTTGATGCTCCCCTTAGGAAAAAGCTTTCTGAAGAACTCCGGGAGTGGCAGAGGCAGCTGGGTTTTGCGGGTATTGTGGTTACTCACGATATTGAGGAAGCCCGTACTCTTGGTGACGAGATAAGGGTAATGAAGGAAGGTCGTCAGGTCTGGCAGGGACTGCCGGATGCTTTTGAAGAAGCTTTGCTGCTGTAACCTTTACTGGGGTGTGAACCCCGATTCTAATATGTCCAGCATACATTTGACGATTTTAGGGTCATATTGAGTTCCTGCGCTTGCCTTGAGCTCCTCTACAACAAGGCCCATAGGAAGGCGCTTTCTGTAGCAGCGGTCTGATGTCATAGCATCAAATCCATCGGCGACACTTATTATTCTTGAGAAAAGCGGGATTTCTTCGCCTTTGAGACCATCAGGGTATCCTGTTCCATCGTACCTTTCGTGATGATGACGGACTATTTCTGATGCTCCCGGAAGGGATTCGAAGTCAGCTAGTATTTCTCCACCCTTTTCTGCATGGGTCATCATTATTTTCATTTCGTCCTTATCAAGTGCATCTGGTTTTGATAATATCGAATCCGGTATACCTATTTTTCCTATGTCATGTATGATTGCCGTGTAATAAATAAACTGCTGGTCCTGTTTTGAAAGCCCCATCCTTTTTGCAAGCTCCTTCACATAAAAGCTTACCCTGGCTGAATGGCCGGAAGTGTAACGGTCTTTTGCTTCTATTGTGTTCGCAAAGAGTTTCAGGGTCTGCTCTATAGTAGCACTGGCCTGTTCTTCTTTCTTTTGTAAATCTTTCAGTTTTATGACGAAAGGTATGCATATAATGAGGGAAGAACCTGAGATTATTGTTATAAGAACTATAGCGTAATAATACCATGCGTGGGAAATCTCAACTTTTTGCTTAAAAGAGAGGGTCACATCTCCTGGAACATAACTTTTCGGGGCATACATGATGAATCCATATGTTATCGTGTTGCCGGAAGGAATCGTCCTGTTGTATTCTTCCGGAGGATCTATGGTTACTATATTATCGTCCACATCATAAATTCCATTCCATGAATCAGAGATATAGGCTCTTTCTGGAATTTGGAATTGTATTTGCCATGATGTTATCTCGAATGTGGTGGGATTTGTTACGGTTCCATCGTATTGCGCGCCCTGCAAAGGGTTTCCTGTCTCCATCCATTTTTTCTGTTCATTCTGTGAGAGTGTGCCATAGGGCTGGATTAAAGAATTCTGTTTGAGGATTATTGTCTCTGATTTTTCTCCAGTCTCAAAAACTGTGGGTAGTAGAATAGATACTGTTAGGGACAATACGAAAAAAATAGAAAGTATCGTTAGTAACGTAAATAAGTTGTCTTTGTTATTAAGAGACATCCCTTCCCCCCACTGTGCAGAATCTTTCTTCTGGCATTTTCTGAAAATATTCCTGAAGGGATAAAAGCTGGGTCTCCCTATCCGATGTGTTCAATATTTTCGTCCTTAAATAATGGGCATACATAAAATTGTCCAGAAAAAAAGAAAAGAAACGTTTAGAACGTGTTTCGTAAAATTCCTTGGGTTGGTATTGAAGCAGGTCAGATGTAAATAATTCTGCTTCCTTATACAAGTCTATAACGAAATTGGTTTTATAGGAGTCTGAAAGTACTGAAAAAATCCAAGGTTTTTGGACTGCTGCTCTGCCTATCATAACACCATCCATCTCGGGAACCTCGTCATATAGTGCGTTCAAGATATTCTTATCTGAAACACAGCCGTTTCCTATAATAGATATATTATTTGTCGAATTCTTTATATGGTCAACAATTTTTTTTATAAAATTCCATCGGGGTGGACGTGAATATTTTTCTTTGCGGGTACGGGGATGAATTACGATGCGTGTAATTCCTTCTTCAATCAGCATATCGATAAAGGAAAAAAGAGATTCTTCTGTAAAATCCTCGTCTCCAAGGCGTATTTTTGCACTGAAGCGCAGGTTTCCAATACAGCTCCTGACCTTTCTCAGCATTTCCCTGGTCTCAGTCTGGGGTTTCATCATCCAGGCTATCCCTGCTCCATGCTTATATATTTCCGGGGCTGAGCAACCCATATTTATGTCTATGCCCAAGCCGCCCTTTTCCTTCACTATGGATGCAGCATGCGCCAGCTTATCTGCATTTTCACCTGTAAGCTGCCATACGATTTTTTCTGGTTCTGGTCCTGAAAGAATATAGAATTTCTCGAACTTCCCTCCGTTTACGAGTGAAGCCGCATTTATCATTTCTGTATAGTACTCATCGCAACCGCCATGTCTGTATATAGCCCGTCTTAAAGCTTCATGACTAAGAGTTGCCATAGGTGCAAGAAGGAGTTTCATGCTTGTTTTGTCTGAGAGAACAGAAATTCTTCTTATAGTTCTGAATCAAAGATTTTGAAAATCTCTTCTTTTGTGAAAAGCTTGCAGTCGACCATATCCTGGCATTGTTCGCTGACACTCCTGTTGAAGAAAAGAAGATCATCTGTGCAAATTGTCATGCGTACGCCTGCGTCATACATCTTACGGATAGGATGTTCCTTAAGGGAAGGAACCGAGCAAAGCATTACATTACTTGCAGGAGTGATGTTGCAGCGTATTTTCTTGTCTACAAGATACTGGAGGATCTTGTCATCTTGAGCAGCGCCTATTCCATGCTGAACTTCGTCAAGCTCGAAATAATCCACAAACTGCTTAACAGACAGGGCATCTGACACTTCTCCTACATGGGCCTTTTTCTTGATTCCCAATTTACCTGCCAAGTCGTACATCGGTTTGAAGGTTTCCAAGCCTTCGAATACTTCCGGACCATAGAGGTCTATGCTTTTGAAAACACCGCTTTCTATGCAGGCAGGTGCCCATGCTTTTATCTTGTCGGCAGGGAAAAGCTTTCCCATTCCCAATTCCGGTCTGAAATCAATTTTATCAGCAAACTTGTCTTTTATACCTTGAACCATGTCAAGGAATTTGTCTATGCTGTTACCCCAGTGGCCTACAAACTGAATGTCCACACTGCCTTCCAGCACTGTTATCCCGTCTGCAATTGCATCCTGTACAGAAAGGGTTATAAGATCTTGTGCATCTTTACCACAAGAAACTCTTGGACGTGTGTAATTACCGATATACTGGTGCATCTCGGCAAGACCACCCTCATATATTTTTTTAGGAAAATCTGGAATATAGAAACCAGCCCAAGGTACATAAGAGGCATAGCGCATTCCTAAGTTTAAATGGTTGTGTGCTTCAACTTTTTTATGCGAAACGAAATCACTAACAGAACTCATGTTTGTTTAATACTCCAAGTTTTTTCTGTTCCTAAAGATATGAATCTGCAAGAACTAGTAATAATTCTATAGTGAAACTCCATAAACATAAGTTTCGGAGGTAACTTTGGAAAACAAGAAATACTCACTTGAAAAAAAATATTTTTCTCAGGCGATAATACTATATTGTAATCTCAATATCGGCAGAATTCACGATTTTCTTGAAAAAAAACTCAAGAATAAATTATTACTGCCGATATCGAGTCATTTTTTCCCTCTATCAGAAGTTTTCCATTTGATCCACAAGGGAGGAGAATACGTTCAAGGCAGCTTGGACAGGAGCCGTGGAGGTCATGTCTACGCCTGCTACTTTCAATGAATCTATTGGATAGCGGGAACCTCCGGAGCAGAGGAATTTGAAATAATCAGACCTTTCTTTTTCTCCGCCTTTCGTGACTCTTTCTGCAAGTGCCAGGGAAGCCGATATGCCTGTCGCATACTTATACACATAGTAGGCATTGTAAAAGTGCGGAATACGTAAGCCTTCCAAATCACTCGTTTTTTCCAGCTTGACCTCCGGACCGAAATAAGCTTCCAGAAGCTTCCTGTATTCAGACCGGAGTAAATCCAGTGTAAGGGGAGTCCCGCTTTCTACAAGGGCGTGTGCCGTATGTTCGAACTCTGCGAACATAGTCTGTCGGTATAAGGTTGCCAGTATGTCTCCGGCGCGCTCTGCGATTAAGTATTTCCTTAGGTTTTTGTCATCCGCATTGTTCATGAAGTACTGGAATACAAGTTGTTCATTGAAGGTAGAAGCGACCTCTGCCTCGAATATTGTATAGCTGTAATGCATGAAGGGATTGGAATGGACGGAATACCAGGAATGCATGGAGTGTCCGCCTTCGTGGGCCATTGTGAATACATCCCTAAGGACATCTTCTTTATAGTTCAAAAGTATATAGGGATATCCGACGAAGCCTCCTGCGGAGAAAGCCCCTGAACGCTTTCCTTTGTTCTCATATCTGTCTGCCCAACCATTTTGCAGTCCGTCACAAAGAGTGTCCGTATAATCTGTTCCGAGAGGAGCGAGAGCCTTTCTTATTATCTCTACTGCGTCATTGTAAGGGGTGACTTTTTTTATATCCTTTACTAAAGGAACATATACGTCGTATAACCGCAAGTCTTTCACACCGAGCAGTTCTTTTCGTATGGCATAATATTTATGGAGTGGCGCCAGATTCTCGTGAACGGTTTTGACCAAATTGTCATAGACTGATTCTGGGACATTGTCAGGATAAAGAGCCATTGCCCTTGCTGATTCATAGCCTCTGGCTCTTGCTTCGAATATGTCGTGGTTGACACTGCCGGCATAAAGAGAAGCCAGGGTATTTTTATGAGAGTCGAAGGTTTTGTAGAATTTCGCGTAAGCTCTTTTTCGTATGTCTCTGTCTTGGTTTTGCATGAAAGAAGACCAGGTTGACTGTGTCAGCTGTTTGGAGCCATCCTGGGTTTTTATTGAACCAAAATTAAAATCGACATTGGTAAGCATTGAGAAGGTCTTTTTTGCGGTAGAGCCGCTCTCTCCCTCAAGAGAGAAAAGCCTTTCTTCTTTTTCACTTAAAATGAAGGGCTTCAACCTGAGTAATTTAGTAAGAAAAACTTTATAGTCATTAAAATCCGGACGTTCAATCCATTCCTTTAATGTATTTTCTGGAATTGTTTGTATCTCTGGAATATAGAAGCTTGTCTTTGCTTCCGCAGCAGAAGCAGCCATTACGAATCTTCCGTATTTATCCTGATTCGTGCTGTTCTCGGCATCGCCTGCTGTAAGAAGGAATGCGTAGGATCCTGTGGTTTCTGCAATCATTTGCAATCTGCAGTAAGAATCAAGAGAATTACGCAGGGTGTCGGCATTCTCAGCAAGCTTCCCTTTGTAGCTCAATAACTCATCGGCAAGAATGGGAATAAGTGAAAGATCGTCTTCCCATTCAGATTCTTTCATGTACAGGGAAGAAAGATCCCATTTGTCTTTTGCAGGAATTTCGTCTCTGCTCGGTACTCTGTCAGTTTTCATATTCACAAGTATAACTTAATTATAATTGTTTTGTAAATTATTCTTTTTTCTTGCCGGTGTGGAAATAAAACGCATTGTATGGTATCCTTCTGTCCATGAAAACTGTTTTTTCACGCTGTCTTTTCGTTCTTGTGATATTCTTGCTTTTCTGCCTCTCTTCTTGTTCAAAGATCATGGGGTATGGGGTCTTGTTGTGGTCTGTACCAGAGAACGGGCTTTCGGATGGCGATGTCGTTCCTGTATATATAAAGTCCAAGATAAGCGGAGTTTATGTTATAGGACTTCCTGGCACTGAGGATAAGATAGAGGTTCCCCTGTGGCAGATAACAGAACCTGAATCAAGTAAAAATGCTGAGATCACTTCACAAAAATATGCTGACTACAAGCATATGTACGCGAGGGTTGTGCTTGATGGTCTTCCTATGAGGGCTGAAGCTGTGAATACATCAAAGCAAGTATATCGTCTGAGGAAAAATGAGGTCATAAAGGTTCTATATAAGGGAAAAGGTCAGGCGGTAATGTCCGGCAGTACCGCAATGGCCGGAGATTGGCTTCGTGTGATAGCATCCGACGGAACGACCGGCTGGTGTTTCTCATATAACCTTCGTCTGTTTGATGAGACGGTGCAGAATGATGGACTGGATAATGCGGATATCGAGGAAGCGGATTCCGTACGTGATAATATGCTTGAATCTGTGTGGTATCCTGAGGAATATAAGGATATGGAAGAGCGGGGGATGGTGGATCTTTCCAAGATGAAAAGGACGTCAGCCTTTGATACGGGATTCCGTTCAGGAGAAATAAGACTCACCATAGAAGATATTTCAGTCAAATATCCTTATGACGGTGTGACAAAGACTTCCGAAAACGTGTACAAGTTTAATGGAACTCCTTTGACGGTTACTGTCCGCAAGAGCAACTTCATCGTTGTCCAGTACATTGGTGAAAGAGGAATGCCTGTCTCATACAATCTGGTGACATTGAACAAGCCTGTCGGGGAAATCATTGACAGTGAGATAACGCGCCGTGCCGATGTTTATGAAAATTTGCGCAGTTTAGGACCGTATTTTATAAGCTCTAATTACGGAACTTTATATTTTGATGAGAATAATACCTTTATATGGACAGGATACGGAGCTTTGACTCCTTCTGTCATTCCATATGGCTCTGGGAACACAGGAAGCGTAAGCTTGTCCTATTTCCTTTCCTCTTCTTTGACCTTCTCTTATGATGGGGCTATCTCACTTAAGTTTGACGGTGGTAAGGAGATGATATTCCTTTATTCCATCGAGGAAGACGGTCTGAGAATTGAAGATGCCACAAAGGCGACGATAAAAGACAATATAATACGGCAGAGGGCTTCGAATAGTAATGTTGTCTATTTTTCATTCTCCTCTGAGTTGCCTCAGTTATAATGGTGATTTTTAATGGCTTTCGTTCAATTTTCAAAAGTTTCGCTTGCATTTGGTGACAGGGATATACTCAAAAATGTTTCGGTGAATCTTTCCGCTGGTTCAAAAGCTGCTCTTACGGGAGCAAATGGTTCTGGAAAATCCACGCTGATGAAGGTTATGGCTGGTCTCATGGAATGCGATTCTGGCGACAGGGCCGTTCAAAAAAACTGCCGCATCGGCTATCTGCCTCAGTCGGGCATTGTGCATCACGGATGTACGCTTTTGGAAGAAGCAGACAGGGCTTTTTCTTACGGTTACAGTCTTCACGAAGAGATGGAGGAGATAGGCTCAAAGCTTGCGGAGCAGCCCGATTCTTCCGGTGCTATGGCTTTGCTGGAAAGACAGCATGAGATTATCACCTGGCTTGAGGAATCCGGCTGGAACAGGCGGGAGGTTCTTGCCAGACAGACTCTTGAAGGGCTTGGTTTTAAGCCGGAAGACATGAACAGAAGTGTCGAGGAGTTCTCCGGGGGCTGGCAGATGCGAATAGCTCTGGCAAAGGTGCTTCTTGAAAAGCCTGATATTTTGCTCCTTGATGAGCCGACAAACTATCTTGATATAGAAGCCCGTGACTGGCTTGAGAAATTCCTTCACGATTATACAGGTGGTTTTCTTCTTGTTTCCCATGACCGCTATTTTCTTGATGTGACTATAAATGAGGTTTACGAGCTTTTTAACGGCGACTTAAAACGTTATGCAGGAAACTACACTCATTATGAGGAAGTCCGCAAGGTGGAGCTTCAGACTCTTATGGCGCGGTACGAGCAGCAGCAGGAAGAGATAAACAAGCTGGAGGATTTCATAAGACGCTTTGGTTATAAGGCAACGAAAGCGGCTCAGGCTCAGGAAAGGCAGAAAATGCTTGATAAAATACTGGCTGATAAAATTGAAATCCCGGAGACCTTAAAGAAAATCCATTTTTCTTTCCCTCCTGCTCCTCATTCCGGCAGGCTTGTGCTTACGGCGGAAGGCATCGGGAAGACATACCCTACTGCGGGAAACTCGGCTTCAGAGGGCGGTTCAGCCGCTGATTCAGGAGCGGCACATGAGGTCTTACGTGATTTGAACCTGGTCGTTGAGAATGGAGACAGGCTTGTGGTTGTGGGACGCAACGGTGCCGGAAAAACAACCCTTCTCCGTATACTTGCTGGTCATGACACTGACTATACAGGTTCTTTCCGTCTGGGTGCCGGAGTTTCCATCGGCTATTTCTCCCAGGACAACGCCGAGGTCATGAAAGGAAGCATGTCCATGCTTGAGATGCTTGAAGGAGAAGCCCCCCTGGAGCTGATACCAAAGCTTCGTGATATGCTGGGTGCGTTTTTGTTCCGTGGTGATGACGTATACAAGCCTATAGATGTCCTGTCCGGCGGAGAAAAAAGCAGGCTCGCTCTTTTACGCCTGCTTTTGCGCCCGGTGAACCTTCTCATCCTTGATGAGCCTACCAACCACCTTGATATGCATTCGAAAGATGTCCTGCTTTCAGCCCTCCGTGATTTTGGCGGAACTGTTATTTTCGTTTCCCATGACCGTGGTTTCATAGAAAGCCTGGCGACCCGGGTTCTGGAGCTTACTCCCTGTCATTCCAGGGAGTTTCCTGGGACATACGGCTATTACATGGAGCAGCTTGAAAAAGAAAGCTTCACGCAGGCTGATGTGGCGGCTGCATCCGGGGGGCATGGTGGCGTGAACGGCGTGAAGTCTGTCGGCGGGGCTGGTGGTGCAAAAGGGAATAAAGCCGCGAATGCTGCTGCAAACAGTGTGATGGCTAACGACGGAGCGGCTTCCTGGGAGGAACAGAAGCGTCTTAAAGGCGAGCGACGAAAGCTTGAGAAAGAAGAAGAGCGGCTTATGAACGAGATAAGTGAGCTTGAGGACAAGAAATCACAGCTTGAGTATCAGCTTTCGCTACCGGCTGTTTATAGCGATGGTGCGAAAAGCCGTAAGATCCAGCAGGAGATAGAAGAAACCGCCGCCGCAATAGAAAAAACAACCGCTCAGTGGGAAGAAGTCAGCGCTCAGCTGGGATAATGGCGACATGCCGTTCGTTTCCGCGGGAGCTTTTTGTATGGGTCCGGGGCTTTGTATGTTCATGCCGGTCAATGTGATGACCATCACAAATTAATAGAAAGTTTCTTGGGGTTTTAGGGGAGACCTACCCGATTCCAGAAAATAATTGTGTATATCTCAAAAAACCTGTATAATATCAGCACTTTTGCAGTCTGTCGTTTTATCTTGCAAATTCACGTACTGTAAAAGGTAAAGGGGGCAACATAATATGAAAGTTTTAGTTATAGGTGGTGCAGGTTATATAGGCAGCCATGTGGTGAAAGAGCTTATGGCAAAAGGCCATGAGGTTACGGTCTTTGACAACCTCAGCTCTGGTTTGAGGCAGAATCTTTTCAAGGAAAATGCTTTTATTTACGGTGATATACTGAACACAGAATCTCTGGACAATGCATTCGCACTGGGCTTTGACGCCTTTATCCATCTTGCCGCCTTCAAGGCTGCCGGAGAATCAATGATCAAGCCTGAGAAATATTCGGTCAATAACATAACTGGAACTCTGAATATCCTTAATGCAGCGGTAAAACATAATTGTCTTAATATGGTTTTCTCATCTTCTGCAGCTGTTTTCGGAAGCCCGAAATATCTTCCGATTGACGAGAAGCATCCTACTGATCCAGAGAACTACTATGGTTACACAAAGCTGGATATAGAGCATTTCATGGCGTGGTATGACAAGCTTAAAGGTCTGAAATTCGCTGCTCTGCGCTATTTCAATGCGGCCGGATACGATGTTGACGGTGTCCTTTGCGGACTGGAGCAGAATCCAGCTAACTTGCTGCCTGTCATTATGGAAGTTGCGGCCGGAATGAGAAAAGAGCTTCAGGTTTTTGGAAACGACTATGATACGAGGGATGGAACCTGTATACGTGATTACGTTCACGTTACCGACCTCGCTAAAGCCCATGTGCTGGCCCTTGATTACATCAATACTAAGAAAGAGAGTATCACCGTCAATCTGGGAAGTGAGAAGGGCGTATCTGTAACGGAGATGCTTGAGGCCGCACGCCGCATAACCGGCAAGCCGATTCCTGCAAAATATGTAGGTCGTCGTCCTGGAGATCCTGCTTGTCTTTATGCGACATCAAAATATGCATATGAAAAACTGGGATGGAAGGCAGAGCATTCTGATGTTGATACTCTCCTCAGTTCCACATGGAATGTGTACAAAAATATAGACAAATAATGGACTGCAGGAGTTCCTGCCTTTAAACGATTCTAAGGGCGGGGTCACGATTTTTGCCCCATTATGTGTTGTAATTATATACAGAGGTTGTGAGATGAAAGATTTAGGAACAATTGTTGGAACTATAGAATCCAGCAGAAAAGAGATGATTGAGCTTGAGACTCTTATGACATCAGTACCAGCACTTGCCCCTGAAAGCGGTGGTGTAGGAGAGCTTGACAAGTGTATTGCACTTGAAGGATGGCTCAAAAAGAACGGAATTACGAATCTGGAGCGCTTTGATGCTCCTGACAGCCGGGCAAAAAACGGAATAAGACCGAATCTTGTTGCTACTATCGAAGGTGAGGATGATGACCTTTCCGTATGGATTATGGCTCATCTTGATGTCGTTCCTGTGGGAGAGCTTTCTTTGTGGAATTCGGATCCATGGAAAGTTATAGAAAAGGATGGAAAAATTATTGGTCGTGGAGTAGAGGATGATCAGCAGGGCCTTGTGGCCGGAGTATTTGCTGCTCTCTCCTTTATAAGGAACGGAGTGAAACCGGCCCATACGGTCAAGCTGCTTTTTGTCGCAGATGAAGAAGTCGGTTCTGCTTATGGTATTCAGTATCTGCTTAAGGAGCATAAGCTTTTCAGACCCCAGGATCTTATAATTATCCCTGATGGAGGCGATTCCAAGGGCGAGACTGTGGAAGTCGCGGAAAAGAACATTGTTTGGCTTAAGGTCCGGACCTTGGGCAAGCAAAGCCATGGATCCCGTCCTGATGAAGGGGCCAATGCCTTCCTTGCCAACTGTGAGCTGGCAATGCGTTTGAACGAGCTGGAGAAGACTGTTTTCAATGAAAAGAATTCTCTTTTCGAGCCGGATCATTCTACTATCCAGCCGACAAAGAAAGAGGCCAATGTCCCTAATATAAACACAATTCCTGGAGAAGATGTCTTCTATATGGACTGCCGTATTTTGCCATGCTATAAGCTTGATGTTGTCCGCGGGGAATTCAAGCGGATAATCGCTGATGTAGAGAAAAAATATGGCGTAAAGATTGAGACTACGGAAGAGCAGGCTGTGGAAAGCCCGGCTACACCGGTGGATGCTCCTGTCGTGAAGAAGCTTTCCGAGGCTATCGAAAAGGTTTATGGCAGAAAGGCAAGACCTATCGGTATAGGTGGAGGAACTGTGGGTGCTTATCTTCGTATAGAAGGTTACCAGGCTGTTGTTTGGGGAACTCTTGATGAGACTGCTCATCAGCCGAATGAATATTGTATAGTTGAAAATTTGATAAATGATGCTAAAATATTAGCGACAGTTATGTTTTAGACTTTTCGCACAGCCGGGAAACTGGCTGTGCAGAAGGGTGATCACACTTATTATTCCAAAACAAAGGAAAGGAGTTTATATGAGAAAGTTTATTTTCATGGCAGCTGTTCTTGCAGCTTTTTTCTGTATTTCCTGTATGTCCAACCCTGTGACTGTAGAACGTGTCAGTGCTGATACTGTTACTGATTTGAGCGGTTATTGGAACGATACAGATGTCCGTATTGTCGCAGAATCTATTGTCAACGAATGTGTGAATGCTGGATCCATTACAAACTATATAAACAAAAACGGAAAAGAACCTCTTGTTATAGTCGGATCTTTCAGAAACGAGAGCGATGAGCATCTTGATACTTCTATACTTGCGAAGAAATTCGAGGCGGCCCTTATAAACAGCGGCAGAGTCGAATTCGTAGCCAGTTCCTCTGAGCGTACCGAGATTCGTGAGGAAAGAAGTGAGCAGCAGCTTTGGGCCAGCGAGGATACTGCCAAGCGTCTTGCCAATGAAACTGCAGCAGATTTCATGCTTATTGGATCCGTAAAAACGATTATTGATAGTGTAGCTGGTAAATCCACAAGAACATATTACGTTTATGCTGAACTTATCGATATAGAAACTAACAAAAAGTTATGGATGGGCGAGAATTCCGAGATAAAAAAAGTTATAAATCGGTCAGCAACCAGAAGATAATTGTTTATGCGTAAAAAAAACAAATATTTTTTTATTCCTCTCTTATCTGTTGTTTTTCTATTGTGTTCCTGCTCGACAGTTGATTTCTCAGAGATTAATTCCACTGTGATCAGGGGGAATTATTCCGTCGCGAGAAAAGCTCTTGAGGCTCAGAAAGAGAATCTTTATACGGAAAATGACCTGGTTCTTTATAATCTGGATTCAGGGGTTCTTTCTCACTATGCTGGAGAATGGGATCAGTCCAATAATAACCTGGCTACAGCAGAAAAGCTTATTGAGATGTATTATTCGAAAAGTATTTCTCAGGGAATTAGTTCTTATTTTGTGAATGATATGGTCATCGACTATGCAGGTGAGGACTATGAGGATATATATACCAATTTTTTTATGGCCTTGAATTATATCCAGCTGGGAAAATTCGATGATGCGATGGTAGAGATTCGTCGCTTTGACAACAAGCAGAAATTACTTTCCACAAAATATGATGCAGAGCTTGAATATGCATCTCAGGAGCTGGGGTCAGATTATTCTGACGTATCCATACAATTTCAGAATTCTGCTGCCGCACGTTATTTAAGCATGCTCCTTTACAGGGCTAATGGTCAGAGTGATTCAGCGGAAGTGGATAGAAAGCTTCTGGTCAGGGCCTTCGAGGATCAGCCTTCTCTTTATGACTTTAATATACCTTCTTGTGTAAATGAGGAGCTTTCAGTTCCAAGGGGAAAAGCCCGCTTGAACTTTATCTGCTTCACAGGGCAGGCTCCGACAAAGGTAGAGGATGTCTCCCGTATATACATAGGAGATGGAGTTTATTGCAAAATTGCTTTTCCTCTTATGATCGACAGAGGAAGTTCTGTCAGTTCCATTTCTGTGGATGTATATGATGCTTCTGGTGAAGTCATATCTTCTGTGGCTGCGGACCCCGATGATCGGGTAGTCGAGATTCCTGTTTCTGCTGCGGAGGAGTCTGCTTCTCTTGTAAAAGAAGAAATGGAGAAAGAGACAGGCGTTGAGAGCGATGATGCTTCTTCACGTTCATCTGCTGCCCGGGCTAGAGCTCTGGCTATGGGTATAAAAGAGGAGGAGCCTCTAAAAAGAAGGGAGACTGTTTCGTGGAAGAAAAAAGAAGAGACAAAAACGCCTGCTGTTTCTCTTGAAGGATTGGATGTGGAGTGTACCACGATGCTTGAGAAAATCGAAAGTATAGAAAACATAGCTTTGGATACCTTTATACAGCATTCTAATGTGATATATTCCAGGGGCATGATAAGGGCGATAGGCAAGACTCTGAAAACAGGGGCTTTAAGCCTTGCTTCTGAATTTTCAGATGATTCGACGGTTTCTTTGGTTTTTTCTTTGCTTTCAGCGGCATCTCAAGTTTCTGATGAGATTACGGAACAGGCAGACCTGAGAACATCAAGATTCTTCCCTGCGAATATATATGTCGGTGGGCTTACTCTTGATCCAGGTGTATATACGATTGTTGTTACATTCAGAGGCAATTCAGGGCAGGTTCTGTCTTCGAACACCTATGAAAATGTGAACGTATCGGCTAAGTCAATAAATTTAGTGGAGGCAATATGTCCAAGATGAAAAGTTTAATAAAAATACTATCAGTATGTGGTTTGGTGTGTTTTTTGTTAGTTTCCTGTGCCGGAGGTTCTGAAAAAGCTCCTGATTGGATATTAAGTCCGTCTACTGTATATCCGGATTCTGATTATGTCAGTGCGGTTGGTATGGGTGTCTCTCGTCAGGATGCGGAAAGGGATGCTACAGCGGCACTTACCCGTGAGATAAGGCAGAGGGTACAGGCTCAGGTTACTGCAGAAGAGAGCCTCGTTCATGGGGAAATGGGCTGGTCACAGACAAATACGCTTGCTTCCTCTGTAGATACTACCTCAGATGTGGAGATTTCCGGCATAACGATTCAGGAAGTATATAGTGTAAAACACGGAAAGGAAATGGATTATTATGCTCTTGCTCTTATTGACCGGCAGCAGACAGGCAGCTATTACAAGTCGAAAGCCCAGGGCAATATTGATGTTATAAACGCAAAAATAGTCGAGGCATATAAGAATCCTAATACTTTCAGTTCTGCTGAGATTCTTCATGAAGCTGCGGAACTTGCGGCAGAGACAGATCTTTATCTTGATATCCTTAGTGTAGTAAATAATAAAATGCGCAGTATAATTGTTCCAGATTATAAAAATGCCCAGGCTGTAGCTGAGCTTGAGCGTCAGATGCGTGCCGCCGTGAATGTATACATAGATGTAGATCAAGATGTAAACGGCCGCTTGGAGGCTGCCTTTAAAGCTATACTGAAAAAATATAACGTAACGACTTCCCTTGATAAGGAAACTGCATCTTATACACTTGTTGTGAACGTTAGTTTTACTCCTTTTGAAATGCCGGATGTCGCAAATAAGTATGCCCGTTATGTTCTTGATGCCGCTATGGTTGAAAGTGCCACGGGAAACACTGTGTTCACCTTCAATGAGAATGGAAGGGAAGCACATTTAACGGAATCTGAGGCGATACAAAGGGCCTTGCGTACAACAGAGCAGGCTATAAACCAGAAGTTCAACGAGCAATTCGGTGCTTTCTTAAATGGAGAGTATTAGGAAACTGATATTTTCCAGTACATAGGTTTTAAAATTATAAATCCCGTAAGACTGATTGGTGAAGTATATTTCGCTTCATTCCAGCTTACGGGGTTTTTTTCAGGTAAAGGGAAAGTAATTGAAAGTATTATCTTATCTTGAATACAATTCCAATGATAGCTACCGTAATCAAGAGCTGTAATATCATGAATTTCACAAGAACCTGTGTAGCAGACCAGTTGCGTTTCTGCCGCATATGATCATGGAGAGGAAATCTTATTGTTGAAAAGATTTTTATCTTGAAGAAACGGAGCAGGGCTACTTTGAGCAATCCCATCCCACCGTTTACAAGAATTATTGATGATGTGGCAAGAAGAAGGAATGGGTTCCCGGTTACCATTACACATACGCCTGTAAAAAATCCTAAAGCACGACTGCCGGCGTCGCCCATAAGAACTTTACTGGGAAAGGCATTATGCCATAGATAACCCATCAAAACACCTGAAAGTGAGAAAACAAGCACGGCCCATTGTGCTCCGTCTGCCAGATGGGGTACAAGCAGATATTTTGCTATGTTCACGTGTCCCAGGATAACATAAAAAATAGTACCCAGAGTAATAAGTCCTATAAGGACTAAGGTACTTGAGAGTCCGTCTACGCCATCCGTACAGTTAGTTGTATTTATAGAAGCCCATATGATTATGACGGCAATCAATATATAAAGCCACTGAGCGACGGGAATGGGCTTTGTCGTAAATGGCAGCCAGAAATAAATATCGCCGTTTTCTGTACTGCAAGCGTAGTACAAGGTGAAAGCGGCAGCAATTGAAAGAATCAGGTCAAGAAGGGCTTTTCTGTATTCTCCCCAGCTTTTTACGCTTCTGTCGTCAAGGTAACCAGTAAGCATTGTGAGCCATGTCAGTACGACTATGATGATTTGCCCCCAGTCCAGAGGAATGAAAAGAACCGAGATGAATACAAATATGGTAATGAAAACGACTCCGCTGCCTGTTGGTTTTCCTTTTGCGGCTTCTGCCGTAGCTGTGAATTCCCGTCCCCTGTCGTGTGGAAGCTTGTTGTAGAATTTTGGAAGCAGCAAAACTGTAAGTAGAAAGCCCACGAAAAGAGCGAGGGTTATAAGTACGGTGTATGACTGAAGTAATCTTAAGGGGCTGAAAAAATCAATAAGCCAAGAAGCGAAAGCGTAAATCATATTTACTCCATAGTATTAGGTACACACAGCTTTGCTTCTACCTGTGTGTACCATATTTTTTTAATGTTTAAAGTGTCTCGTACCTGTGAAAATCATGGCAATTCCGTATTTGTTGCAGGTATCGATCGATTCCTGATCACGGATTGAACCACCTGGCTGAACAATAGCTTTTATTCCATATTCAGCCGCTTTCTCAACGCAGTCGGCAAAGGGGAAGAAGGCATCACTTATAAGGACTTCAGCATTTCCAAGTCCCAGGGCATCTGTTTTTTCTTTTGCCCGGGAAAGAGCCTGTTCCGCAGCCCAGATTCTGTTTGTCTGTCCGCATCCTATACCGTAGGCAGTTCGGTTCTTTATTACAAGAATCGCGTTTGATTTTGCGAACATGGCCACTGTCATGCCGAAAGCCATTTCATCAATCTGAGCCTGAGTGGGCTTTGCTTTTGTAACGATATCCCATTTGCTGAAAAGCTCATTGTCCCGGTTCTGGACGAGCAGACCGCCGGCAACACTCATGCATTCGTATGTATCATCGGCATCAATATCAGCAGTCATAAGGCGGAGATTCTTTTTTGCGGCAAAAACTTCAAGAGCTTCATCTGTAAAGCCTGGTGCCACGATAACCTCAAGGAAGCATTTGGACATTTCTTCTGCCGCGGCCTTGTCGATTACGGCGCTGCAGCCTACTATACCGCCGAAAATAGAAACCGGATCGCAATCATAGGTCTGTTTGTAGCTTTCAAGGACTGTTTTGCCGAGAGATGCTCCACATGGGGTGTTATGCTTAAGGGCGATTGTGAATACGCTTGAAGCTGCACCGCTGAAGCTTGCCGTTACAGGGGAACCCTTTGGCTCTGCCTTGTTGCCGTCCTTATCCTTTCCACAGATAATTCCCTCATAGTTGGAGAAATCTGTTCCATTTACAGGGGATGCATTCTTTACGAAGCGGTTGAAAGCACAAACTCCTTTCCACGCAACGTCAAGGTCGCGTATGTTGTTGTATGAAAGCTCCTTTCCCTGAAGCTGCTTCATTCCTCCGATAGCACCTTTTTTGTCTGCCGTTACGTAGAGAGCGGCTTTCTGATGGCTGTTCTCTCCATAGCGGAGCTCCTGAGCCTTTACCAGCGGCATATCGTAGTATGTGGGCAGCTCTTCTTCAAGCATGAAGCGGCTTACTGCAGCATCATAAGCTGATGTAAGATTGAAAACCTTACCTGCAAGCCGGCGGTGAAGCTTTATATCTTTCTTTCCAGACTTGATTTCTTCTATTGCGGCCTGATAATCCGCAGGATCCGTAAGAACAAGGACATCCTGATAATTCTTTGCGGCGGCACGTATCATAGTAGGACCACCGATATCAATGAATTCAACTGTCTCAGAGAAAGTGAGACCTGCCTGTACTTTCTCAAAGAAGGGGTAGAGATTGACGCAGATAAGATCGATAGGCTGTACACCTAATTCTGCGATTTTTTTCATGTGCTCTTCATTGCTGCGCATGGCAAGAATACCAGCGTGAATTGCGGGATGAAGGGTTTTTACCCTGCCGTCAAGGCATTCTGGAAAGCCTGTTACTGAACTGACATCGGTTACGGGAATACCGTTTTGTGTAAGATACTTTGCGGTTCCACCTGTCGAAAGGATTTCCCAGTCTTCTGAATTAAGAAACTGTGCCAGTTCCAGAATTCCGTCCTTGATAAAAACACTCATAAGTGCACGTTTTTTCATTTCTCATTTCTCCTCATGAGGTGCGCGGCGAATTGCAGGCAACTCAAAAATGACAAAGTTTTCATAAATATACCATAAAACAGGAATACATGCGAGGGGTATATCAGATATTATGTCCTTTCAAAAGTTTTTCTTTCCTAACTATGTAAGCTCTGTTATTATTAATATTCAAAACTCATGCATTACTTTAAAGAGGAATGGGTGAGTAATAAGGGAGAAATATGAAAAAAATAGATATATCCGGTCAGTGGCGTGTATGGTTGGAAAGAGATACTGTCTCTTGTGGCAAGTATGCTTCAGGACAAGCGGCAGAAAGCTGCGGATCTATGACAGAGAAAGCAGCCTCCGGTTCTAGTGACGTTGATAGGGTACAGCAGCCTGACTGCCGGGGTAAGGGAAGTCCGAAATTCACGGATACAGTCATACAGCTGCCAGGCTGTACGGCTGAAATAGGTCTGGGTGACCCCATAGGGCCTGATACAAAATGGATAGGCTCCGAGTTCGGCAAGGAGTTTTCCAGAGATGACTTATATGAGCCCTATAGAAGGGCAGAAAACTATAAATATCCTTACTGGCTGCAGCCGGAAACCCGTTTTATGGGGAAGGCCTTTTATGAGAGGGAGGTGAAACTCCCCGGAGAATGGTCCAGTGAGAACAAGGGAGCTGTTGCCAATGGCAAAGGTGACTTCAAGCTTCATTGCGACGAAAGTTCTGATGCCGGCTCTGCCCGACCTCTTTTTTACAAGCTTTTTCTTGAGCGCTGCCATTGGAAAAGTAGGGTCTGGCTTGATGGAGAGCTCCTTGGCGATTGTGACAATCTTTGCCTGCCTCATGTTTATGTTTTCAAGTCTGTACCTGGCCGGCATAAGCTAATAATCTGCATAGACAACAGTCTTATTCATGATGTGGGACCTAACGCCCACAGTATGTCGGATCATACCCAGGGAAACTGGAACGGAATCGTCGGCCGTATGGAGATTACGCGCATAGCTCCCGTGGAAATAGGAAAAATTACCGTATATCCTGATATTGTAAGAAAATCTTTTGTGGTTAAAACAGAGCTTATAAATAGGTTTGAAAGGGCGGAAACCGTATGTGTAAGTACAGAAGCCTCCTTTTCAGAGGGTAAGAAGGGAGGGAATGAGCTCAAATTCCTCCCCTTGCTTGAGGACAAGGGAAAGCCTGGAGAGCGAAAGCCAGTCTCCGGGGCGGAAAAGAGTGTGACGGTATCTGTACCGCCCTTCAGAACAGTCTCAGTTTACAGGGAAATAAAGCCAGTCTTGCCAGGAGTGAAAGTAGAAGCTGATGTGTCTGTTGATGCGGATCCTAGAGTTTCTGCCATCGGTGGGTCTGACAGCGGTAATGCCGTAGGCTGTGTGCTTCCTGCTGGAGCTTCAAGCCTTTCCGAAGATACTCTTTTATGGGATGAATTCAAGCCTTCACTTATAAAAGTGGACGTCAGTCTGGAAAAATGCTCTGAAGATGGGAAAAAACTGGAAAAGCTTGATGAGAAAAGTATAAGAAGCGGACTCCGTGAGCTTTCAACGGAAGGGCACAAGCTTCTTATCAACGGCAGGCCTCTCTTTTTACGTGGTACTCTTGACTGCTGCGTATTCCCTAAGACTGGATATCCCCCCTGCACAGCTGAGGAATGGCGGCGGATATACGGTGTGATTAAGGCTTGCGGACTCAACCATATCCGCTTTCATTCCTGGTGTCCGCCTGAGGTTGCCTTCGATTTGGCCGATGAGGAAGGCATCTATCTGCAGGTGGAATGCCCCTTGTGGAAGAACCAGGGCTCACCCTTTGACGGGGACCCAGCCTTTAACAGCTGGTTATTTGCGGAGTCAGAGCGCATAGTGGATGAATATGGTAATCATCCTTCCTTTATCCTTTTCAACAGTGGCAATGAGCCTGACGGCTCTTACCATGACATATTGGGATTGTGGACGGAGTTCTGGAAGAAAAAGGATGGCCGCCGCTTGTACAATGCCTCCTCCTGCTGGCCTGTGAACCCGGAGAACCAGTTTGAGGTCAACTCTGACCCCCGTCTTCAGCAGTGGGGTGCGGAGATGTCCTCAGAGATAAACTCCCTGCCGCCTGAAACCTCTTCGGATTTCTCTGATATTTTCGGGAAATTCCAAAAGCCAGCCATCGTTCACGAGATGGGGCAGTGGTGTGTCTTCCCGGATTTTAAGGAGATGGCTTTGTATACTGGCTACCTTAAGCCCAGAAATTATGAGGTTTTCAAGGATATTTTGGAAAGAAGGGGTCTTCTTCCTCTGGCGGATAAATTCCTTGAGGTTTCCGGCAAGCATCAGCTGCTCTGCTATAAGGAGGAAGTGGAGAAAAACCTTAGGACAGGGCTTTCCAGCGGCTTCCAGCTTTTGGGTCTTAACGATTTTCCGGGGCAGGGAACTGCTCTTGTGGGTGTGTTAAATGCCTTCTGGAAGGAGAAGGGCTATTGCTCCAAGGAGGATTTTCATGCCTTCTGCGGAAGCAGCGTCCTCCTCTGCCTTATGGAAAAACGTGTATTTACAGAGGATGAGAAGGCGGTATTCAATATAAAGCTATATCGCTACGAGAAGTCTGGTAAGGCAAAGGCAGGAGTGGGCGAGTCCCAGGCAGCTGATCAGGAAAGCCTTACTGTGAAATGGTATGTAAGCCCCATTGCTGCAGGGCCGGTTCCCCATAGGGGTGATATTCCGGCGGCTGTTCTAACTGGCGAGTTCAGCTTTTCTGCCGGTTCGTGTGGGGTTTATGATGCGGGCCAAGTTTCTGTTCCGCTGAATAAGCTTTCTGCCCCATGCGGCTATACCTTCACCGTGGAGCTTGTGGAAGATTCTCGCAACGTATGGGATGCACCAGATTCTAACGGCCTGTCGGGTGCGCCAGATTCCGCAGCTGCCAGTAATGAGTCAGCTGCGCCAAGTTCCGTGAAATGCCGTAACAGCTGGAATTTCTGGCTTTATCCTAAGACTGTGGACTTGGATAGGGCGGGACTTTACGTCTCTGACAGACCTGATGAAAAGCTCTTTGAGACCCTTGAAAATGGCGGCAGTGCCTTGCTGCTTCTGCCTTCAGAAAGGGTCGAAACTGACGTAAAGACAGGCTTTTCCTCAGTTTTTTGGAATACAGCTTGGACGGAAGGACAGGGCCCCCATACTTTAGGAGTCCTATGCCGTAATTCCCACCCGATTTTCAAAGCCTTCCCCACAGAAAATTGGGCGGACTGGCAGTGGTGGTACCTGATGCACGATGCCTCCTCCATGGTTTTGGATCAGCTTCCTGAGAGCCTGGAGCCCCTTGTTCAGCCAGTGGATACCTGGTTCAGAAGCCATAAGCTTGCAATGCTTTTTGAGTGCAGGGTAGGAAAGGGACGGCTTGTCGTTGCCTCTTCCCCTCTGTCCCCGGAAATGGTCGCATCCGCCTGTACTGGTCTGGATCCTGTACGGCGTCAGTATCTTCACAGTATTTTGGAGTACATGAAATCCGCTGATTTCAAGCCTGCCCAGACTCTGACGAAAAAAGATATTCTGCGCCTCGTTAGAAAGAGTATTTAGGGAACCTACGCGAGATACTATGGCTTTTACTCCATAAGCCATTCTAGGACGTTCTTTCTTTTTATGCCATCGTAATCTGCCACAAGGTCATCATCCAGCGTTAGAAGGAGTTTGGGGTAACTGTCCCTCAAAATATTAAGAGGGCGCAGTTCTCTTTCCAGTGTGTTTTGGTCCCTGACCGTTGCAGCAACTTGAACGTATAGGTTTCCTTCTTGATTCTGTGCGACAAAATCAATTTCCATGTCATCGAATTTACCCACATAGACTTCATAACGCCGGCGGATTAGTTCTAGATATACGATATTTTCCAGAATATGACCAATATCGTTCGCCTTTTGTCCCAAAAGAAGGAAACGGAAACCTATATCAACAGAATAGTATTTTTCCAGAAGTTTTAAGTATTTCTTGCCTTTAACGTCGTATCGTTTGGCTTCGTAGATGATAAAGCTGTTTTGCAATGCAGAAATGTATTTTTCTATAGTTTTTGCATCGATTTTTCGACCTGAAGATACCATTGTGTCGGCGATTTTTTTTGCGGAAATAGGGCTGCCTATACTGCTGAAAATAAAACGGACGACACTTTCAAGCATTTCTGGGTCTGCGATTTTGTTTCGGGCAACAACATCTTTCAAAACGATTGTACTGAAAATCCCTTGAAGATAATCCAAGATTTCTTTTGTATCGTTTCCAAAATTCAAAGCATAAGGAAATGAACTTTGCTCTATCTTTACAAGTCTGAAATTTATCAGCTTGTTTTAGTCCACATAATTCTTTGCATCAATTACTATTGGCGGTTGCACATACAGTCGCGTACAACCAATTTTCGTTACAATTCTTTCATCAAGTCCAAGAATTGTTCTTTTGTTTTTGTTCCTTCTACTTGCAATTTATCATATACAAGAAAATACTTGAATTGCTTTCCGGCATTTTGTGCCCAGGTATTTCCGAGTTTGATTTTCTTAGTCGCTATTAAATGATCCCCTTTTGTTTCGAGTATGATAATTTTTCCGCTTGTTGTTTTGATAATGAAATCGGGGTAATGATTTGTAACACCGTTGATTTCAAAGCCTTCGCCTTTGGAAGGATTTCTGTGCCACCATTCTACATTTGGTAAAGCGGCAACTTCTGAAATCACTAGTTTTTCAAAATCATTCATCTCGCCTTCTTTTTCATAAAGGGATTTTTGAATTGATAAAGTTGTTGGATTAGGAATTGTCATTATTTCAGGAAGCTCATACCAGTAGTTTAATTGTATTTTTTCTGCTTCCACATTGTTATAGAATTTTGGTTCGCAATATGCATCGCTTAGTTCATCGATTTTATCACTGATTGTTTTTGAATAAAGCAGGATGTTCGATGCAAACTTTTCAAATTCTTCTCCTGTAAAGTTTTTGAGAATATGTTCAATGTATGTGGCAAGTTCCTTATCATCGATTGGATATTTACTACCCATAATTTCCATAACTTGAGATTTTGCGATTTCAATTCTTGATTCTTTTTTTTGGTTTTTGTCACAGATTATCTTTTTTATGTTTTCAAGTTCTGTTCCTGTTATGCGCTTGAAAGTCATCTGTTGATACTGGTTTTCGCTTGAATCAATTTCATACATTTCTATATCAGCGGCAAAGTTGATTTTTGTATCTTCTTTACTAAGTTCAAACCCCTGTAAAAGATATGACTTATAGAATTTAGTTCCACTGTTTTCTAAATCAAAATTATCAAAATTGAACTGTTGCGGAAAATTTCCCGGCAGACTGAACTGAGGTATTTTTAATGATGAAGCAAAATCTTTGAATTCTTCTTTCATTGCATACTGATTCTTTTTAAGCTGACTCTGCAATTCGGGCACCTCTATTTGCTGATTTTTATTTTCTTCTTTTTCCTGTGTAGATTGGCTTGCGGCGTTCTGAGCCTGTTCCAAAATCGACTTTGTGCATTCAGGAATTGAGTTTTCATAGCCTGTTACAGAAGTTGGAACACTCGCAGTATCCTCAGTATCTAAATCATCATAGAAACCGATTAAAGAAGAATCGGCATTATTAAGATCATCGCTTCCTTGAGTATTTGAATTATCTGTAATTTTTGAATCAACTGTTTGCGATGTAAAGTCTAATTCTGATTGTTCTGGAACAGCTGCAGGAGTTTCTATAATCTTTTCGTTTTCTTCGTAAGCTCTGAAATCTTTTCCAGTAAAATGATTCTGGTTAAGAGTATAAGCAATTCTTTCTACAGTTTTGAAAAAGTCATTTGAGTTTGTAAGGACATAACTTGTGTTTAGATTTTCATCCGGTAAGTGCTGAACATAAGGCTGACGTAAAATTCGACCAAGAATCTGGGTCACATCTACATCTGCACTACGATTTGCAACGCTTGCAAGAATGTAAGCAAAAGGACAGTCCCAACCTTCCTTTAGGGCATTAACTGTTATGATATATTTGATTTTACAACGATTACTCATAAGATTTATATTTTTGAGCTCGTTGATATCAGCAGTTTTAATTGCAATTTCTTCTTCTTTACAGCCTGCGGTAATAAGAATCTGTTTAAGTTTTTCAAAGGTTGTTGCTTCTTCACCTGATTTTGGCTGTGCCTGAAAAAGAACAATAGGGCGTATATATGGAGTTCCATAATTCTTTTCACATTCTTTTGCTTTTAGTTCAAGTACTCGGCGAAGATGAAGTGCATTTCCAATTACTCCTTCGATTTTAGAATTGTTCTGAATGATAACCGGCAGCTTTACCATGTTTTCATTTTTCAATTCCTGAGCGGTTACAAAACTTATGATATTTGAACTTTCGCGCGGTGTTGCTGTAAAATCGAGAACAAAAGATGGCTGTAAAACATTGAGCATGTCAATCGAAAGTTCCGATACTGCATTGTGGCTTTCATCAACAATTACAACTGGATGTAATGAAGAAATAACTTTTATAAGGCTTATTTCTTCGCCAGAGTTAATATCAACTCCAATTTCATCTGCAAAGCCCATAAGGGAACCATTATCCTGATAAACCTTGCGGCCTTCTTTTTTACTTGTACGAAGACTATCAAAACTGAGAACAAAAATATTCAAATTTTCATTTATCGAAGTAACAGAAAATCCCTGTGCCTGTAAGAGTTCATGTTTTTCATAAACCTCAAC
Source organism: Treponemataceae bacterium (assembly GCA_024680915.1). Classification (GTDB taxonomy): domain Bacteria; phylum Spirochaetota; class Spirochaetia; order Treponematales; family Treponemataceae; genus Treponema_I. The sequence continues at coordinate 2,632 of JAILBN010000016.1, read as the reverse complement.
ACGGTTTGCAAAATCAATGTTAATACGCTGTCGGTATGGATGATTAGGATTTTTTAAGGCAACTTTTGTCTGTTCCAGAATCGAATCTGATGGGACAAGCCAGACAACAGCTTTTTTCTGAATTGCAGAATATTCATCAAAAATGGCTTTTAGGGAACTACAGGCAATAAAAGTTTTGCCACCGGCGGTTGGAACTTTAAGGCAAACATGAGGAGCATTTTTTACAGAATCGTTGTAAGGTTTTATATTTGCATCTGAGGTAGGAATAATTCCTTTTGATTTCCAGTATTTTTCATAAGCTTCGGCTGCATTCTTTGAAGTTTTAGTAAAACTAATAAATTCTTTGAGTTCCTGTATTGTTCGTGCCTGATATGATTTAAGTTCCATAAAATGACCTTTAAATATTACATATTGCTGACTAGAAGAGAATTCTTTATTTCCTGAACCTGCAACAAGGACTTGTCATTTGTTACAAAAAAATCGCATTCGTAAAAGTGAGCTGAAGCAAGCTGTAATGCATCAAGTCCTTTTAGAAAATCATATTTTGAACGTAAAAATCCCGCATAATTGGCAATTTCAGTATTTATATCTATTTTTTTTATACCGAGATAATTCTGGAATGCATAGTAATTATCCAGTTTTTTTTTATTATCATTCCGATATGGAATTACAGAATATTCCATATCAGTAATGACGGAAGTATAAAACTGAGAATCCTCTGTTGCACTTTTAAAAATAAAATGTTTCATTTTTTCAAAATACAATGAAGATTTATCAAGAAAATAAATAAGCGGAGCTGTATCCAAAAAAAATCTAGAAGGCACGATCTGCCCTCATTTTATTGACATAATTCTGAGCGTTATCCGCATTGCCTGAAACAATAGCGAAAGATTCAAGTTTTTCCATAGTAACAGGAGTTTTATTCTTAAATTTAAAGCTCTTTTTGTTTTGTTTTTGTCGGCCATCCAAAGCTTCACCCTGCTGATTTATAAAACGCATAAATTGCAAAACATACATTAATTGGGATTCAGACATAGAGTTTATCATTGTTGTAACTTCATTCTTCAACTTAGTAGCGCTCATAGTACACCTCCTGTTTGGATTATTATATCACAGTTTTTAAAACTTCTTTATATCCCTTGGAATTTTCTTAAAGATGATGTTGTTCTTCTGTAACAACTCTTGTGGAATAAGGCAGATATCCGCATAAATTATGTACTGGTCGTATTTGCCTTTTATTGTCGAGAGAAAATCAATATCAAGTGTTGTGGTTTTGTCTTTTTCATAATAGAACCAGTAAGCAGCACCAAAATTTTTACCAAGGAAATATTTGTTTTCGCTTGCGGTGGTTGAGCCCGTCGAAACCACCATTTTTGTGTTTGTTTCCGTAAACCAGATGTATTTGCGTATTGTCTGAGTATCTACTTTCTCATTCAAAAGATTATTGATGAGGAGAGGTTCTCCTAGTTCATAGAAATTGAAATCACCACCTGTACCTTCTTTGTCGGCATACCCCTTGATTACTCGTTTTATTCGCTCTGCAGTAATTGAATCTGCATAGTCCATCATTTCTATTAAGATAAATTTACGGTTGCCGCCGTCGGCTTTATTCATATTGAGTACTGAATGGGCAGTTGTTCCACTACCGGCAAAGCTGTCAAGGATGATGGAATCTTTGTCCGAAATGGCTTCAATAACATTTTGAACAAGTTGTAAAGGTTTTGGATAAGAAAAAGTTTGTGGATTATCTGGAAAAATCTCTTTTAATAATTCAGTACCTTTAACGGTATAAAAATCTTTTTCTGTCCATATCGTCGGTATTTGACTACCAACTGTTTGATTTTCACCAAAACATAATGTTGGACAATCTTCTTCCTTTCCTATAACTTTTAATTCTCCTGTTGAGATTTTTTTTATTACACCTGCAGGAAGGTATTGAATACTAAATTCATTTTGATTTGAATTAGACTTGTTTCTTGAAACCTTTATATATCCCTTTTCCCAATCTTTTTGTAATCTAGAAGATATTTGTCTCCATACACAATATTTTCCTTTTGATGTAACTGGCCATACTGCAACACAACCTTTTGGTGCAACAGAGTAATCGTATTTAAAATTTGCTTTATCATCCTTATACAGTCCTTCGTCGATTAATTGTTGTAAAGACTTGCCAACACCTTCAAAAGTTCCTTTTTCTTCATTTATAAATATTGGATAAACCTGATTTGGACGTTGTGTTTTATCAAAGGTTGCAAGAGTAAGACCTTCAAAAGGAGTTCTGACATTACCTCCATTAAAACTCATAGAGTTTGGTTTAAAGTCTTGAGAAACAACAAATACTAAATATTCTTGTGCATAATTAAACCCCTTGGAAGGTTTGCCGCCTGATGTTTGAACGGTAATTGTTACAATTTGACGAGTTGAAAAAAGTTCTTTTAATAATAGAACTAAATTATTTAGTTCATGAAAACTAATACTTATAACAAGACACCCGTCTTCGCTCAGAAGTTTCTGTAAGAGTTTGAGTCGTGGGTACATCATGCAAAGCCATTTATCGTGGCGGGTAAAATCTTCGCTTTCTTTTCCGACGACTTCTCCAAGCCATTTTTTTATGCGAGGGTCGTTTACGTTG